>JBCNMJ010000100.1:0-14404 GCA_039594975.1 Chryseobacterium sp. | reverse complement strand
AAGTTAAAATAGCTTTATAAAAAATGATTAAAACACTCCAAAATTAATTTTATCTATAGAATCATGATTTCCAATTCAATGCATCTGATTAATTATTTATCTTTGTCCTTATGAATTTAGATTACATTGTAAGAGAACCCGAAAATATAACTTCCAGCACCCCAATCCTTTTTATGCTGCACGGATACGGAAGCAACGAACAAGATCTTTTCAGCTTCAGGGAAACCCTTCCAAAAGACTGGATCATTGTAAGTTTCAGAGCGCCCCGAACTACTCAATTTGAAGGTTTTTCGTGGTATGATATAGATTTTAATAATCCTGAAAATTTCATTGACGTTCCGCAAGCGGAAGAAGCTTTACAATCGGTTTTAGAAAGTATTTTAAAGATTGTAAATCATTATGGACTGGTTGATGGTAAAACCCACCTTTGCGGTTTTAGCCAGGGAGGAATTTTATGCTATTCTTTAGCTTTAAGATACCCTGATCTATTCAGTTATATAGCATGTTTAAGCAGCTACCCTGAAGAAAAGATATTAACCAATATCGTAAAAGATAAGAAGAAGCTGGAAAAATTACGTTTCTTTATTTCCCACGGAACAGATGATGCTGTAATTCCTCTGGAATGGGGGAGAAAAGCTGCAGATCTTTTGTATGACCTTGGGTGCTACTTCACATTCAGAGAATATATGAGTGGGCATGGTGTCAATCAGAAAAATTATATGGATCTCATGGATTTCTTTTCCAAGTAAATTAAGAAAACTTTAAAAATATTCCGTTCTTAATAAACGATTAGCAAACATTCTCATATTTGAGAATGTTTTTTATTTATGATAAGGATAAATTCACTAAATTCATTATATGAAACATTGGTATTCTATAATGATAATTTTGTTCAGCATTTTCATGAATGCTCAGAATTCATTTGAAATACAGAATGCCGAAAAAACAGTAATTCCTTTTAAGTTAATCAATAATCTGATTTTTATTCCGGTCAATGTAAATGGGGCGGATTTAACCTTTCTCCTAGATACCGGAATTGCAGAAACCTCTATTTTCAGTCTTGAAAACAAAGAATTAAAGCTTGCAAATCTCGAAAAAATAAGACTTTCAGGTTTGGGAGGTAACGCAAGTATTGACGGTTTCCGATCAGACAACAACATTGCCAGAATAGGCAAAGATTACGTAAACTACAGTTCTACACTCTATATCATCACAGACCAGGATTTTAATATTTCCTCCCACATCGGAATTCCCGTAAACGGAATCATCGGATATCATTTTTTTAAAAATCATCCAATAGTAATTGACTATTTATCCAAGAAAATTACAATTTACAATGATGAAAAACTGTTTAAGAAAAAGATAAAAAAATTTGATGTCCTCGATATTACTGTTGAAAAAAACAAGCCTTATATTGTTGCAGATGTAGAAATGACAACCGAAAAGAAAGATTCCAAGCTATTAATAGATCTTGGAAACAGTGATGCTATCTGGTTATTCCCTACCCTTATTAAAAATTTCGTGTATAACAGACCTAATATTGATGATTTTTTGGGAAGAGGATTTAACGGTGATATTTATGGAAAAAGAAGCAGAATCCATAATTTATATTTAGGAAATTTTAAGTTTGAAAAACCTCTCACCGCTATGCCTGATGAATATTCTATCCAGCACGTAAATATGGTTGAAAACAGAAAAGGATCTATTGGGGGCGATATTATAAGACGTTTTACAATCGCTTTCGATTATGCCAATCAGAAGCTTTATCTAAGAAAAAACAGAAATTTTAATGATCCGTTTCATTTCAATATGAGCGGCCTTGATTTCAGGCAAGATGGTATGGAATGGTCTAAAGATATCGTAAGTCTTCCTACTAAAAACAGGGACAACTTAAACGGAGGACTTGAAGTCATCAACAACAGTATGTATTATAATTTTGTTTTAAAACCTATTTTCGCCATTGCCGGTGTCCGAAAAGATTCACCTGCTTACAAAGCCGGATTAAAAAAAGACGACAGGCTGATCAGCATAAACGGAAAAAAAACAGCAGATATGACGATGGAGAAAATCCTGGAACTGATGAAATCTGAAGAAGGAAAAACAATCAATATGCAGATTGAAAGAAATAAGAAAGAAATGACCTTAAGTTTCGATTTAGAAGACCCAATCCCTTATCAAGAATAGTATGAATACCGAAGAAACCACTTTAGACAAAATAAGAAGCAGGCCCAGATTCAAAATGTTCACCCATCTCAGTAAGGAAGAATATGCTAAAAGCCTGAAACAATACCTTGCTGAACACAAAGATGAATTCTCCGGCAATATTAATCATGAAGTTGCTACAATTTATGTAGTAACTAAATACGATAATTACTGGAAGCCCAGATTATCTTTAAGAATAGAAATAGAAGATGAAAAAACCGCAATACGGGGTGTTTTCGGACCTAGTTCTGCGGTTTGGACTTTTTTTATGTTTTTATACTTTTCTTTTTCTATTCTGTGGATGACCTTTTTCACCATGCATTATGTAGAGAACCAAATCAACAGCCATGAATTTCCGTGGGCTCTCAATGCTTCTTTCATAATGCTGTTTTGCATTGCACTTACCTATGCTGCCGCTAGATTCGGCCAGCATAAAGGTAAAGAGGAGATGCAAAAGCTAAGAAGATTTGCAGAGGAATCTACTTTACAGTTTGAAAGAAAAGAATAATTAAGGGGCCTCCGTTTTAGGGTTTTCAGGCATTTGCTCCAAAACAGCTTTTGCTGCTTTAATAGAATCTACCACAACTTGACGGTTATCCTGTTCCTTTATTATTTTCTCGATATTCGGCTCGATCATTTTTGTCATTTCCTCTACAGAAATATTATTGGCGTTAGGATCGTCCAATAGTTTTCTCCAAGGCTTTCTTCCACCCCATTTATAATCTCCATATACCAGTACTGCAGTACCTTTGGCCTTGGTGGTAGCACCTCCAGGATTTAAAACCCAGGTATCTGCGTAAGAATACAACCATTGTGCATCTTTCATTAATAATCTTAAACAGGAATGTGATGCCGGATAACCCGGAAGATCATACTGATGCCATCCGATTCCGTCCAGATTGAATATATTAAAATTATAGGGTAGTTTCCACTCACTGCTTACTGTGGAGATTGCCAGTTTCTTTTTCCAGTTGGCAAATGTAAGTCCTCGCTTCGTTTGTGCTGCTTTTTTTCCCATGCTTGTCGGCCCCCATTTCACTAAGCTTCCGTTCGAATACACTCCATAAGCCTGAATAGGATAAGAAAAAACTACAAATTTCTTCACGGGACTCAGTACATCCAGCTGCATAGGAAACGGTGAATACTCCATTAAAGTGGTATCTATTTTAGCAGGAACAACCAAAGTATCTGCATTCCATTTATTTTTTGCGTCGAGCCTGTTCAATGCAAAAATAGCATAGCGTTCTTTTTCGGTATATTTTTTATTAAAAACAGAAAACAAGGAATCTTTCAGCTTCTTATCTTTTGGAAAAATAAAAGCATTATAAAAGCCATCTTCCTGCATTGCAGGTGGCAAAGATTCTTTTTGAACAACAGGTTCTTTTTTAGCAGAATCTTGCTCTGAACCCGAAGTTTCGACGATAGAATCGGCAGTCCCCTGAATTATATCACTTTCTTTTTCAGTTTCTTTTTTACAAGAAACCAAAAGCACTGCCAATGCAATGGTATATAAAAATGATTTTTTCAATGTTGTGTTTTTTCTCATAAATAAAATTCACCGTTTAGTTGGTCTGTCCACTACAAATATCAGACCTAAAATCTAATAAACAGACGATTCAACACAAAAATATCTAAATAAGTATTCCTTGTCATATTCATTATCGTTATTTAAATATTGTTCGTTTTTCTGTTAAAAATACGAAACATTTGGTCAGAATTAATTACTTTGGAATAATTTTTTTCACGCTCATCAAACCCTTTGATTTATTTAATGTAAAACTGTAAATCCAACAAGCATAGCAATGATAACCAATACCATTACAGGCACTTATTGCCAGATAAGAATAAATTAATAAAATTATTTCATTGTTTTAATAGAATCTGGACAAAGCTTTGCACCTGTTCCTTATTTTTGCTTATCATTAGTCCACTTTTGTCTAAATATGAACAATATATTTTCCGGTAACAACCAAATCAAAGTAGTTTCTTCTTTTTCCGAACTTGTAAATACCGACTTTCAGGCGCCTGTAAACGTCTTTTGTTGGGAAAGAAACTTGGCTGGAGATTTTAAAGAAATTGTATCTAAGCTTCAATTAAAGGAAGATATTACAGAGATTTCCATTGAGGATCTTTTAGCATTACAGCTTTCAGAAGATGGAAATACTGCCAGAGAAATCATTCTGAATGATATGCAACTCTTAACAGATGCCGGAGCATCTCCTTCTCTTAATTTGCTTAAAAAATATGAGCGGGATGATGAATTCAGCTTCATTTCAACAGATGTTTATTCTTATCACGTTGATCGCTCCCCTATCGGAACAGATACTTTTTTGTGTACGTATCATGGGACTTCCAGTGATATTTTACCTAATGAACAAGCTACACAAAAAATATTTATTCCTGAAATCCGGGAAAAACTCATGGAACTACACAATGGTCCAGAAGAGGAATTCGAAACCTTTTTGAAAGATTACTTTTTTGATCTTCATTATGAACCCCAACCGAATGCTCAACCTATAAATTTAGGTTTGGGACATCTTTGGAGATTAGCCGTGGATCACCCAGAACAAAAGGTTTTACCTTGTATACATCGTGCACCAAAGGAAAATGATGGTGAATATCGCCTGCTTTTGATTTGCTGATACTGATCTTAGATCTTTCTTTAAAATGATGTGAATTAAGCCGAAAATTAGTTTAAATTTAAACTAATTTTCAGTATATTTGTGTACATGAATGATTTAAGGTCTAAAAATTAAAATGATACCCTCACAAAATCAAAATATTTCTCAGCTGGCACTGGAACTGGGGCTAGCAATGAATGAGATGAAAAGCAGATTAAGACAGAAAATTCAAACAAGAATTAATGAATATGATTCTTCGCTTTCTTTTGAACTCATCGAAATTCTGGGAATTTTGTGGAGAAATGAAGGAATCAATCAACAAGAGATCAGCAACCAGATCAGCAAAGACAAATCAAGCATAACCTATCTGATTAATAATCTGGCAAAAAGAGGACTCGTAGAACGGGTTGAAAATAAAAACGACCGGAGGAATAGACAAGTTTTTCTTACACAAAGCGGAAAAAAACTTATGGAAAAATTATATCCATGGGCTTTGGAACTTTATGAAAAAGCAGCTGAAGGTATTTATGAAAATGAACTTAAAAATGCATTGCTTTTAATTAAACAAATGACAACTAATCTTAACAAATAAAGGCTCTTAAAGGCTAAAATATTTACGAAATGAGAACAATACTTGTACCTGTTGACACAACACCAACTACTGAAAATGCAGTAAAGCTTTCTGCAGACTGGGCAAAACAATACGGATATGATCATATTATCCTTTTAAAAACAAATAACGAATCTGTATTTGAATATCTGCACGTAGCAGAAGGACACTCCTTCGTCAACGAAGAAAGTATCAATATGATATTGCAAAACACAGAAGAATTATTAGAAAAATTAAGCCAAATTATTATTGAGAAATCGCCTGAAATAAAAGTTTCCAAAGCAACTACTGATATGTCCTTGATAAGGAGCATTAATGATATTATAAAGGATCAGCAAAATGTTGAATTAATTATATTAGGCAGTGACGATAAAACTTCTGCAACGGAAAGTTTCATTTCGGAAAATATTATAGATATTGCAAGAACAAGCCCGGTAAAAACCTTAATCGTTCCCAATAGTTACACTTACAATACAATCAGAAACATATTAATACCTTGTGATATTGATAGTATCACAAAATTGGACAGATTGTTTCACTACAAATCGATTATCCACCAAAAAGATATCCATTTGTCGCTTTTAAATATCCATAAAAAAAACAATGATACAAAAGAATCCAAAAAAGAAGAGCTTGAAAAATATATTCATCAAAATCTGAATGACATTCCCAATAGTATCCACTATTTATATGACGAAAACATCATCAATGGTATTTTATCTTTTGCCTCGTTAAATAAAACCGATCTTGTGATTGCATTACCAGGAAAACACAGTTTCCTTTATTATATAGCTAACAGAAGTATTTCCGAGGGAATTTATCAAAATGTAAGTCAGCCTGTCTTAATTCTGAAATGATCCATTGATACAAAGATCGTTTATATTCAAAGAAATTTCATTGATACTAGTAATTTTAGAGACGACCAAACAACAGTATATTTAAGAATTTTATGCCCCTGATTAATCAATTTTTCAACGAAGACTTAAAATCAATAGGGCTTTGATTGGTTTTGCTTTTAAATAATCTACTGAAGGATTGCGAGTGCTCGAAACCAAGTTCATAAGCAATTTGGCTGACGGATAAATCTGTTGTCGATAATTTTTCCTTTGCCTTCTCTATAAGTCTGGTTTGTATATGTTGCTGGGCATTTTGACCGGTTAAGTTGCGGAGCATATCACTTAAGTAACTTGGCGAGAGATTCAGCTCACCCGCAAGATATTGAACGGTCGGAATACCGTTAATTAAAGATTTTTGGTCATTAAAATAATCATCAAGAAGGGCCTCCATTTTTTGTAACAAACTGTTATTAATCGCTTTTCGTGTCAAAAACTGTCGCTTGTAGAAACGATTACTGTAATTCAGCAATGATTCGATCTGTGAAATGATGACATCCTGGCTAAAATCGTCCAACCTGTCCTTCAGCTCATCATCTATATTTTTAAAAATAGTAATAATAGTTTCCTTTTCCTTGGCTGAAAGATGCAGAGCTTCATTTGCGGAATAAGAAAAAAACCCATAGCGCTTGATGGTTGCTGCAAGAGGATAGGTCAGTAAAAAATCAGGGTGAATGATCAAGGTATATCCCGAATGATCATCATTATTGTCACTATTGGACGTTACCTGATTAGGTGAAACAAAAAACAATCCACCATCGTCAAAATCATAATACTGCTGACCGTATTTTATTTTCCCTTTCAGATTCAGCTTTAATGATATTTTATAAAAAACAGAAGTATGATGACCCGGCAAATGACTTATCTGCAATTGATTATAACTATTATCAATCAAGCTTATCAACGGATGCAAAGGCTTAGGCAACCCGAGCATCCGATGTAAATCTATTAAAGAATTATAATGGTAAGGAATTTTAGGATCCGGTTTCATTAGATAAATTTAGTAAATTCTCTTTGTTTGTTACCATGGAATTTCACCCGTTTCAGGATTATTGTCTACACAGAAGAATTTCCCTGTAGGTCCGTCATTGTCTATAAGGGTATAACGGAGAATATGCTCTGCGCCGACTTCTACAGTGCTTGTACCCAAATGGTGATTAAAATCGGTAGCAGTAGATGGCGGACTGATAGCATTTACTTTAAAGTTTGTGTCACGCAGCTCATATGCCAAAGCGATGGTATACATATTCAACGCTGATTTTGAGGACTGATACACCGCTCCTTTTGCATTATAATATTTATAAGTTGGATCACTGTGCAGCGTCAATGAACCCTGGCTTGAACTGACATTTGTAATGCGAGGTTCTGTAGAGCGCTCCAATAAGTCAAAAAATGCTTGTGTAGTTCTGATAACTCCAAAGACATTTACTTCATAGACTTCTTTAAATTTATCGACACTTGTTGTGACCGCAGAATGCATGACAGGCGTATTACCATTAAACTCTATCCCATTTATCCCTGCATTGTTTATTAAAATATCCAAATAATCTGTTGAACGACCGATTTCAATACGTGCCGCATTCACAGAGTCCTCATCGGTGACATCCAGTTGTATGGCCTTAATATTTTCGAAACCTTGTTCTTTCAGTTTCTTTACTGCATCTAAACCGTTTTGCAGATCCCGGCTGCCGATAAAAATATAGTATCCTTTTTCGGACAGTTGTCTTGCCATTTCAAAACCAATCCCTTTATTGGCTCCTGTAATCAATACTTTTTTCATTTTTTCTTTGTTAAAATTGAATAACAAAAGTGGGAATCTGAAAAATTATTGATGTATCTATATCGCAGTATTTTGTAACAGAATCCTGAATATAAAAAAATTTTATCTGTAGGATGAATTAAACTTATATGTAATATATATTCAGTAAATCGAAAGCTTCCGGCTATCTTTTTTTGTTTATACTATTGATAACTTTCTCAACGCCTAAATAGAGCTCCAAAATAAATAAGAAATTCCATAAAATTATTTTTATAGTTCTTACTATTTTTTAAGCTTTTTAATATCCTTCCATCTTAGCCCTCAGATTTGTTTTCAGCCTTTCTACTACAACACTGCGACTTTTGGATACATTTTCCTGAGCTATGTTACTGAACTTTGCTGTATTAAAATTTATCAATATGGATTTAAAAAACAGCACGGTCCTGATCACGGGCGGAACCAGTGGAATTGGACTTGAACTCGTAAAACAACTAACCGAACAAGGAGCAAAAGTTATTGTTACAGGAAGAAAAATCGAGGCTCTTACAGAAGTCAAAGAACACTACCCAAATATTCACACTTTTCAAAGTGATGTAAGCAATCCTGAAGATATAAGACAACTTTATGGGGACGTTACGCATCAGTTCCCTGAATTGAATATACTGATCAACAACGCCGGAGAAATGCGGCTGATTGATATGCAGGACACTTCAAACAGCCTCGAAAATATTACCCGGGAGATTGATATCAACCTTTCAGGAACTATCCATATGGCATACCAGTTTTTACCTCATCTCCTTACCAAAAAATCGGCTGCTCTTGTAAATGTTTCTTCTGCAATTGCCTTTATGGCCTACTCCATTGCACCGATATACAGTGCTTCAAAAGCAGGAACTCATGCGTTTACGATGGCATTGCGCCTACAATTAAAAAGCACCAGTGTAAAAGTAATGGAACTGATACCTCCCGGTGTTAATACCAACCTGCAAAAAGACTGGGTACTGAAAACAAACTCTAACCAGATGATGGATGTAGATAAATTGGTAAACGTTGCGATCAGAGGTCTTAAAAATGACACTTCAGAGATAAAGCCGCCTCTGGTAAAGGTTTTAAAATTCCTGAGCCGGATTATACCCAATGCATTGATGAATTTTGGCCACAAAGAATTTGGAAAGTTTAAAGAATTAAACAATAATAGAAAAATATGAAAAAAGCAATTTTAGCAGTTATTCTTCTGCTGATATCAATGACATCTTTTGCCCAGAAAATATCGCCCGACAATATTATAGGTACATGGCAATGTGCGGATTATAAGATAGAAATATTTAGATCGGAAAGTGGCTACTCTGCAAAACTTTTATGGTCAAAAGATATGTTCGAAGCTGATGGTAAGACTTCTAAAAAAGATGTTAAAAATCCCAACGAGAAACCAAGGAGCAGACCTATACAGGGCATTGTACATATCTCTGCGCTTGTATTCAAAGATGGCGAGTATGTTGACGGCAAACTTTATAGTGTACAGGACGGAAATACCTATAGCCTGAAAGCTAACTGAAGAGCATCAACGACCTTGAAACCAGAGGTTATAAAGGCATTCCCATGATCGACAAAACCTTTAACTGGAAACGTGTCCGGTAAAAAATTGTCAACGAATTAATTTTTAAATAAATAACAACAATTAAAATGAAAAATAATAACGATAACCTTTCGAAGTTCTGGCTGATCCTATCCAATGCAGCCCCGCCTGTAGGAATCTTTCTGTATTTCAGGCACAGGAAACAATATCCCAACAAAGCAAAAAAGGCACTGGTAAGTGCACTGACAGGCATACCTATTGCGGTTCTGGCGGGATATATTATGAACACTTATATTCTCAGCTAATGGTAAAAAATATCATTTCATTACTGTTGCTCATTGTTTCAGTATTGTTAAACTTAAAACACGGCTGGGATACGTTTAATTACAAAAATAATCCCGAATCAGTAAAGGCGATGGCAGATCTGGGAATTACTGAAACAGCCATTCCGTTTTTTGGTTCGCTGGCAATAATTACCGGTATACTGCTGTTATTTCCCAGAACGTTCTTTTATGGTAATGTGCTCAATGCGATGCTAATTACTCTGATCATGGCTCTGGCAATACGGTCAGAGAATTATAAAATGGTTCTGCTGGAAATACCTTTTCTTCTTATGCCATTGATCATGATCTGGCTGAAATATCCGTTTAAAATTAACTAAATTGCAGTATGGGAAATACGACACCTTTTAGAATCCGGTCTATTTCGGAGATCCACCGTTTAATGGAACTTCCGAAGCCTCATCATCCGTTGATCAGTATCATTGATCTGAAAGGACTGAGAAATGATGCAGGAATCGAAGCCGTTATATTTGACCTCTATGTCATTTCAATGAAAAGAGGCTGTGATGGCTTACATTACGGTCAGCAAAAATATGATTTTGACGAAGGTTTAATGGCCTTTTTATCGCCCGGTCAAATTTTGAAAGGGGAAGAAAATGGCGTGCCACCTGCTCTGGAAGGCTGGATGCTGTTTATACATCCTGATTTTTTATGGAATACTTCGCTTGCAAAAAAAATAAAAAAGTATGAATATTTCGGATATGCAACCCATGAAGCCTTATTTCTTTCGGACAGGGAAGAACAGGTGATCAATGACATCGTAAAAAACATCAAAGAAGAGTATCATTCCAATATAGACAAATTCAGCCAGGATATTATTATTTCCCATCTTGAAACGATGCTTAACTACGCAGAACGTTTCTACGAGCGCCAGTTCATTACCAGGAAAATATCCAACCATTCGATACTTAATAGATTAGAGGAAGCCATGACGGATTATTTCAATGACGACAGCTTGCTTTCCGAAGGATTGCCAACTGTACAACATATGGCTGATAAACTGAATATCTCACCGAAGTACTTAAGTACTTTACTCAAACAACTTACCGGGCAGACTGCACAACAAATGATTCATGAAAAACTGATTGATAAGGCAAAAGAAAAATTATCGACAACTGAATTGTCTGTTAGCGAGATTGCTTATCAGCTGGGATTTGAGCATTCACAATCGTTCAGTAAACTTTTTAAGCTCAAAACCAATCAAAGCCCTTTGAAGTTTCGGCAATCCTTTAACTGACCACTGCCTAATTTGAAATCATATCTTAAAACTATAATCATAATCACTACTGAGAAAGTGATATTAAATAGGGAAACTTTGTTTTCATTTTCTCATTAAAATTAAAATGAATATATTTCAGTTCATTTTATGTCTATTTTGTTGAATATCCAAAATACAAGAAAAATTTCGTCGGTAAGGAAACAATTCAGCGCCTTTATAAAAAATTAGCTTCTATGATGAATGATCAGAAGCTACGCTTAATGAAATGAATTCTAAACAATTATTTTTTTATAACCGAGCGGATTTATGAAGACTTGTCATTCTTTAGCAACACTTACCCACCTTACATATTCTGAACTCTGTTCCAATTCTCGAAGAGAAAGCTTTATAGCAGAATTGCCACTACCACAGGCAGGATATACCCATTCAAAATGCTTGAGTGAATCATCCAGATAAACATTGACTTCAGGCTTCACTCCGAAAGGGCAAACGCCACCCACAGGATGTCCTACCAACGGTTCTACATCTTCAGAGGATAGCATTTTGGGTTTCAGACCAAATTCGTCTTTAAATTTCCTTCCGTCGATTCTTGCTGTGCCGGAAACAACAATCAGGATGACGCCGCCGCATTTATCATAAAAGCTAACGGACTTTGCAATTTCGCTGCCTGTCACACCTAATGCCTTAGCTGCAAGCTCTACGGTTGCGCTCGACTGATCAAGGATAATGATATCGTTATCCTTCTTCCACTTGCTTAAATGTTGTTTTGCTGTATGTATACTCATTGCCAATAGATTTTAATTTTGCCTCTTTTGTTAAACAAAATATTCCCAGTAATTTCTGTTTGGTACCGCTGACTAAACAAAACTACAAAACGATTTCTCAAAATCAGCCGAACTTCCCATAACATTTTCCTAATGTGTATTTCCTTGAGATCCAAAACTGAGTTTATTTGTCACAAATTTTATCATATCGGAGATTGTAGCATCTTTTGCAAATTCCAAAACACTCTTATAACGAATTCCTCTCGATGACAAATGCTTTCAACTCTGCTATCTTGCCATTCTCGAATCTCCAGATATCACAGTAATCAAAGTCTTCATAATTTCCTTTCTTAGTTTTTAATCGGATTTCCCCTGTGACCGTTACAAAATTGCCTTCTTCAATAGCCCTTTCAACGTTGAACAGTGGCGGCTCCACATAGAACTCTTTCATATAGGCCCGAACTTCTTCCTTCCCATTAAGGGTACGATCTCCAATAAACACCCATTTGGTGTCCTGAGTACAGTAAGCTAAAAAGTTTTCATATTCTCCTTTTTTCACAAATTCATTGGCTTCGTGCAGGATGGTTGTATTTTTCATTTTTTATCTGTTGTTTTTAATGATTATATTTTGTCTTGGCATTAATATTGGGTGAGGCAATTAACAAATTTTCATCTTAAATTTAAGTGATCAATAAGGTAGTTGTTATTCAAATATATGAAAATCAAATTTCTAACAAGCATTGTAATTGTTTAATAAAAAATTCCTTTTTGTGTCAGTATTTGGTTTAGATTTCAAACATTTAGTGACCTTACTCAACCGATTTGGGAAGGAGTCATTTTTATTTTGTGAATTATTAGCCCTATTTGAACAGATATAAAACAAAAAAAGCTTTAAAACAAATGTTTTAAAGCTTTTTGAACTATTCTGATGTAATAGTTGCGATCCGGACGGGACTCGAACCCGCGACCTCCGCCGTGACAGGGCGGCATTCTAACCAGCTGAACTACCGGATCTTTTTACAATTTTAGAAATACTCTTCCATTATTGTGGTTGCAAATATAAAATTTTTTTCAATATTAACAAACTTTAAACTCCGATTTCATGCACAATAAACATAAATTACAGATTCTCAAATCTATTATTTTAAAACGAATAAAATTGAGAATTGAAAAATCAATTCCCAATCAAATAAAACGTTTGTATCAATATATATTATCTGGTAGTATAACCTCCGTTTGCAAAAATGGTCTGTCCGGTAATCCACCATCCGTCAGTTACTAAAAATTCTACCAGAGGAGCAATATCTTTAATATCCGTAAGGCCACCCAAAGCTGATGCAGACTTGTGATAAGCTACAGCATCCTCAGCTTCCTGACCATAGAAAAAAGGAGTATCCATTGGTCCAGGAGCCACTGCAGTAACAGAAATTCCTCTTGTACCAAATTCTTTGGAAGCAGCACGTGTAAAATGTTCAACCGGCGCTTTCATCCCTGCATACGTAGAATACAATCCTGTATAGGCAGCAAGAAGAGATGTCACAATCGTGCAGATTCTCCCATGATCATTTATTTTCTTTCCCGCTTCCTGTAAAAAGAAATAGGCTACTTTTGAATTGATATCCGACATCGTATCATATTCCTTTTCCGTAGTCTCTGTAAACGGTTTTTTTAGTACCATACCAACAGTATTGATCGCAATATCAATCCCTCCGAATTTAGCTTTTGCCACATCGAAGAATTTACTAATATTTTCAACCTTTGTAAGATCTCCCTGAAATAAAAAAGCTTCAGCTCCTAAAGCGTGAACTTCTGCTAATGTTTTCTCACTTTCTTCTCTTGAACTTTCACTGTTGTAATGAATGGCAAGCTTCGCCCCTTTAGCTGCAAAATCTTTGCTTAAAAGTCCTCCTAAGTTTTTGCCACCTCCGGCAATTAAAACAACTTTTCCTTTCACATCGTGTTTTGACATAATAATTTTTTTATTGGTTAATGATACAAATATGAAAATTTGTGAATGCCTGACGATAATAAATTGCTCTCAGGTTGGAAGAATTTCGGAATTTATTGTGCTGAAAATATAGGAAAAAATAAGAATCAAAAGACTGTAAACCAAGCCAATGAAATATAAAGCATTAAATATATCCTGAAAATATCTTAAAAAAATAAATTATACTGACAGAATCGTAATTATACTATTAGAAGAATTTTTTTAAATAGATATCATAATATAGCTTGTATGATATAAGCCTTATTTTAAATACAGACAATAAAAAAAAGCAGTAAAATAAATTTTACTGCTTTCTGCGATCCGGACGGGACTCGAACCCGCGACCTCCGCCGTGACAGGGCGGCATTCTAACCAGCTGAACTACCGGATCAATTTTTTAAAGAAATTGAGAAAACTTCTGCGATCCGGACG
>JBCNMJ010000099.1:0-15239 GCA_039594975.1 Chryseobacterium sp. | reverse complement strand
TAGAGCATCTTAAAGTGAATCACATTATTGTATGCGGACATTATAACTGCGGAGGTGTAAAGGCAGCAATGTCACCTCAGGATTTAGGGTTAATGAATCCTTGGCTGAGAACCATACGTGATGTATACAGATTGCACCAAGCAGAGCTGGATTCTATTGAAGATGATAGCAGACGTTATGACAGGCTTGTAGAACTTAATGTTCAGGAACAATGCATCAACGTGATTAAAATGGCTTGTGTACAGGAAAGATATATCTTGGAAGAATATCCTATTGTTCACGGCTGGGTTTTTGACCTTAGAACCGGAAAAATTATTGATTTGGAGATCGATTTTGAAAAAATCTTAAAAGACATTCAAAAAATCTATAATCTTACAGATTCTGACTGGGTGATGAGCCGCAAGAAAAAGTAATATTTTTTCTAAAAAGCAACGAAATGAAACTTTGGAGTATTATTACATTAATGGTCTTCTTGAACTTTACAGCATTACCGAGTATTGCTGCAGTTTTTAATTGGGACCTGCTCCAAACCAACGTTATAGTGAATGAAGAAGAGCCTCATTCTTCCTCATCTTCTTTTATTGTTTACGAAAAAGCACTTCCAAAACCCTTGGATGTCTTTGATTATTTAAGATTTTTTGAACCTGATTTAAAAGGTAAATCATTCGTACTGATTGATGACGATTTTCATCTTTCACCACTTCTTACTATATTTTCTCCGCCTCCGGAAGCTTAATTTTATCCAATACGTTTTTTATTGTCTTCATACCTGTTTTGGGTATTGAATCGATATGTACTTTAAAAATTAAATTTCCAAACTTTTTATAACTGATTAATCACAGCCAATCAGCTATAGAGCTATACATTTTCATATCATGAAAAACACATCTTTAATAGGAGGAATAAAGGAGAATTTCCCTTCAGGACTCGTTGTATTTTTAGTGGCACTTCCTTTATGTTTAGGAATTGCATTAGCATCCGGTGCTCCCCCATTATCAGGAATTATTGCCGGAATTGTAGGCGGATTAGTGGTCGGATCCTTGAGTAATTCCAATATTTCCGTATCCGGTCCTGCAGCAGGTTTAACGGCAATTGTTTTAACAGCAATTACTGATTTAGGTGCATTTGAATTATTTCTTTGTGCGGGAATCATTGCCGGTCTCATTCAGTTGGTTTTAGGGTTTGTGAGAGCAGGAAGTATCTCCAATTACTTTCCCAATAACGTGATTGAAGGAATGCTTGCTGCCATAGGAATCATCATTATCTTAAAACAAATTCCGCATGCATTGGGGTTTGATAAGGATTATGAAGGACACGAATCTATTTTTGACAATGGTTTAAATTTCAATTATTTCACTGAATTATTTGGAGCTATTCATCCCGGAGCTATTATTGTGACTCTGGTTTCAATTGCCATTCTTTTGGCCTGGGATAAAATACCTGTTTTAAAGAGAATGAAAATGCTTCCCGGAGCTTTAGTTGCTGTTGTCGCGGGTATTTTGTTGAATGAAGTTTTCAAAATGACCGGAAGTTCATTGGCAATCAGCCCTAAACATCTGGTTGTGCTGCCTGTTCCACAGTCATTTGAAGATATTAAAAACCTTGTCACAATGCCTGATTTTGCAGGATTTTCAAATCCTAAAGTATGGATTGTAGGAGCTACTATTGCTATTGTTGCTTCTATTGAAACCCTACTTTGTATTGAAGCATCAGACCGATTGGATAAACAAAGAAGAATTACGGACACTAATCTTGAATTAAAAGCCCAAGGTATTGGAAATTTAGTCAGTTCGCTTATCGGTGGGCTTCCGATGACTTCAGTCGTGGTAAGAAGTTCTGCCAATGCCAACGCAGGTGCAACCTCAAAAATTTCAGCCATCATTCATGGAGTTTTATTGTTAATTTGTGTACTTTCAATTCCTATGATTCTGAATTTAATTCCATTAGCAACATTAGCAGCGGTATTAATTTTAGTAGGATATAAACTTGCAAAGCCTGCCACATTTAAGCATTTCTGGCATTTAGGAAAATTCCAGTTTATTCCTTTTGCAGCAACGGTAATTGCTGTAGTTGCCACAGATCTTTTGAAAGGAGTAGGAATAGGTTTGGCAATTTCAATTTTTTATATTCTTCAGGGAAACATGAAAAGAGCATACTATTTGAGCCGGGAAAAGCTGAATGATGCAGACGGAATCAATATTAAATTAGCCGAGGAAGTATCCTTTTTAAACAAAGCAGCTATTAAGAAGACATTAAAAAACATTAAACCTAAATCTAATGTGATTATTGATGCACGAGGAACTTCATATATCGCTACTGATGTTCTGGAAATGATCCAGGATTTTGCGAATATCCGAGCCAAAGAAGAAGACATCAATGTTGAGCTTTTAGGTTTTAAAACATCATACAAAGATTATGAGAACAGCCAGGATTCTCACGTTTTAATTACACACACAAGAGCAATGTAGCTCACAAATTATTATTTTAAATTTTAAATATTACATTCATTATATGAAAGCACATACATACGAAACGCAGTCAACAATTACTCCTGAAAAAGCATTAGAATTTTTAAAGGAAGGAAATCAAAGATTTGTCAATAATTTAAAGGCTAACAGAGACCTTTTGGAACAGGTAAATGCAACCCGTGAAGGGCAATGGCCTTTTGCTGTAATTTTAAGCTGTATTGACAGTCGTACTTCTGCAGAGCTTATCTTTGACCAAGGATTGGGAGATATTTTCAGTATAAGAATTGCCGGCAATTTTGTTAATCAGGATATTTTAGGCTCCATGGAATTTGGCTGTAATGTAGCAGGATCGAAGCTTATTGTTGTTTTGGGACACACTAAATGTGGTGCCTTAAAAGGAGGGTTAGACGCTGCACAGATCGAAGGATTAGGAATGGATAATCTTAACCACCTGATCAATCATTTTGATCCAATCATTAAAGACGTAATTGAAGAAGGAGAAGAAAGATCTTCAAAAAACAGTTCGCTTCTGGAAAGATTAAACCACCAAAATGTAAGAAGCGCTATAGAGGATATCCGTAAGCAAAGTTCAACTTTGCAAAACCTTGAAAAAGAAGGCAAGATTAAAATCGTAGGAGCAAATTACGATGTAGAAACCGGTGCCGTAACTTGGTTATAATTATAAAAAATGCTTTAAAAACTTCGGCGGGGAGCTTTGCTCCCCGCCGAAGTTTTATTTTCCATTAAAAGCTGACATTGTATTGTTGATTCCCGCAAAAACAAATGAAAGACAGGCTTTAGCGAATTTTTCAATTCTCTCCGGAAGTTTTTCAGCTTCAGATTCGTTCCAGGTTCCTAATACATAATCCACTTGCTTTCCTTCGGAGAATTCTGCTGAAATCCCAAAACGAAGTCGCGCGTAATTTTGTGTTTGCAGTACTTCGATGATATTCTTTAACCCATTATGTCCTGCATCAGATCCTTTACTTTTCAATCTTAAAGTTCCAAAAGGAAGAGCCAGGTCATCCGTTACAATCAGAACATTCTCCAAAGGAATATTTTCTTTCTGCATCCAGTACCTCACGGCATTTCCTGAAAGATTCATATAGGTATCCGGCTTTAAAAGCAATACTCTTCTCCCTTTGTATTTACCATCCGCCAGCCATCCAAAATTACTCGTATTGAATGGAACTTCGAGAGTTTCTGCAATTTTTTCAACAACCTTAAATCCTATATTATGACGTGTATTTTCATATTCAGACCCTTTGTTTCCAAGTCCGACAATTAAATATTTCATTTAAAAATTTTTACAAAATTAAGAGATAAAAAATAAAAAACTCAATCCTGAAGAGAATTGAGTTTTTTAAATATAGTTATTATTTTATTTTACAACGGCTTATAAATATAATATCTACCGTATCCTTTCGTCAAATAAGTCTGCTGATCATATGTGAAGTTTGTAGAGGTAACTACCGGAGTAGGAACCGGTACATTAAGATCCGTAAAAGATACTCTGGACGGGTTATTCGGAGATAACATAAGGCATCTGCTATCATTAAGCGATGTAGATAATATATATGAAATCTTATATGCAGTAGGTAATAAAGTATACGCACTTATTCTATCATCATAATTCAAGAATCCGAATTCATATTTAACCGTTATAGGATCATTCACCCCTGCTGTAATGGTGCCAAACCCTTTTTCAACTTTAGATATGTTGTCACCTAAATATGTATATTTAGCTTCAGAATATGCAGTATATTCAAAAGGAGTTCCTGACACATCTATACCTGTCTTCATTGAAATGGTTTCAAGCTTACCTGTTGATGCATTATACTTTAAAGTATATACTGATTTTGTTTGTTTATCAAGAACCTGAGCAGGAGGCGTTCCTGTCAATTTATAAATATTTCTGTTTTCCGTAATTGATTCTAATCTACCAGAAGCACCATAAGTGAACAATTGCGTATAAGTAACCTTACCCGGATCAAGAGTTCCGTCATTATCCAAATCTAAGAACCCGTCAAAAGTAATTTTACTTATTCTGTCACCACTATATGCAATATCCGTAATGGATGCGCCATTATTCACTTTAGTTAAAAGTAGTCCAGTATAATGATAATCAGCAAGATTACCAAAGTCCGAAAGCTCCTGATGTAATGCTCTAGCTCCATTTAGGCCAGTATTTGTATTAAGGTCTACAAGAGGATCTCCATTTTCATCAGCCAAATCTTTACATGAATGGATAGAGGAAATACCTGCTACAAGTAAAATAAAGTAGAAAAGTCGCTTCATTTCTTAAAAGGATTATTTATTTTTCCACAAATATAATTTTTTTTTGCATAAAAATTACATTTTTATTTATTTTCTCACAAAAACGGCAACAATAAAAACCTTAAAACAAGGTAATTAGTATTTTTCTATACTTTCAAAATGGCTTTTAATAAAAGATTAACCTCATCCACATTTCTTACCTTATCTTTCCTCATCATAAGATTGTTCCCTTCTTTCCCTGTTTTTTCTTTCAGCTGTGCCTCTGCAGGATTTTGAGTGAGATAAGTAATAATATGTCTGAATTTATCCGTCTGATAAAATTTATCCTGCGGATTGCTAGGGAAATATCCTAAGAATACTCCATTCTTCATAACAATTTTTTCAAATCCGATTTCCGCAGCCAACCATTTCAAACTTACACTTTTCAATAAATTGACAGCTTCTTTGGGCAGGTTTCCGAAACGGTCTATCAATTCTGACTCAAACTTTAACAGATTTTCTTCACTGTCTATTTCAGCAAGTTTCTGATAAAGCAGTAATCTCTCTTCTGTATTTGAGATATACCAATCCGGCAACATCAATTCAAGATCCGTATCAATATTTACATCTTTTGTAGATTTAAATAGCTTATTTCGGTCTTCTTCGTTTTCAAAAAGATTTTCAAATTCCTGATCATCTTTCAATTCCTCTAAAGCTTCCTGCATTAATTTCTGATAGGTTTCAAATCCCATTTCATTAATAAATCCACTTTGTTCTGCTCCTAATAAATCTCCAGCCCCACGGATTTCCAAATCTTTCATTGCAATTTGAAAACCACTTCCCAAATCAGAAAACTGCTCAATCGCTTCAAGACGTTTTCTCGCATCTGAAGTCATCATATCATAAGGAGGTGTAATCAAATAACAGAAAGCTTTTCTGTTGCTACGCCCTACACGACCTCTCATCTGGTGAAGGTCTGCCATTCCGAAACGTTGAGCATCATTAATGAAAATCGTATTCGCATTTGGCACATCTACCCCACTTTCCACAATGGTTGTGGAAACCAGAACATCATACTTTCCATCCATGAAATCCAGAACATTCTTTTCCAATTGTTTTCCTTCCATTTGTCCGTGACCTGTTATTACTCTCGCATCAGGAACCAGCCTTTGAATCAATCCAGCAATTTCTTTAAGATTTTCAATTCTATTATTGATAAAATAGACCTGACCGTCACGCTGTAATTCATATGAAACGGCATCGCGAAGAATTTCTTCATTAAATCCTATCAGCTGGGTATCTACGGGCTGTCTGTTTGGCGGTGGCGTTTTAATAACAGACAAATCCCTTGCTGCCATTAGAGAAAACTGCAAAGTCCTCGGAATTGGCGTTGCCGTAAGTGTTAAGGTATCAACATCAGCTTTCAGAGTTTTCAGCTTATCTTTTACGGAAACCCCGAATTTATGTTCTTCATCAATAATTAACAGTCCTAAATCTTTAAATTTTACCGAACTGCTTGCCAATTGATGCGTCCCTATGATAATATCAACCTTTCCGTTTTTTAAGTCTTCCAATGTTTCAGATTTTTGCTTTGCTGTTCTGAAACGATTGATATAGGCCACATTTACCGGAAAATCTTTTAGCCTTTCTTTAAAGCTTCTGTAATGCTGGAAAGCCAAAATAGTTGTCGGCACCAAGACTGCTACCTGTTTTCCGTCTGTTGCCGCTTTGAACGCCGCACGAATCGCCACTTCCGTTTTACCGAAACCAACATCTCCACATACCAGACGATCCATCACCGTATCGGCTTCCATATCTTTCTTCACATCAATGGTAGCTTTTTCCTGATCCGGAGTATCTTCATAAAGGAAACTTGCCTCCAGCTCATTTTGCAGATAAGAATCAGGCGTATAGGCAAAACCTTTTGCGGATTTTCTTTGGGCATATAATTTTATCAGGTCAAACGCAAGCTGCTTTACCCGTGCCTTTGTTTTTTGTTTTAAAGACTTCCAGGTAGGAGAACCTAATTTACTTAAAACAATTTCTTTTCCGTCGGGTCCGTTGTATTTTGAAATTTTATGAAGTGAATGAATACTTACGTACAATAAGTCTCCGTTTTTATAGGTCAGCTTAAAGCATTCCTGAATCTTTCCGTCATTGTTCACCTTAACCAATCCCATGAATTTTCCGATTCCGTGATCGATATGAGCAATATAATCTCCTATTTTCAACGACATCAGATCTTTCAAGGTCAGCTGCTCTGATTTAGCGAATGTATTTTTTGCCTTATATCTTTGGTATCGGTCGAAAATCTGGTGATCCGTATAGATTAAAATTTTATGATTATTATCCACAAAACCTTCATGAAGTTCTGACTTAAAACTTTTAAAAGGAAGTTGATGCTCCAGTTCCTCAAAAATAAATTCTAATCTTTCTTTCTGCTTTTCAGTGGAGAAAGAAATCCAGGTATCAAAACCTGCATTCTGTTTTTCTTCAAGATCCTCAATTAATAATTCAAAATTTTTATGGAAAGTCGGCTGTGCGGTCTGATCAATTTTCATTTCCGTCAATTCGATCAGCCCTTCAATAGAAACACTTCCGAAATCGACGGTTTTAAACTTTTTATAATCAAATAAAAATTCCTGATCAGAAATGAATAATTCCTGAGGTGTTCTGTGAGCAATATCTTTATTTAAAGTATCATATTTTACCAACGATTTTTCGTAGAATGTTTTCAGCTTCTGCATTCCGATAACCCCGTTTTTAGAAATCACGAAGCTTTCTTTTGGTAATAACTGAAGTAGTGAAACCCTGCTTCCTGTCACCGTAAAATTCATGTTGGAAACCAATTGAAAATCATTCACTTTTTCTACTGAAAGCTGAGTTTCTATATCAAACGTTTTTATGCTTTCCACCTCATTTCCAAAGAAAGTGATACGATACGGCTTTTCATTCGAGAACGAAAACACATCAACAATCCCTCCTCTCACGGAAAATTCTCCAGGCTCAGAAACAAAATCTGCCTGCTGGAAATTATAGTGGTTCAACAGTTCATCTACAAAATCAAAATCAAGCTGGTCACCTACTTTAATATGATGCGAAATTGCCTTAAAATCTTCCTTCTTTAAGACCTTTTCAGACAAAGCTCCCGAATAAGCTACAATCACCTTCGGAGCTTTGCTGGAAGTAATTTTATTGATTACTTCCGTTCTCAATACCAAATTGGCATTCTGCGTTTTTTCAATCTGGTACGGTTCAAGATGTGTGGCCGGAAAGTATAAAACCTTATCTTTTCCCAACAAATCTTCCATTTCTGTATTGGCATACAAAGCGTCTTCCTTATCATCAACCAGATAAAGAATATGTTTTTTATGAGTAAGGAAAAGCTCAGCCACAAAAATTGAAACCGAAGATCCTGCATTTCCTTTTACAGAAATATGTTGGTTATTTTCTAACTGAATAAAAATTTCCTTTCCAAATTCATTTTTAAGCAAATCGGGAAGAAATTTTTCGCTGATGGTTTTTAACTGCATAAAATAATAGGGTATAAACGACAAAAGCGATTTCGGGAGTTTTCCGAAACCGTTTGATCTTCACAAAGATAAGGATAAATATTTTTCACAAAAGAGTTGAATATTATCTAAAAAACAATCCTTTTCAATAAAAGATACGCAAATCATAACGTTTTATTAAAAATTTTAAATGATGTTAAAAAATATTAAATTATTCTTACACGGCACACGATTTGGGGTTTTACACTTACCAAACCTTAAAGAAATAGTATTATGAAAAATTTAATCAAAATCCTAGGAGCTTTTATGCTATTGTTTTTTGCTGTCACGGCAATTTCATCATGCAGTGACGATGATGACCCTGTAAATAATGACTTCTTCGCGGGTACTTACAAAGGTAGTATTTCTTATAATGACGGAGGATCTACCAATATTAGTACAAATAACGGAAGTGTTTTTGTAACAAAAATTGCAAGCGGAACAAAATATAATTTCGCTTTTTCAGACAGCATCCCCGATCTCAATGGTATTGAATTTGAGCAGAAAGGTGACCATACCCTTGTTATGATCGGATCCAGTGCAACATCATATATTAGAATTGACAATAACGAATTGAAGATTCTATTTATGAAAGATGGTAAAACCTGGACCGCAAATTGTACACGATAAACCAACTATTCATATGTTTGACCCGTGTCGCCTATAAAGGCGACACGGGTTTTATTTTTCAGCAATTTCAAAATTACTCCAACTGCACGTTTACTGGATTAAGGTTTTTTTAATCTGTAATAAACTTTAGTTAAGTTTATAAAATCTATTTTTTCAGCCCGCTTTTTGCATAACTTTGGATAAGAAAAACAAACAAAATCATCATTATGAAAAAATTTTTTACCGCAATGTCATTAGCTTTAGGACTTGGACTTGCAACTGCTCAACAAACCGCTCCAGCAACATCTACCACAACTCACCATGTAGCTAAAACTACAACCAAAACGGCGACTAAAGAAGTAAAAGCAGCAAAACCTGCTACAAAAACAGCTACAGCAGCAAAACCTGCTACTGCACCTACAGCCGTAAAAATGAAAAAAGACGGCACCCCGGATAAAAGATATAAGGAAAACAAACACCTTAAAGCGGACGGAACTCCAGACAAAAGGTATAAAGAAAACAAATAAACTCAACATATAGTTGTTATTTTCATAATCAAATTTCGAAGAACCGATGTACACTCATTCATCGGTTTTTTTATTGCTTATTTTTTCAAAATGTCTGCAAATTCTTTAGTTATTTATAAATTTGAACCATGTTAAATTTCCTAAAGAAAAATGCGGCATTGATTTGGGCTAAAAAGCACGTTCAAAAAGCTGAAGAATTCAAGAAAAATGCAGAGAAAGACCAAGAAGACCTGCTTTTATCTCTCGTGAATACAGCCAAAAAAACTCTTTTTGGAAGAGAGCATGATTTTGAAAACATCACCTCTGTAAAAGACTTTCAGGAAAAAGTTCCTGTCGCTGATTATGAAGATCTTAAACCCTATATCGAGAGAGTAAAGAAAGGACAGGCCAATATCTTATGGACAGGCACCCCCGAATATTTTGCAAAAACTTCAGGAACAACGTCCGGCTCAAAATATATCCCTATTTCGAAAGACGGAATGCCATTCCAAATTAAAGGAGCTCAAAGTGCCCTTTTTCATTATATCGCTAAAAAAAACAATGCCGATTTTGTAAAAGGAAAAATGATCTTTTTACAGGGAAGCCCGGAACTGGAAGAAAATTTCGGAATAAAAACCGGCCGGCTTTCAGGGATTGTTGCTCATCATATTCCAAATTACCTGCAGAAAAACAGACTTCCAAGCTGGGAAACCAACATTATGGAAGACTGGGAAGCAAAAGTCGATAAGATTGTTGAGGAAACTGAGAAAGAGAATATGACATTAATTTCCGGAATCCCACCCTGGCTAATCATGTATTTTGAAAAATTGACTGAAAAACACGGAAAAAAAATCAAACAAATTTTCCCTAATCTTCAGCTCATAGTAACCGGAGGTGTAAATTATGAGCCTTATCGTGATAAAATGGAAGAGCTATTGGGCGGAAAAGTAGATATTGTTCAGACATTTCCGGCTTCGGAAGGTTTTTTTGCATTCCAGGATGACTACACCAAAGAAGGGCTATTGCTTTTAACCAATCACGGAATTTTCTATGAATTTATTACACTGGAAGAATATGGAAAACCTAATGCCAATAGATTGACTTTAAAAGAGATTGAGCTTAATAAAGATTACGCATTGATTTTAACAACAAATTCAGGTTTGTGGGCATATTCGATTGGTGATGTAGTAAGGTTTATTGATAAAAATCCACACAGAATTCTGGTAAGCGGAAGAACCAAACATTTCACCTCTGCTTTTGGAGAACACGTCATTGCATTTGAGGTGGAAGAAGCCATAAAGGCAACTTTAGAAAAATTCCCGGCACAGATTACCGAATTCCACCTTGCTCCACAGGTAAATCCTACAGAAGGACTTCCTTATCACGAATGGTTTATTGAATTTGAAAAAGAACCTGGGAATCTGGAAGCATTTAAAAATGAACTGGATGATCAGCTCAGAAAACGGAACACATATTACGATGATTTAGTTTCCGGAAATATCCTTCAGAAACTGCATATATCAAAACTTACCAAAAATGCGTTTACTGAATATGCAAAGTCACAAGGTAAGCTTGGCGGACAAAATAAAATCCCAAGACTTGCCAATGACAGAAAAATTGCAGATTTATTGGAAATTTATAAACTTTAAACACATTTTTTTAATTCCGAAAACGTATATTCGAAAAAAATTATAAATTTGAAAAACTAAAAAATATAATGAAAGCATCTGTACTTTTAAAATCATCTTTATTGACGTCTTTATTTGTAATTTCATCTTGTGCGACTACAAAGTACACTGATGACATTGCCAAAAACAATTATTCTAACCTTGAAGCAGGAAGAATGTATACCGTAATGATGAAAGACGGATCAAAAAATCAAAAAATACTTTTCCGTAATGTAGATGGTAACAACCTAATTGGTACAGCAGGAAAAAAAGACAGTACAGAAGTTATCATTCCAAAGGCTAATGTTGCCGCTGTAAGAGATATCAGAAAAGCAAGAACCGCTGCCGGTGCAGTAGTAATCGGAGCTGCAGGAGTGGCCGCTTTGGTAATCAGCGCTTCAAGAGCAGACAACTAAAATAGATTTTATCTTTCAGGTGGTATTTGATTTATCATTTGGATTTATAATAGAGAAATAGGCCTGAATGAATATTTAGGCCTATTTTTGTGCATGATTTCTTTTACTCCCCTAAAAACTTTACAAAATACCGAATTCAGAAATCTTCTTGCCGGAAGATTTTTTATTGTTTTAGCATTCAGGATGCTTGCCACTTTATTAGGCTGGTGGGTGTATCAGCTTACAAAAGATCCTTTTTCTATAGGGCTAATCGGTCTTTCAGAAGTAATTCCGGCAGTAAGCTGCGCCCTTTATGCAGGACACGTAATCGATATGAATGAAAAGAAAAAACTCCTGCTGATCTGTAATTATGCTTATGTTTTTTTAATTGGCCTTTTATTAATTCCCGCTTTTCTCAATGTAAGAATGCATTTCAACGGCCATCAGATCACTTATTTTATTTATACCGTTATTTTTTTCACAGGAATTGCAAGAGCTTTTATCGGTCCTATTGTTCCTTCCATGATTCCTAAGATCGTTCAAAAGGAAAGTCTCCCACACGCGATCACCCTGAACCAGGCTACCTTTCTTATCTCTTCAGTATGCGGACATGCATGCGGAGGATTCTTGATCGGCTTTTTCGGTGTAAAATGGACGCTACTCGTTATTATTGGACTTATTATCCTGGCTTCTTTATTTTTCTGGCAGCTTAAGAAACAATATTCTGAATACAAAAAAGAATCTGTAAATGTCATAGAAAGCATGAGGGAAGGTATTTCTTATATTTTTAAAACCCGAGAAATATTAGGTGCTTTATGCCTTGATATGTTTGCCGTTCTGTTTGGAGGTGCCGTTGCTATGATCCCGGTATTTGCGACAGATATCCTTAAAGTAGGTGCTGAAGGATTTGGACTTTTAAATGCAGCTTCCGATATAGGATCAATGTGCATTATCACCATTTTATCCATTGTTCCGCTGAGAAAAAACCAAGGAAAAATTCTGTTAGCAGTGGTTGCTGGATTTGGATTATGTATTATAGGATTTGGATTGTCCAAGCTTTATTGGTTATCTTTCCTATTCCTGGTAGCAAGCGGAATGCTTGATGGGATTTCTGTAGTAATCAGAGGAACTATTGTACAGTTAAAAACGCCTGATCATATCCGGGGAAGAGTGCTTAGTGTAAATTCTATTTTCATTATGTCCAGTAATGAAATGGGACAGTTTGAAAGTGGTCTTATGGCAAAGCTTCTGGGCGTGGTAAAATCTGTTGTGTTTGGAGGAAGTATGACTATCCTGATTGCCCTTCTGGTAGGAAGTACAAATTCCAAACTAAGAAAGATGCAATATTAATTATCATTTTAAGAACAGTTTATTTAAACTAACTTAAAATTTAGTATTTTAAGTATTTTTAACAAAACTCTCTCTTATTTGATAAAATATTTTTACATTTGTCATTACTTTTTTAATTTTATTATCAAAAAAAAATTTAAAATGAAAAAACTACTACTCTTTTCCATTTTATTCCTTTATCAAATATATTATTCGCAATCAGATTGTGTCTCATCTATACCTGTTTGCGGAAACTCTGATATTTCCTATACTCCTTCCGGATCAGGAAACACGGCAGATATTCCCTATCCTGCTCCAGCAGATCTTTGTCTTAAAGGAGGCGAACACTTTTCAGTTTGGTATTCATTTACTATTGCAACTTCAGGAACTTTAACGTTCACTATTAATCCGAATGTATTTACGGATGATTATGATTTTGCAGTATATGGTCCTAATGTACCTTGTAGCTCAATATATACGACTACTCCTATCAGATGTAACTATTCCGGAGCAGATGGACCTACAGGTTTAAGCATGACTTTAACAGGCAGTGATACATTCGGAGCTTTAAGCGCTTATATGGATGTAGTAGCTGGACAAACTTATTATTTACTTGTTGATAACTTTCTAAGTTCTGCTAATGGATTTTCTATGTCTTGGGGAGGAACTGCAACATTAACTTCAGCGTTCAACAATCCTGCATTAACTCCCCATCCTTTTATAACTCCGGGCGTACCTAATGCTACTGATCCAACAGCACCTAACGAAATCCTGAAGTGCGTTCTACCAACCATGTTTGATTTCAGTACATTAACAACAGGAATCTTAAACGGAAATACCAATTTCACTGTTACATATCACAATAATCCTAATGATGCGATTACCGGGCAAAGTCCAATCACAACTCCTATTATGGTAGATGCAGTAACTGTTTATTATTACAGATTAAAATATACCGATCCTACAAACCCTACAAATCCTATCAACGGATGTTTCCAAACAGGGAAATTCAAATTTAAACAGGGGAATATTACTGCAAATAATGTTACTATTTATGCATGTAATAACAATAATGTAGGTACAGGATCATTTAATTTAACTACAGCAGCCGTTTATTCAGGCACCGCTACAAAAAAATACTACCCAACCCTGAATGATCTCAATGCTGGAACTAATGAAATTACAAATCCTACCAATTATATTTCTACGCAGAAAAAAGTGTATGTAAAAATAACTACTAATGACGGATGTAGCACTACTGCAGAAATTACATTGACTTTCTATCCTCTTGTTGTGGTAAATGATGCTACTATAGAATCTTGTTTTATTGAAGAAAATATAACAACTGCTTCATTTGATCTTACATCAGCAAATGTATCAACACTTACGAATCCTCAGAAAAAGTTCTATGCAACCTTAGCAAATGCTATAAGCGGAACTAATGAAATCTTCACTCCAACCAACTACATTTCTACTAGTGGAGTTGCTTATGTAAGAGTGTACAGTCCAGATCAATGTTATTCAATTGCTAAACTTACATTGGTTGTTTTACCACCTGTAAAATCCGCAGTATTAAAAGACAAAACAATCTGTATGGAAGACAGAACCACTTTGGATGCCGGTCCTGGGTTTGTAAGCTATGAATGGAGCACAGGTGCTACTACTCAGACTATACAAGGTGTTCCTGTAGGAGCTTATTGGGTAAAATTACAAACTGGAAAATGTTTTACTCTTCAAAAAGTAAACGTATATCCTTCTGATCAGCCTGTAATTACTAACATTGACATTACCAACAATACAATTACGGTAACAGCCAATGGTGGAACCGCTCCTTACAAATACTCATTAGATGGAATTAAATGGCAGGATTCTAATGTCTTCACAGGACTTCCAAGAGGGGAAAATAAAATATATGTAAAAGACGCTTTTGACTGTAATCCTGTTGAAGTTCAGGTAACTGTTCCGAATCTTCTGAATGCAATTACGCCAAACGGAGATAACGTAAATGATTATATCGACTACAGCGCATTGGCATATAAGAAAAACTTAGTATTCATTGTTTATGACAGATATGGAAACAAGCTGTATGAAGCAGGCAAAGTCAGAGATTACAAATGGGACGGAACGGCATCAGGAAAGAAAATCCTTACAGGAACTTACTGGTATTCTATCTCTTGGAATGAAAATGACAAAAACAATACACAAACTAAATACAGTGGATGGGTATTGGTAAAAAACAGAGAATAAATAATTAAATTTTTTAATAAAAAAATCACTTCTACCGGAAGTGATTTTTTTATGCACCAAAAAAAAGCCTTTCAGTACTAATAATTTAAACTTATCAACATTAAAATCTTAATTACTATTTTTTTATTACTTTTCAAAAAAACTATCTTTGCATATTATGGCGCAGAAAGAAACATTATCATCTCTTACCCACGGAAACTTTGCGAAAGAG
>JBCNMJ010000098.1:0-15454 GCA_039594975.1 Chryseobacterium sp. | reverse complement strand
ACCAGTTAACAATTGATAAAGTAGTAAGCGCAGATGCAGGTGTTGTAGCATGGATTGATTTCGACAGAAACGGAGAATTTGATATCAATGAAAGAATTTTGGTATCTAATCCAAGTACTGCAGCGACAGCAACAACTACATTCAGTGTACCGTCAGATGCTTTCGTAAGCAATGCAGACTATATGTATGTAGTGATGAGAGTAGCGTTAATGAAGGGAGGAATTCCGGTAAACTGTACCAACTTCGACAATGGAGAAGTGGAAGATTACACGGTGAGAATCTCTAAGAAACCAGCTACAAACTTACTGAATCAGAATGATATCTTAATTTATCCTAACCCTGTAAGTACGGTATTGAATGTTAAGAATATCAGCAAGAGAGCTAACTATAAGATTTATAGTGCAGCAGGTCAGTTGATCTCAAGCGGAATTATCTTAAACAATAAGGTGGATGTTCATACGCTGATTAATGGAGTTTATATGATCGATATTCAGGATGGCTCAACTTCGGTACAGAAGAAATTCATCAAGGAATAAGAAAATCATAACAACGATTTAAAATAGAATCAGCTCTCAGAAGTGAGAGCTGATTTTTTTTAGTATTATTATAAAGAAATAAAAACTCGCTGAAAAAATTTCAACGAGCTGTATTTTATTCAATGTCAAAAATGATTTTTTCTGTTTGTTCCCTCAGGTCATCCAGGTTGGTATTATTATAGATGATATGATCTGCCAGTTTTATTTTATCTTTTTCAGGCATCTGTTTCTCCATGACGGCTTCTACTTCCCGGTAGGTTTTGCTGTCTCTGTCCATTACTCTTTTGGCTCTGATATTATCTTCGGCAGTTACTAAAACAGACTGATAGCATTGCCTGTTTAGTTTCAACTCAAACAATAAGGCTGTCTCTTTAAAAACCAAATATTTGGTCTGCTTCTTTACCCATTCTTCAAAATCAATCCGGACAGCAGGATGAATAATTTCATTTAAGCTTTGAAGCAAATCGTTATTATTAAAAACTTTTTCAGCAACAAACTTTCTATTGTAAAGCCCGTCTTCATCATAAGCCTCTTCTCCTAAAAGTTCTTTGATTTTACTCTTCAAACCATCATTGTCATTAACGATATCTTTTGCTCTGTCATCTGAATAATAAACAGGAAATCCAAATTCTTCAATGAATTTTGCAACTGTAGTTTTTCCCGAACCGATTCCACCGGTTAGGCCAATTATTTTGGGGGTAGATAACGGTTCTGGTTCTGTTTTCTGTGTTTCTGATTGTAATTCTTCCATGCTTAAAAATTAATATCCGAAAACATCATTAAAACTAAACGTCTCATCCAATCTTACTCCTTTTTCAGTCATTTTAAGACTGGCTAATTCATTGTGTGCATCATGTTCAAAGAACAACAGATATTCATTATCTACACACTGCTTCAGGAATTTTCCTTTTTCTTCTAATGTTAAAAGAGGTCTTGTATCATATCCCATTACATATACCTGATTGATATGTCCTACTGTAGGAATCAAATCAGCAGCAAAAACTATTGTTTTATCCTGGTATTGAATGACAGGCAGCATTTGTTTCTCTGTGTGCCCATCAACAAATATAACATCCATTTTTAAATCGGGTGCGAAGCCGTAATTTCCGGTGGTTGGAAGCGGTAAAAAATTTAATTGTCCGCTTTCCTGCATCGGAATAATATTTTCCTTCAGAAAACTTGCTTTTTCTCTCGCGTTAGGCTCTGTTGCCCATTGCCAGTGGTTTTCATTGGTCCAGAACTGTGCGTTTTTAAAAGCCGGTCTGTAGCCCGTTCTGTCGTCGTTCCATTCAATAGCTCCGCCACAATGGTCGAAATGAAGGTGCGTTAAGAAAACATCAGTAATATCTTCTCTTACGAAACCATATTTTTTTAAATTTTTATCTAAATTATCATCTCCCCAAAGAGAATAATGCCCAAAGAATTTATCGTCTTGTTTATTTCCAAGACCGCAATCAATTAAAATTAATTTCTTTCCGTCTTCCACAAGAAGTGAGCGTGTTCCAAGCTCGATCAGGTTTTTTTCGTCTGCAGGATTAGTCTTTTCCCACAAACTCTTTGGGACGACTCCAAACATGGCACCGCCATCTAATTTAAATTTTCCACATTGTATTGGATATAGTTTCATATAATATTAAGTTTTATAATGTATTATTTTTTTAACAGTTTCATTTTCTCAGCAATCTTTTTTCCATTTTCATCGCTGTTTTCAAGATTTGAAATAATATTTTTAAAATCGTTCTCTTTTCTGTTTTGAGAAAGCTTCTGTTTAATGAAAATTTCAGTAGGAATAATTTTTAATCCGAAAGCTCCTTTCATCTCTTTCTCAACAAATTCCTTTCCCATATTTTCTACCATCATCGGACACTGCTGAAACTTCTCATATTTGAAAGTCAGTTTATCTAGATGATGATACAATTCTTCCGGATTCATCAGTTCCACTTTTCCATAAATTTGCACTGCCTCATAATTCCAGGTAGAAACATTCACATGATCGTACCAGCTGCTCGAAATATAGGCATGGGCTCCTAAAAAATCACAAAGAACTTCATCTCCGTTTTTTAATGCTTTTGCCTGTGGATTGGCTTTCGAAATATGGGTCTCAATGAAAATATTTTCTGTGTCATCTTCATTCAGCAACATCATCGAATGGGTGGCACGAATCTTATCCACGGAAGACATTAATAAAGCAAAAGAATGCTCTCGGATAATTTCTTTCATCAGATTGTAATCTTCGCTTTTGTATAATTTAGGTATAAACATTATCTAAAATAATTCTCCGGGATTTTTAGGTCTCGCAATATTTAAATGTTTATATGCTTTCTCAGTCACTTCGCGGCCTCTTGGAGTTCTAATGATAAACCCCTCCTGAATTAAAAACGGTTCATAAACCTCTTCCAGTGTTTCAGGATTTTCTGCAATAGATGTTGCCAGTGCTGAAATTCCTACAGGTTTTCCCTTAAAGTTTTCAATCATCACACGCATGATCTTATTATCCATTTCATCTAATCCGAATTCATCTACATTTAATGAATCAAGAGCATATTTGGTGATGTTAATTTCAATTTCACCATTACCTTTTATCTCTGCAAAATCGCGGACTCTTCTCAGTAAAGCATTGGCAATTCTCGGGGTTCCGCGGCTTCTTCTTGCAATCTCGATGGCTGCATCTTCATAGATTTTTACTCCTAAAACTCTCGCACTTCTGATGATAATCATTGATAAGAGTTCGATTGTATAGTATTCAAGCCTGCTTTGGATCCCAAATCTGGCAAGCATCGGCTTTGTCAGCATTCCGCTTCTTGTCGTTGCACCAACTAAAGTAAAAGGATTCAAACCAATTTGAACACTTCTCGCGTTCGGCCCGGTTTCCAGCATGATATCTATTTTATAGTCTTCCATCGCGGAATATAAGTATTCTTCTACGACAGGAGACAGGCGATGAATTTCATCAATGAAAAGAACGTCGTTTTCCTCTAGGTTTGTCAATAGTCCAGCTAAACTTCCCGGCTTATCCAGAACAGGTCCGGATGTAATTTTACAATTTACACCCAGTTCGTTGGCAATAATATTTGCTAAAGTGGTTTTACCCAAACCGGGAGGACCATGCAATAAAACATGGTCGAGCGCGCCGCCACGCTTCTTGGCAGCTGTCACGAAGACTTCAAGATTTTCCAAAGTTTTCCTTTGTCCCGCAAAATCTTTAAAGCTTTGAGGACGAATCTGTTCTTCCTGCATCAGCTCTTCACGGGAGTAATTGTCTTTATCTGGATGTAAAAAATCGGGCATTAATTCAATTTCATTTACCGTAAAGATAGGAAAATTGAGTTTAAGATTAAGACTGAGTTGAGATTAATTTAAGGCTAAGGTTGAGGTTTAGGCTGAGATTGTAAACCTGGCTGTTTATTATTTACAGGATTGATATATTTTGAGTATTTTTGAGAGGAAAATTATTAATAACAAATGATAAAAGATTTTACTGAAATGTCCGTTTGGCAAAAGGCAATGGATATTGCTGAAAAATGTTTCATTATGTCTGAGAGCTTACCCAAAAAAGAAGATTATGCGCTCGCTTCACAATTAAGAAGATCTGCAGAAAGTATTTCAGCCAATATTGCTGAAGGTTTTGGAAGAAGAACAACAAAAGATAAAAGTAGGTTTTATGATATTTCCAGGGGATCTGCATTTGAAACAAAAAGCCATTTAATATATGGAAACAGAGTAAAATATTTTTCAGAAAATGAGTGTTTAGAAATACAGAATTTGATTGGTGAAGTTATTCAAGATTTAAATAAAATAACAAATCGTTTAAATACCGCCCAGCCTTAATCTAAACCTCAACCTTAACCTTATACTAATGAAACTTATAGGTCCTTTCAAGCAAGTTGTGACACTTGCCAATCTTTCTTTAAGAGGAAAGCTTTCTGATGAGCAACTTGAAATTATTACTGATGGAGGTATTATAGTCAATAATGACAAAATCCAGCAAATCGGAAATTTTGAAACATTAAAATCTGAAAATCAAAATATAGAGATTGAAACTGTTGAGGGTGAACAGACCGTTCTTCCCGCTTTTGTAGATTCTCACACTCATATTTGCTTTGGGGGAAACCGTGCGAATGACTTTGCCATGCGGAATGCGGGGAAAACATATCTTGAAATTGCTGAAAGTGGAGGTGGAATCTGGAGTTCTGTTCAGCATACAAGAAACGCTTCAGAAGTAGAATTATTAAAAACTTTACTGGAAAGAATTGATTTTCTGATTTCTCTGGGAATCACAACCATTGAAGTAAAAAGTGGTTACGGACTAGACGTAGAAAATGAATTGAAAATGCTTCGAATCATTAAAAAAGCTCAGGAACAAACGAAGGCGACTTTAGTCCCAACTTGTCTTTCCGCACATTTAAAACCAAGAGATTTTGAAGGGAATAATGAAGAATATTTACAATATATCTTAACCGAGATTTTACCTAAAGTAAAAGAGGAAAATCTTGCAAAACGTGTGGATATTTTTATTGAAAAATCAGCATTTCAACCTGAAGAAAGTAAAGATTTCTTACTTAAAACGAAAGACTTAGGCTTTGAAATTACCGTACATGCGGATCAGTTCACACCTGGGAGTTCAAGAATTGCAGTGGAAGTGGGTGCAAAATCTGCGGATCATTTGGAAGCAACGATTGATGAAGATATCAAGTTTTTAGCTCAATCAGAAACAGTGGCAACTGCTTTGCCGGGTGCAAGTTTAGGATTGGGAGAAAAGTTTACTCCCGCAAGAAAACTATTGGATGCAGGTGCGATTGTAGCCATCGCAAGTGACTGGAATCCTGGCTCTGCTCCGATGGGAAATCTGATTATACAAGCTTCCATTTTAGCAACATTTGAAAAGCTGACAACAGCAGAAGTTTTGGCGGGAATGACCTTCCGTTCGGCATTTGCACTTGGTTTGGAAGACCGAGGAAAATTAGCTGAAGGTCTGAAAGCAGATTTCGTAACTTTTAAAACCAATAATTTTCAAAATATTCTGTATAATCAGGGAAGCTTAAAAGCCGAAAGTGTTTATATCAATGGGATAAAATATCAATGAAAAAAATAATTATTTATTTTATCCTGACTATTGTATTAATCATCCTTCAATATTTTTTATCGATAGTTTTAGTTTTTCAATTAGCGACAAAAAGAGAAGGGAGCCCATCATTTGGATTTAAGGATGCACTAATTATATTGATTTGGTTGATTGGAGCTATCTCCATAATATATATGATAATAAAATTTATTATAAGTGTTTACAGGCATAAAGAATAATTAAATTGTGAAAGCATAAATTAGCATGAATAAAATCTGGCAAGGAAGATTAGATGGTGAAGAGCTTCTTTATCACAGGCTCTTTCAAAGAGTAAAAGAAGAAACGAATTATGATATGATTTCAACGAATGATTTCGTTTTACACGGATTTGCTGTAGATGAAGGGGTTCGAAGGAATAAAGGAAGGCAGGGCGCTAAAGATGCTCCATGCATTATAAGGAAAAATATGTCCAACTTTCCGGTGATTCTTCCTGATTTTTCGTTACTGGATTTTGGTAATGTTACCTGTGAAGATGGAAAATTAGAAAACGCTCAAAATAATCTTGCCAAAAACGTTTCCAAAGTTCTATTGAAAGGAGGAAAATCAATGGTTTTAGGGGGTGGCCATGAAGTTACTTATGCCCATTACTTAGGGGTTAAAACAGCTTTTCCTGAACAAAAGATCGGGATCATCAATATTGATGCCCATTTTGATAACAGGCAGCCGGAAAATGGAGTAGGAGCAAGTTCCGGGACAGGATTTTGGCAGATTGCTCAGGAAGGAGAAATCAATTCTTTGCATATTGGGATTCAAAGAAATTCCAATACCTTAAAATTATTCGATACGGCACATCATTACGGAATGAAATACATTCTGGCAGATGAGTTGTTTTTTGATAACTTACCGTCCATTTATCAGAGAATAGATGAGCTTCTGGAAAGTGTAGATTATGTTTATGTAACAATATGTATGGATGTTTTTAATGCTTCCATTGCCCCGGGAGTTTCGGCTTCAGCTTATAATGGAATTTTTGCAGACGCTACATTTATGCATTTTTACAGACACATTTTAAAAAGTAAAAAACTCTTGGCATTGGACGTGGCAGAAGTTAATCCGTTATTTGATATTCAGGAAAGAACGGCAAGACTGGCCGCATGTCTTATGAATGAGTGGTTTATGATATAAACGGTAAAATCATATTTTTCCGATAGAGAAAATCACTATTTTATTTATCCTTAAGGAACAAAATTTGTTACTTTCATGGTACTTTTGAGAAAGAGCACTAATAAATTCATTGAATTGAATTTAAAAACAGAATTAAAGTATGGAACAATTAATTGAAAATAAACTTATTACAGCAGATAAGGCATTTTCTGAATGGAAAAAAGTACCATTTGAAGACAGACAAAAGCTCATTGCAAAAGCTGCAGAAATTTTAAAAAATAATGCTGAAAGATATGGCTCCATCATTACTACGGAAATGAATAAGCCAATTTCACAGTCGATTGCAGAAGTTGAGAAATCTGCTTTAATGATGAATTATTATGCGGATGCTGAAAATATTTTAAAACCGGAAAAAGTAGATTCCGAATATAAATACTCTGAAATTCATTATGTTCCGAAAGGAGTAATCTTAGGAGTAATGCCTTGGAATTTTCCTTTCTGGCAGGTATTAAGGTTTGCTATTCCTGCAATTTTGGCTGGAAATACAGTTGTTCTTAAACACGCATCCATTTGTTTCGGAAGTGGAAACGCAATTGAAGATATGTTTTTAGAAGCGGGCTTTCCAAAAGGTATTTTTCAAAATCTGGAAGTAGGACATAAGGAAGTAAAAGAAATTCTAGAACATAATGCTGTAAAAGGGGTAAGTTTAACGGGAAGTGGAAGAGCTGGCGGAGAAGTAGCCTCAATTGCAGGACTCAATATCAAAAAATCTTTACTTGAGCTGGGTGGTAGTGATGCTTTTATTGTATTGGATGACGCCGATTTGGATAAAGCTGCTGAAGTAGGTGCTCAGGCAAGACTTCAAAACTGTGGCCAAACCTGTGTAGCAGCGAAAAGGTTTATTATTGATGAGAAGATAGAAGATACTTTTCTTCCGAAATTTATCGAAGAATATAAAAAATTCGTTCCGGCTGATCCGATGGACAAGGAAACAAAAATTTCAGGTATGGCTAGACCCGATTTAGCAGATGATCTTGAAAAGCAGTTTCAGAAAGCTTTAGAGAACGGAGCGGAAATTATCATTCCGTTGGAAAGAATTTCCGATATCGAGTTCAATCCCGGATTAATCCGTGTAAAGGAAGGTAATCCCATCTTACAGGAAGAACTTTTCGGTCCTCTTGGAATGGTCATGATTGCTAAAAATGATGAAGAAGCTTTACAGATGGCCAATAATATTCCTTTCGGGCTTTCAAACTCTGTCTGGACGTCTGATAAAGACCGACAATTATTTTTTATTGAAAATCTGGAATCCGGAACGGTAAATATCAACAGAATGACAAGTTCTGATCCACGTTTTCCTTTTGGAGGAACAAAGGCGTCAGGTTATGGAACAGAGCTTTCTTTACTGGCTTTAAAAGAGTTTGTGACAGCTAAGACGATTGTCGGAAATTGATCATATAATTTAATTACTTAAAATAAAAAACTCCCAGATTTCGGGAGTTTTTTATTTACTATTTTTTGTTGGATTAAACGGTTGTTAATCTCAATGTATTCGTTTTTCCACCTTCATATGATGGAGTAGCATTGATGTTGATTACAAAATCTCCGGTTTCGATATAACCGTGATTGTGAGTCAGCATATTTACCTGGATAATCGTTTCATCCGTAGGTTTCTTCATATCATAGTAGTAAGCATGAACTCCCCAAAGCAGGTTCAGCATGGTAATAACTCTCTTATTTCCGCTATAAACGATGATATGTGAGTTCGGTCTGTGTGCTGCAAGCTGGAATGCTGTATATCCTGAATGCGTAAGTGTAACAATAGCAGAAACATTAGTTGTTTTTGCAATTCTTACGGCTGCAAGACAAACTCTGTTGGTAATGAACCTTTCATCGATGCAGTTGTAGTCTTTTTCAATCGGTTCGTTTTTGTGTTGATAAAAGTGAGTCATCTCAATGTTCTTCACAATTTTAGCCATATTTTCAACCACCTGAACAGGGTATCTACCCACGGAAGTTTCTCCGGAAAGCATTACTGCATCAGCTCCATCCAATACAGAGTTGGCAACGTCATTTACCTCTGCTCTTGTTGGAGTTAAGCTGTTGATCATTGTTTCCATCATCTGAGTAGCAATGATTACCGGCTTAGAATAGAATCTTGCTTTCTCGACCAATGTTTTCTGAATAGCAGGAACTTCTTCCATTGGAACTTCTACCCCTAAGTCACCACGAGCAACCATTAATCCATCGCATTCCAATAGGATTTCATCAATATTTTTTACTCCTTCAGGCTTTTCAATTTTTGCGATAATCGGAGTTTTAAATTTACCTTTAGGGTGTTTATCGATTAATTCTTTTAGATCGATAATATCCTGTGCATGACGCACGAAAGAAAGAGCAACCCAATCTACTTCCTGATCAAGCATGAAATTAGCATCCTGAATGTCTTTTTCCGTTAAAGCAGGAAGAGAAACATTGGTATTCGGAAGGTTTACTCCTTTCTTAGAGCTTAATGGTCCCCCTTGAATCGTTTTTGCTTTAACCGTATCAATCAGGTTAGTTTCAGTAACTTCTAAAACCAATTTACCATCATCGATCAGAATTCTTTCACCAACCTTTACATCCTGTGGAAACTGTTGGTAAGTCATATATACTTTTGTAGAATCTCCTTCAATTTTTTCATTAGTGAAAGTAAGAATGTCTCCAGGATTTAGATAAGAACCCTCTTTTACTACACCTACTCTCAATTTTGGACCTTGCAAATCTCCCAAAATACCTACAGAGTACCCATATTCTTTATTAAGTTCTCTAATTATTTTGATATTTGCTTTAACTAGATCGTAGTCTGCGTGTGAAAAATTGATTCTAAAAATATCAACTCCCGCTTTCATTAATCCTAACATTACTTCCTTCGACGATGAAGCCGGTCCAAGTGTTGCGATAATTTTGGTCTTCTTTAAATACTTATTCATAATACTGGATAATTTGATATAGTTCTTCCTCAGAACTCAATGTGTAATCTTGAATTGGAAATACAAGATTTTCAGGGAGCAAAATTACGGAAAAATCAGGAAACTGTTCCGAACTATGCAGAATATATTCTACATCTACCTGATTATTTAATAAAAATTTAATGTTTTCTTCTTCTGAGAAGAGTTCTGTCTGTATTTTTTTTTGTTTACTTTCTGAAGATTTATTCGAAATGAAAGTAAAACATGTTTTTGTAAACTTGTGATAAGCTTCAAATCTTGGAAAGTAATAATCATAATAATCACCGTGAAAGACCATATCTTGCTTTCTGGAGAATGTTAAATCGTTATTTTGATTTATTTTGTAGAAAAACTCATGAGCAGGTATATTTTTTGCTAATCTTACCAATCCGATGGCAATATCTTCAAATTCTATATCGTCTAGATCATAAAGTTTTTGGATTTCCAAGTATATTTTCTTTTTTGTTTAAAATATAAAATGCTCTTTGTGCTGCTTTTTCTTCTGCTTTCTTTTTGGAGGTTTCTGTAGCGTTGGCTATTTTTTCTTCTCCTAACCAGACATGACAACGAAAAACAACAGCTTTATTTACCTGAATTTCTTCGCAGGTCTCATATTTTATATTTACTTTTTTCTTCTGGCTCCATTCCAGCAAAAGACCTTTATAGCTTACAATTTTATTCTCAAGTTTATTGATCTCAGATGGTGTTAAAAGTCTTTCCAAAATGATTTTCTTACAGGTATCATATTGAAAATCCAGATAAACGGCTCCTATTAAGGCTTCAAATAAATTTCCGGAAATATTTTCCCCTAAAGCCACCGAATTTTGCTTTTGCAGGAGATCCGTCAGTTTTAAATCTTCCCCAAGTTTATTAAGGTTTTTCCTGTTGACAATCTTAGATTTCATTTGAGTCAGATATCCTTCATTAGCTTTAGGATAGGTTTGAAACAAATGGCAGGAGATAATGGTACCCAAAACAGAATCTCCCAAAAATTCAAGCCTTTCGTAATTACTGTTGTCTTGATTTTTAGAAGAGCTTTTTAAAGAAAAAGCTTCACGGTAGAGCGCAACATTTTGAACCTCTGCACCCAACATTTTATTAAGTTCAGTACTGAGGAAATAGTCTCTCTCCGTTAATTTTCTTTTTCTTTGTTTGAGAAGGAATTTAGAAAAGTATTTCTGTAACTCCATTCAGTAAAATTAGATTTTCTTAAATAGAACGCAAGCGTTATGTCCGCCAAACCCAAAAGTATTACTCATGGCTACTTTTACATCTTTCTTCACAGCTTCATTGAACGTAAAGTTCAGTCTGCTGTCGATATTTTCATCATCAGTAAAATGGTTGATGGTAGGAGGAACAACACCATGAATAATAGTTCCTAACGCAGCAATAGCTTCAATAACTCCGGCAGCACCGAGTAAGTGACCAGTCATTGATTTTGTAGAATTAATCTGAATGTCGAAGGCGTGCTCTCCCAGTAATTTTGAAATTGCGTTAGATTCTGCAATATCTCCTAATGGAGTAGATGTACCATGCATATTGATGTGATCTACTTCATCAGCAGTTAATCCTGCATCTTCCAAACAATTTTTCATTACCAGATAAGCTCCTAAACCTTCAGGATGAGGTGCTGTCATATGGTGCGCATCCGCACTAAGACCTCCACCTTTTAATTCTGCATAAATGGTAGCACCACGTTTTACGGCGTGCTCATATTCTTCAAGAATGATACATCCTGCTCCTTCTCCTAATACAAATCCGTCTCTGTCTTTGTCAAAAGGTCTTGAAGCTGTTTTGGGATCGTCATTTCTTGTAGAAAGTGCCATCATTGCGTTGAATCCACCTACACCACTTGCTGTAACGGCAGCTTCAGAGCCTCCGCACACAATTACATCTGCTTTTCCCAGCTGGATCAGCATTTTGGAATCAATTAAAGCATTTGCTGAAGACGCGCAAGCAGAAACAGTAGTATAGTTCGGCCCGTGGAATCCATATTCAATAGAAATATGTCCTGGAGTAATATCTGCAATCATTTTAGGGATAAAGAAAGGGTTGAATCTCGGAATTTCCGTGTTTGCCCATCCCAGAACCTCAGTTTCGAAAGTTTCTAAACCTCCGATTCCTGATCCCCAGATTACACCAACTCTGTTTTTGTCTACATTGTCTTCAATAATTCTTGAGTGCTCAACAGCTTCTTTAGCAGCAACCAGCCCAAGTTGTGTATTTCTATCCATTTTTTTAGCTTCTTTCTTGTCGAAATGGTCTAATGGATTGAAATTTTTTACTTCGCAAGCGAATTTTGTTTTAAAGTTTGTGGCATCAAAAAGAGTAATCGGAGCGGCACCGCTCTCACCTTTTACAAGATTTTCCCAGTATTCTTTTGCATTATTTCCAATTGGTGTTATTGCTCCAAACCCGGTTACAACTACTCTTTTTAATTCCATAAACTTTGTTTAATTTCTTTTTTGTTGAAGAATATTATTTATTTACTACTTCTTCGATATAAGCGATAGCGTGTCCTACAGTAGTAATTTTTTCAGCTTGATCATCAGGGATTTGAATGTTGAATTCTTTTTCAAATTCCATGATTAGTTCAACTGTATCCAATGAATCAGCTCCTAAATCGTTAGTGAAGCTAGCTTCAGGAGTTACTTCTGTTTCTTCAACGTCAAGCTTATCAGCGATGATAGCTTTTACTCTTGATGCAATGTCTGACATAGTAAATTATTTTTTTTAATTGTTAGATGGTGCAAATATATAAAATTCTTTACGATAAAACATTTTTTTAGTCTTTTTTGTGGCTTGCAGGTGCTTATTTTATCGTTGGGTAGTTTAGTGTTTTAGTTTTCAGGAGTTTATATTTTTAACATTTTATATGCTGCTTTGAGTTTCATTTAAATAAATTTTGAAGTCTTCATATATCCTATATATTAATGATCTGAGTTAAAATAAAATGAGTTTTTTAACAAAGTTAATTTGAGCTTTTTAACAAACCTTGTACAATCATTATTGGCGGAAATTTGTATCAAACAAAAATCAGTAATACAATGAAAAAAGTTTGGTTTATCACAGGGAGCTCAAAAGGTTTAGGGAAAAATCTTGTTGAAGCAGTATTATTAAAAGGTGATTATGTTGTGGCTACAGCCAGAAATCCTCAACAGTTAAAAGAACTGACTGAGCAATATCCTGAGCAGTTGTTACCACTGGAGTTGGATGTTCAGAACAAAGAACAGATTTATGCTACAGTTGAAGAAGCAGTGAGTCATTTTGGTAAAATAGATGTTCTGGTAAATAATGCAGGTTTCGGAATTACTGGAGCAGCAGAAGCTTTTACGAATGAACAGGTGAGAAATCAGTTGGAGGTTAATTTATATGCACCAATTGAAGTTACAAGAGCTGTTTTGCCTTATATGAGAAAAGAACGTTCAGGAAATATTCTGCAGATCAGTTCTATCGGAGGCAGAGTAGGGAATGCGGGGCTTTCAATTTATCAAGCAGCTAAATTTGGTTTGGTTGGGTTTTCTGAATCTTTGAGCAAAGAAGTTGCTCCTTTGGGAATAAAAGTAACCTGTATTCAACCTGGTGGTTTCCGTACAGAATGGGCAGGCTCCTCAATGAGCTTTGCAAAAGATATTGAAGGATATGAAGCAACAGTAGGAGGGGTGAAACAACATCTGACTTCGGGTAAGTTTCTGCCAATGGGAGATCCTGCAAAGGCTGCGAAAGTAATGATTGATATTGTCGAAAATGAAAATCCTCCATTGCATTTGGTGTTGGGGAGTGAGGCTGCAGCTATTTTAAGAGCAACTGATGAAAAAAGAAAAGAAGAATTCGAAAAATGGATGGATGTGACGATATCGACCGATTCTGATGACGCAATTAATATTTTTGAAACAGAATATGGGAAACAATATTTGGTTCACAAAGGAATTAGTCTGGAATAACACATGAGACTGTGTTTTGCAGTCTCATTTCATATCTTTGTATATCATGAAATCTAAAAGAGAAGATTTTGGAAGTATTGTGTTCTCTTGTTATACTCAGTTGAGTCGGCAGGGAGAACATTTTGTGTCTGATCATGTATTGAGCTATCAGATCTCGGGCGATTTGATTTTAAATGACGGATTACATAATTATTCCGCCAAAGATGGTTCAATTCGTTTTCTGAGAAGAAATCAGCTGTTGAAATTTACCAAGCAACCGCCTCCCGACGGAGAATTTAAGTCCTTATCCATTTATTTAAACCAACAAATTCTAAAAGACTTTAGTATCGAATATAATTTAATATCAGAAAAGAAGGAGTATAATAAACCATTATGTCTGCTTAATGACAGTGTGCAATTTCAAAATTATATGAACTCAGTGTTGTTTTATTATGATTCAGGGAAGCTTTCTGATGCGAGACTGGTAGATTTAAAAATAAAAGAAGCGCTAATTTTATTACTTGAAGAAGAGCCCGGATTAAAAAATATTTTATTTGATTTCAGTGAACCGGGTAAAATAGACATTGAAGCCTTTATGAATAAAAACTTCCATTTTAATGTTAACTTAGACCGCTTTGCATATCTTACCGGCCGAAGCTTGGCGACTTTTAAAAGGGACTTTGAAAAGATTTTCGGAATTACTCCCGGAAAATGGCTGATTCAGAAAAGATTGCAGGAGGCTCATTATCTGATTTTAGAAAAAGGGAAAATGGCTTCTGAGATATACCTGGACCTTGGTTTTGAAGATCTTTCTCATTTTTCATTTGCTTTTAAAAAACATTATGGCTTATCACCCAGTAAAATAATATAGGTACCTTATATATAATGAAGTTGAAATTTGTCTGTGTAATTCTGTTTTTAAGTGGCCTTTTACTGCTCTCTCAATCGAAAGGTAAAGTCATTAAAGTGAAAGATGGCGATACTGTAGTCATTCTTTTAGGGAATAAGCGGCAGGAAACATTGCGTTTGGCAGAAGTAGATTGTCCTGAAAACGGCCAGGCTTTTGGCAAAAACGCAAAACAGTTTACCAGCTCTCAGGTTTTTGGTAAAAAAGTAATGTTTTACAGAACAGGAAAAGACCGGTACAAACGAACGGTTGCTAAAATATTCTATGATAAAGATAAATATTTATCTGCTGAGATTATAAAGTCAGGTTGGGGATGGTGGTATTTTAAAGCATCAGAAAATATAGAATTAAAGAACTATGAATTAAAAGCTAGAAGTTCAAAAGCTGGATTGTGGAAAGACAATAAAGCGATTTCTCCATGGGAGTTCCGGAAGAATAAGAAAAAAGGAGGTTTTGTAATTACAAAACCTCCTTTTTTGTGGAGTTGGAGGGATTCGAACCCTCGTCCAAACAAGCAATACATAAGCTTTCTACATGCTTATTCTACTATTGGTTTTCGACTGAAAGCAGAGAGCAGACACCCAACTTTCAGCTTATCTTCTGAGATTTTCGAGCTTTAGCCGAAGCATCTAAAGCCTTATTTCCGCATTCCTATATCCCAGGATCAAACGCCGCAGAACAGAGCGTTTGTGGAATATCTTGCTCCCTTACTAAAGTCTTCGGGGAAACGCTTGATCTACTATACTTCGATATTAAGCTGCAAGAGCGAACTCTTCGTTGCCAGTTAAAATTTTGTAGCAAGGGATTATAGAGATCGCGCTACGGTTCTCTGCATGCTTACTTATCCATTGACCTTGCTGTCGAAACCAGTC
>JBCNMJ010000097.1:0-15543 GCA_039594975.1 Chryseobacterium sp. | reverse complement strand
TTTCATCTATTTCCAATATAAAAATAGAAACAGGAGAAACCACCAGAGAATATAAAATACTTCTTCAATACTCCCCTGAATATGATCTTATACAAGCCAAACTTCAGGATGCAAATTCCGATGATTCTTTAGAAATTCTGTATGATGGTTGGGAAACTTATCAGAATGAAATCCGACTTCCAAAAAATGTTAAAATAATTATAAAAGGATCAAAAAACAGTCAAATTCTGCTGGAAAATACGAAATTTGATTTTTCGAGGATGGATACGCGCTATACTGTTCCATCTAATTATAAGAAAATTGAGATTAAATGATTAAAAAATTTAGCTTTTTAATAGGTATTTTATTGTTTGGATTGCACTTCGGGCAGGATAAGCAAAAGAAGGAACAGCTTCAAAAACAAAATGCCGAATTAAAAAAACAAATTGCACAGATAAACAATGATTTAGCAAAAACAAGAAGCGAATCGAAGCTCTCTATTGCCTATCTTACGAATGTCAATAAAAAATTAGTATTAAGAGAAAAAGTTTATAACAATACTCAAAAAGAAAAGAGATTTATTGAAGATGAAATCTATTTGCGTCAATTAGAAATCAATCGTCAAAACAGAGAACTTGCCATCTTAAGAAAAAATTATGCAGAAGTTTTAGTAAACGCTTATAAAAATAAAGGGGTACAGAATAAAGTAACCTTTATTCTTTCATCAAAAAATTTAGGTGAAGCTCTTAGAAGAGTACAATATTTAAAGCAATACTCTGACTATCAAGACAAAAAAGCAGCTGAAATAACCACTGCTGCCGCACAAATACAAAAATCTATTGCTCAGAAAAAGAAATCCGCAGATGAAAAGGAAAACCTACTGATCACACAGAAAAAAGATTTAGCTACCATTAATGTAGAACGTGTACAGAAGGAACAATTAGTGGCTGAATTCAAAAAAAATGAAGCCAAAATTACTGCTGAGCTTAAACAAAAACAAACACAATCGAAAGCTTTAGAAGGACAAATCAGAGCTATTATTGCAGAAGAAATAAGAATTGCAAAAGCAGAGGAAGAAGCTAGAAAAAAAGCAGAAGCGGAAAAAATCCGATTAGCAAAAATAGCAGCTGAAAGAGAAAAAGCAAGAATCGAAGCAGAGGCAAAAGCAAAAGCAGAGGCCTTGGAAAGAGAAAGAAAACTTGCAGAAGCGGAAGCAAAAAAGACGGCTGAATTAGCAGCCAAACGTGCTGAAGAAGAAAGAAAACGTACCGAAGAAGCAGCCAAAGCAGAAGCAAGCAGCAGAGATGAAGCAAGAAAAATTGCGGCTAAAAAAGCATCTGATGAAGCTGCATTAAAGGCAAAAGAAGCTGCTAATAAATTAAATGCAGCAAAAGCTGCTGAAGAAGAACTGGCTCGAAAAAAAGAAGCTGATAAAAAAGCAGCTGAGTCAAAAGCAATGACCAGTTTCGGAGTTTCTACAGCTGCAGGAAACAGTTTTGCAGCAAATAAAGGAAAATTGTCGATGCCCATTGCCGGGACAATTACCCACAGATTCGGAAGGCAGCCTCACCCTGTATTTAAGAATATCATGGAAGAAAACAATGGAATTAAAATATCCGTATCCAAAGGTGCCGTTGCAAGATGTGTATTCCCGGGAACTGTTTCTTCCATATTACCGGCTTCGGACGGAACAAAGACGGTAATCATAAAACACGGTGATTATTTTACTCTTTATTCCAATCTGAGCAGCAACTCTGTATCTAAAAATCAACAGGTTTCAGCAGGGACACCGGTGGGTACTGTAGCTCAGGATTTTGACGGAACATATACTCTTGATTTTCAGGTATGGAATGGCAGCACACCAGTTGATCCATTAGGTTGGGTTTCTTATTAAAAAAGTTTAACTTTGTAAAAATTTTTAGAAATGAATGCACTAACAATATTAGCCTTATCTTGGCAACATATCCTGATCGTAGCAATACTGCTTGTATTACTTTTCGGAGGTAAGAAAATCCCTGAATTAATGAGAGGAGTTGGTTCTGGTATCAAAGAATTTAAAGATGCGGTAAAAGAAGAAGACAAGCCTGGTTCTGAAAACAAAAACTCTTCTTCAAACGACAACACGAATTCTAGCAACTAAAATTCTAACTTATTCTTAGATGAATTTTACAGAAATTGCATGGAATATCTTCAATCAGTCTATTGAAGACTATCACGTGCTTGATAACGTCAACACTCTAATTAACAATCCATACGAAAAAGACAGTTTGGAACGGATTTTGTATGCAAAGAACTGGATTGATACCGTTCAATGGCATTTGGAAGATATAATTAGAGATGAAAATATTGATCCGACTGAAGCTCTTCACCTGAAGAGAACTATAGACCAATCAAATCAAAAAAGAACCGATTTAGTGGAGTTTATAGACAGTTGGTTTCTAAAAAAATACGAAAATATAATTCCTAAATCTGATGCGAAAATCAATACAGAAACTCCCGCTTGGGCAGTAGACAGATTATCAATACTTGCATTAAAGATTTATCACATGTCGTTAGAAGCCAATAGAGAATCAGCCTCTGAGGAGCATCGTTTAAATTGTCAAGAAAAATTAAACGTACTTCTTATGCAAAAAGAAGATTTATCGACTTCTATCAATCAGTTGCTTGCTGATATTGAGAACGGTAGCGTTAAGATGAAAGTGTACAAACAGATGAAAATGTACAACGATGAAAGTCTTAACCCAATCCTGTATCAAAAGGGGCAGTAAAAATGAAAAAATTACTTTTTTTTGGAATATTAATTACAACGATTTCGTCTTGTGCAACGGAAAAGCTTAATCTTTCCCCGTTGACCAGTAATTTCTACAGTGAATCCAAAGGTTCTGACAATCATACAGGATCTGGTAAGTCGTTTGAGATCAATATTAAAAAAAATGTAAATGCCTCAGAAATATCAAATTTAATTTCAACCTTTCCTACATTCAAGAGTAACAGTATAAATGAAGAGGTGACCAATTTAAAATACAGTCTTCAAAATTATTTATACGCTATCGAATCTAATAATATAGCCGGAAAAAACAGATCAATTAAAAGTTTTGAAAAATCCTATAAAAAAATTCAGAAACTAAGATCTGGTCTTGGTAAAGATGATGATGAAGTTCTGAACAGATATTTGGTAAGACTTAAAACTAATATCTCTGTCATAGAAGACTCTTTAAAAGGAAATTAAAATGAGAATTATCCATGATTAAAATTCAGGCGGAAGCTAACGTTCCTACAGAGCACGGCACTTTCCGAATGATCGCGTTCTCCGAAAACGAAAATGACTGGATGCCACATATGGCTATTTTAGCTGAGAATACAGACTTCTCTAAACCAGTTAATGTGCGTTTTCACTCCGAGTGTATAACCGGAGAAGTTTTCCATTCCAAAAAATGTGAATGTGGTCAGCAATTAGATGCTGCCATGAAATATATCCACGAAAATGGTGGAGTCATCATTTACCTGAGACAGGAAGGTCGAAATATAGGTATTATCAATAAGTTAAAAGCTTATTCGCTCCAGGAAAAAGGATTTGATACTGTGGAAGCTAATTTGAAACTGGGACTTCCTGCAGACGACAGAAACTTTGGTGTTGCCATAGAAATATTAAACCTTTTGGATATAAAAGATATTAATCTTCTTACCAATAATCCAGAGAAAGTAAAATACGTTACGGAGAGTAATATACATCTCAACTCAAGAATTCCCTTACAAATTCCAGCTAATGAAATCAGCAAAGGGTATCTGAAAACAAAGAAAGATTATTTTGGTCATCTGCTTGATGATAATGATAACTGATAAAATCAAAAGCTCCAGGATTTCTCCTGGAGCTTTCTTTTTTAATTATTTATAAAAAACTGAAAAGATATTTCTTTAATTGAAATGATTAATTAACTTTTGTTTTAATCACTTTAGATTCATCAAGATTATAATATTTTACAACAGCGTTATAATCACTGTAATCTACTGTTGCTGCCGCTCCTTTTGCAGGGCTTGCCGGAACAAGTACGATTCTAAATGTCTGATTATTTAAATAGTTGCCTACTTCTGTAGAAGACATTGTAGAAAGGTTGAAGTTAGGATTATCAATTCTGATTTGAACATTCTGAGAATCAAAAACAAAATTATAATCAAATTTTCTAGGCGCAGCAGAGGTTGAAGGATCTAAATACCATGTATATGGAAGCTGTTGCCATGCATTATTCGCTTTTCTATATACCAATACAACATCTGTACTCTGGATATTGATTCCTTGTGTAAATGCATAGCTATTGCCACTATTGAAAGATCCCGTAACGTCTCTCATTTGCGAGTAGGTATCATTATCCTGATACGGAACATCATTATTGTTATCATCATCACAACTAAATATGAATAAGCTTACAAAAGCTAATAGTAAAAGTGGGAAGAATTTTTTCATTGTATAAAAAGTTTAGTTATTATTTATAAAGCGTATTCAAAACATATACCAAAAAACTCAAAAACATTCTTTACTGTGATTTTTTTAATCGTATTTTTGTTCTTATTCAAAAATTATGAACAAATCCGTATTGAATTTACTCTTCATATTTATTCTTATCAGTTGTGCTACAAATGCTCAATACCAGCCTAAAAACGCTTCAAAGGCCGATTTGGATAAAGCACAGCAGTGGGTAAACAAAACTTACAACAGTCTTTCACAAGACGAAAAGCTGGGCCAGCTTTTTATTGTTGCATTATATACCAATAAAGATGACAGCCATATCAACCAGGTAAGAAATATTGTCGTAAATGATAAAATCGGAGGCTTAATTCTGATGCAGGATGATGCCGCAAAAGAAATCAATCTGGTGAATGAATTTCAGCAAAAATCTAAAGTTCCTTTAATGATTGGAATGGATGCGGAATGGGGATTATACCAGAGAATTGCAGCGGCTCACAAATTCCCTTGGGCAATGACATTAGGAGCCATTCAGGACAAAAACCTGATTTATCAGATGGCTTCAAAAATTGCGGAAGATTGTAAAAGAATGGGCATCAACTGGGACTTTGCACCGGTTGTGGATGTAAATACCAATCCGAACAACCCCATCATTGGTAACCGAAGCTTTGGGTCTGAAGTTCAAAATGTAATTAACTCCGCTTCAGCGTATGCAAACGGTCTTCAGGATCATAATATCCTTGCTGCCATCAAACATTTTCCCGGACATGGAGATACCAGTACAGATTCGCATCTTGATCTTCCGGTGGTTTCACATAATTTAGAGAGACTTAATGCAATTGAACTTGCTCCTTTCAAAGCCTTAATGAATAAAGGGATTGGTGGTGTAATGGTTGCTCATTTATATGTTCCAAACCTGGAATCTGGGAAAGGAATCCCGGCTTCGGTATCAAAGAATATCATTACCGGATTACTTAAAGAGAAATTAGGTTATAAAGGATTAATTATTACAGATGCCCTTAACATGGGAGCTGTGGCGAATAAATACAATCCGGGAGAACTGGACGCAATGGCTTTTAAAGCAGGAAATGACATTATGCTTTTTTCCCAAGGTGTAGCAGAGGGGAAAAAACTGATTCAAAAAGCCATTGATAATGGCGAGATACCACAGTCAAGGGTAGAAGAAAGTGTAAAGAAAATTCTTTTGACAAAATATTTCTTAGAATTGGATAAATATTCTCCTAAAGATCCTGAAAATATCAACTTCGACTTAAATAATGACACTCATAAAACTTTAGTTCAGAATCTATATTCAAATGCATTGACTTTATTAAAAGATGATAAAAAACTACTTCCGTTAAACGGAAAACAAATATATTATATTCCATTGGAGGAAGCTCCTTATCAGACTTTCGCAACTCAATTAGGTTCAAATGTAATCCTTAAAAAGTCAAACGAAATCAATACGATCCCAGCTAATTCAACAGTAATTATAGGGCTTCATAAAGACAATTCTACAGCTTATAAACCTTATAAAATTTCAGCGGAATCTAAAAAGATTATTGAAGATTTAGCAAAAAAACAAAACGTAATTCTTAATGTTTTCGGAAGCGCTTATGCGTTAAAAGACATTGATATCTCAAAAATTTCTACGGTATTGGTTTCTTATGAAAACAATGACGACTCTATGACGGCAACAGCAAATGCTCTCAATGGAAAAACAAAAATTTCAGGCAGACTTCCTGTTTTGGTAAATGACAAACTAAAACCGGGGATGGGAATCGACCTGAAAGCAATATCAAATAATTAGACCATATCAAACAAACCATAAAATGAAAATAGGCATACTTTGCTATCCAACCTACGGAGGAAGCGGAATTGTAGCAACAGAACTCGGAATGTCACTTGCCAATAAAGGTTACGAAGTACACTTTATCAGTTCAGCGCTGCCTGCAAGATTAGATATTACCAATCCGAATATTTTCTTTCATAAAGTAAATGTTCAGACCTATCCGCTTTTCCAATATCAGCCTTATGATATTGCATTAAGCTCAATGATCTATCGTGTTGTGAATTTGTATAAACTCGATCTGCTTCATGCTCACTATGCAATTCCTTATGCATATGCAGCTTTTACGGCAAAACAGATGCTCCGCGAAGACAACAATGATATTCCGTTGGTGACTACACTTCACGGAACCGATATTACTTTAGTAGGGCAGCATCCAAGTTATAAACACGCAGTAGAGTTTTCCATCAATAAATCTGACGCGATCACCTCGGTGTCAGAAAGTTTGAAAAAAGACACCCTACAGTTTTTCAATATTAAAAAAGAAATTCAGGTGATTACCAACTTCATTGATAATTCAGAATTTGATGAATGCAATGAATGTCAGAGAACACAATTTGCAAATCCTGATGAAAAGATTTTAATTCACGTTTCCAACTTAAGACCGGTAAAACGTGTTGGAGAAGTTTTACAGATCTTTAAAAATGTTGAGAAAAAAGTAAAATCCAAATTAATCATCATTGGAGAAGGTCCGGATATGGAAAAGATCAACCAGTTCCTAGAAGAAAATCCTGAACTGATTTCAAAAATCCGTCTTTTAGGAAAAGTAAATGATCTTTACAGAATCCTTCAGCTTTCGGATGTCTTTTTATTACCTTCTGAGCAGGAAAGTTTCGGTTTAGCTGCATTGGAAGCCATGGCGGCTTATACTCCGGTCATCAGTTCCAACGCAGGAGGAATTCCTGAAGTAAATATTCAGGGAGAAACCGGATTCTTAGCTGAAATCGGGAATGTAGAAGCAATGAGCAATTACTGTATCAAGTTATTAAGCAATGAGGAACTTCTGGCAAAAATGAAGCTTAATGCTAAAGAACAGGCAGTAAAATTTGATTTGAAAAATATTCTTCCTATTTACGAAGAAATGTACAAAACAACGATTGAAAATTTTAAGCTGACTACTGAAGAATCAGTTCCACAGTAAAATTAGTCATTTATAGAAATCAAAACTGTTCAGGATAATTCTGAGCAGTTTTTTATTCCCAATCAATTATAAAATTCATAAATTAGTGGTACACAAACACAAATTATGAATGAAAAGCTTCTCCAATATCTTTGGAATTTCAAGGTTTTCAACAATTTTGATTTTAAAGATACCGATGGAAATCCTATTGAAATCCGGAATTTCGGAAAATGGAATACTGATTCCGGACCTGATTTTCTGATGGCAACCATTAAAACAAAAAATCTAATTCTTGTCGGAAATATTGAACTCCATGTAAAATCCTCCGATTGGATTTTCCATCAGCATTCCACCGATCCCAATTATAAAAATATCATTCTTCATGTTGTTTATCAGCACGACATGGAAATTGATGAATTTAATGCTCAGGATATTCCCACTTTAGAGCTTAGAAACTATATTGATGAAAATAGCCGTAATAAGTATGAAAGATTTGTCGGCGAAAATCAGTTTATCTCCTGTGAATATCTTTTTAGTCCTGATAAAATCCCCTTTTTCTTCCATGAAGAAAATGTTTTAAAAAAGCTTCAGGAAAAATCCGTTTCTATTGAAGAAGATCTTCAGAAATCAAAAAATAATTTTGAAGCCGTCCTCTTTCATCATCTTGCCTACTCTTTTGGACTCAAAGTAAATGCATTCATTTTTAAACAGATCGCCGAAAGCATAGATTTCTCCGTTATCAATAAAATCAGACAGAATAAGCCTCAGCTTGAAGCATTATTTTTTGGAATTTCCGGCTGGCTTGAAAAACCGATTAATCATCAGATGCATTTATGGAAACGTGAGTTTGATTTTCTCGCCACGAAATTTCAACTTCCAGCAATTAAGATCCATCCTAAATTTTTAAGATTAAGACCTCCGAATTTTCCTACCATTCGCCTTTCTCAACTAGCGGATCTGTATTTTCAGCATCAGAATCTTTTTTCAAAAATAATTTCAGTAAAAAATATTGACGGACTGTACGAAGTTTTTAAAGATGTTAAAGCTTCAGAATATTGGGATAACAAATTCAATTTCGGAAGAGAATCAAATAGCAATCAACCCAAAATGCTGAGTAAAGACTTTATCAACCTTATAATTCTTAACACTATATTGCCGATAAAGTATGCTTATCACAAATATCATAATGAAGAAATTTCTGATGAAATCATACATTTTTATAAAAGCTTGCCTCCGGAAAAAAATACAGTCATCTCAAACTGGGAAAAACTAAAAATGAAAGTCTCAACTGCTTTAGAAAGCCAAAGTCTGATTTATCACTTCAAAGTCAATTGCGAAGCGAAAAATTGCTTAAATTGCGGTATTGGTTTTAAAATTTTAAAAGAGATATAAAATGCTGGACAACATCCGACATAAAATGGAAAGAGAATGGTTTGGAGTTCTTACAAGAACAGGAACCAAACTAGGAATTCCCGTTTCAAAATTGAGGGTATTTTTCATTTATTCCACTTTTGCTACCGCTGGTTTTTTCTTTTTAATTTATTTGGGTTTAGCATTTACGCTTTGGATTAAAGACATTTTTATCACCCGAAGACCTAATGTTTTTGATTTATAACTATGGAATTTCTACAAATTACTTCTCCTGAAGACTACAGGGTTCAGGAAATTTATAAGTCTTACTCAACAACATTTCCGGAAGATGAAAGAAGAGATTGGGCTCCTTTCACCCAGCTTTTCAGTCACCCCAATGTAAAAGTGATTTCTGTAATGCACGAAACAAAGAATATTGGTTATCTGATTATCTGGGAACTCAGTCATTTTGTTTTCGTAGAACATTTCGAGGTATTTGAAGAATTCAGAAGTCAGAAATTAGGTTCTTATATTACCGGTTATCTATTTGAAAATTATCCCAGAATTATTTTAGAAATAGAGCCTGAACATTTGGGAGATGATGCCAAAAGACGCTATACATTTTATCAGAAAAACAATTTCAGATTAATTGATGAAATGTATGTACAGCCAAGTTATGGTGAAGGAAAGAATAGTCTTAAACTTTGGCTTCTGGCCAACTATTCTCCTGAGAATGTAAAGGAAATCAAAGAAGAAATTTACGATATCGTTTATCACTAAATAAGAAAATCCGGAAATTACTTCCGGATTTTTTAATTTACTTCATATTCCAGTTTTATGGTAATACTCGCTTCTTTTTCTTTGGACGAAGTATTAAAAGTTCCACCATAAGAATAGTCTTCATTTGAATTTGGCGCGGTAATCTGTATTACTCCCATTGTCGCTTTTTTAAGATTCCCCAAACTGCTTCCTGAGTTTTCAGCAATTTTTTCTGCGCGCTCTTTAGCATCTTTTGTTGCAGCAGCAATCATTTCCTGTTTTACCGTAGAAAGCTTGGTGTAAAAATAGGACGGTGAAGAAGATGTAAATTCAATGCCTCGATTAATGATTTCAGTGATATTTCTGGAGAGGTTTTCAATCTTAGCGACTTCTTTACTTTCAATAGAAACCGTCTGCGTTAAATTATATCCTGAAAATTCATTCTGAATAGTATTTCCGTTTGAATCCGTAAGATTTTTAAACTGTTTCTGAATATCAACCGAAGAAAAAACAATTTCGTTTTGTTTTACTCCTTTTGACAAAAGATAATCATTAATCGCTTTTCGATCTAACGCCAACTCATCATAAGCCGATTTGAGATCAAAATTGTTTTTCGAAAAGCTTCCCGACCAGGTAATAAGATCCGCGGTAAATTGTTTGGTTCCCAAACCGGTTACAGAAATGGTATTTTCAGATTTATTCCGGTTTTTGATAGCATTTCCTAAGAGCCCTAAACCGATAACAAAACCTAATGCAGCAACTGCGATAGCAATAATTGTTTTATTCATTTGTATCTGTGATTTGATACTCAATCATCAATTATTATTCCGAAATGCAGTGTAAAGCTGATTAATTACTTAACTTATTTATTTTCTGATATTCTGCAAAGACAGCCCGTAATTCATAAGAGATAGCTCCCTGTTTAAAATCTTTCCGGTATCTTTTCGAAAGCATTTTTATCTTTTCCGCATACACGAGAAATTTATCGATCTGCTCTTCATCCATTCCATATTTTTCCAGAAAGCTTAAGTCGACTTCATTTTTAATTCTTTGGAGAAAATTTTGCGTTTCATAGAAATCAGGCTTTGTAATTTTGGGTTTGGTTGCTTTTTTTGCCAGTCCTATCGCTCCGGCAATTATTCCTAAAACATTCACCTGCCCTGCATTAAAATCATGTCCTTCGAAACTTTTGGGAATTGTATTTTTTGCCACCACCTCAGTCATTGGAGATTTCATATAACTTTCCATTGAGGATTTTAAGAAAGCTACTTTTTTGGAGTCATTCAGATATTTACTGTCTTTCCTAATATCTCCTGTCAGTTGATATTCAATTTTAACTTCGGGGATCAATATCTCGGAACGCTTAAGAAGGATATTGATGGGCGTTTTAAAATTTTCTTCAGAAACATGAATCTGTGAGCGATAGAACCCTTCTCTCACAAATCTGATTTCATCACTCAAACTAGCTTCTATGCTAAACCTTCCGGAAATGTCACTGTATACACTTCCACTGCTCGACATATTAATAATTAAAACCTTACCCAAAGGTATATTCTGTTCATCTAAAATAAATCCTGAAACTTTTTGTTGGGCAAAAATAAACGTTCCGATAAGGCAAAATAGTACACTTAAACAAGCTCTCATCATTTACTTTTGGGTTTGGGGAGCACGATATGAAGATATTCTGGTGAATACAGCACGTTGGAATCTCATCAGATCCGCATCACTGCAAAATCCGTATTTTAAAATATTTTTCCTTTCAAAACCTCCTGCAAAAACATAATAGATAAAATGCTGAATCTGTGGTTTTTCAATTTTTAAATCTATAAAATATTGTTCTCCCAATACGGAAATCAGATACTTCATCAAATCTACATCATCCCATCTATTTTTGACTTTCCCAATAGAGAACCCCTCGCCTTTTGGCTGAACAAATTGCCCGGGTCTTGCAGCCAGAACTCTAGGATCTGATTTCTGAGACAAATAAAGTGCAAGTTCTCCTTTCAGCTTTTGAATTTTCTTTTGTTGATTTAAATTTTTAGAATCAATAGCAAGATCTCCGGTTATACCCTTTTTGATTTCCACTTCATCAATTAATGTAGCAGCTTTTATCAAAGTAATCTGTAAGGAAGAACTTATATTATTTTCATCCATTTTCTTATTCCCCCTTTCGTACCCCACCTTTACAAAACGGAGCTCATCACCAACTCTTCCGGAAATCATAAAGTGACCGTCACTATTAGAAACAACACGTTCATTAGTTCTTATATTGATCACGGTTACATCTGTTAATTCTACCCCATCTTCAGTACTTATCTTACCGAAAATATAGTTTTGGGCATTTATGTTGAGAAAAAATAAGACGAAAAAAGTAAAAAGTAGCTTTATTTTCACGGACAGTTTTTTATAAAGCAAAGCTAAAGTTAATTTTAATGCAAACCAGAAGTTTAACCTCAGTTAACTTGTTTTAGCAGTTATTTTAGAGTTTTTAAATTGGAAACTGTTAAAATAGCCCTGGAAAATTGTTAAAATTTAAGCCATATTTAACTAAATTGCAGATTCAATTCTACTCAGAAAATGCAAAATTCTTATACAGTTATCAACGCTTCAGCAGGTTCAGGGAAAACATACGCACTTGTTCAGCGGCTTCTGATGATCTGTCTGCGGCATCCTAATCAGCAACAGTCGATCAGGAATATTTTGGCTTTGACGTTTACCAACAAGGCAGCCAATGAAATGAAGGAAAGAATTTTGTCCTGGCTGGGAAATTTCTCTGCAGAGAGTTTTGCTGAAAACGGCGACTTAAAAAATATTCAGAAAGCATTTGAAGAGGAAGGCCTGAAGATTACCATTGATGAATTGCATCTCAGAGCAAAAAAATTACTGGATTATATTCTTCACAATTACTCCACATTAAATATCGGGACCATCGACCGTTTTAATTCGCGCCTGGTAAGAAGTTTTTCCTATGAGTTAGGTCTGGCTAAGAATTTCAATCTGGAAATTGAAGCTGAACCGTTTTTGATAGAAGCGGTTGATAAAATGCTTGATCAGATCGGAGAAAATGACACAATTTCTAATTCTTTCATGGATTATGTAGATTATAGTCTGGAAAATAATGAAAGAATAAATCTGAATAAAAATCTTTATGATTCGGCCAAAGAATTTGTAAAAGATATTCATTATGAACATCTTAAAAACAACAAAGATTTTGACAATACGAATTATGAAAACATTAAGAATACTCTTCGAAAAGAAATTATTTTAAATAAAAAGCAGGCTGCAGAACTTGCTACCCAATCCATAGATCTTTTTAAATCAAAAAATATTGAGATCGAAGATTTCGCCCAGGGAAAAAACGGAATAGGTGGATTTTTTACTAAAGTTTTAGATTTTTATAATCAGAAAAGAACAGGTTTCCCATTCCCCACAACTGCAGAAGAATCTGTGGTGAACAATTACAGAAAAGGTGCTTCGGCAAAATCAAAACATAAGGAAGCTGAGATTTTTGAAATTCTGGAACAATTGCTTGAAAACAGGATGCAATTGATTCTTTTATATATTGAAACCCAGAAAAAAGAGAAAATTTTATCAGCCCTCCTACCTTTAAAGGTAAACAAAGACATCCAGGATGAGCTGAAAAAAATTGAGGAAGAAAATGATTTGGTTTTACTTTCAAAATTCAATATTCTGATTAATGAAAATCTCAGAAATGAGCCATCAGCATTTATTTATGAAAAAGTAGGTTCACAGTTTCAACATTATTTTTTTGATGAGTTTCAGGATACATCTGAGCTTCAGTGGCAGAACTTTATTCCGTTAAGGGATCATTCTGTTTCTACCGAAAACACCTCATTTACTTTAGTGGGAGATCCTAAACAGAGTATTTACCGTTTTCGTGGTGGGGAAAGTAAATTGATGCTGGATATTATCAACAAAAAGGAGATCGCTCCTAAAGAAGCCGAGCTCTTAGTCCTGAAAGATAACTGGCGAAGTGCAAAAAACATTGTTCAGTTCAATAATGAATTGTATGAGTTCCATTCAAGAGAACTGAATGAGGAACATAAAAATATTTTCGGGACAGACGGAAAGCAAAATCCAAAATCCGGAATTGACGGCCGCGTAAAAGTGAACTTAATAGAAAATCTTACGAATGAAGATTTCTACAACGATACTTCTGCAAGCATGCAGAAAGACATCCAGGAAAGTCTGAATAATGGTTTTAAATTCTCTGATATCACAATTCTTTGTCGAGGAAATTTCGATATTTTCAGCTATTCTCAAAAGTTAGGAAACCTAAAAGTTAACTATAAAGGTGAGGAAACCAATATTAAAACGATTTCCGATAAAGGACTTACGCTGGAATTATCCAGCACTCTTAAAGCGGTTATTGAATTCCTGAAATGGGAAACTAACCCTAAGAACAAGCCCAATTTGATCATGATGATGTATCATCTGAATAAACTGGGGAGAATTCATATGGCTGATTTCACACTGGAAATGAAAGAAATTCTGGAGATTGAAACCCATGAAGAAATTTTACAATTTATCCAGAATAAATATTCTTTACAACTAAGACAGGATAATTTTCCAAGATTTAATCTATACAATTTTGTAGAATATTACATCAACGAATTTTCGGTTGAAAATAAAGAAACTGATTTCTTATTAAATTTTTTGGAAATGCTTTTTAATTTCACCCAAAATGCCGGTGCAAGTACAAAAGAATTTTTAAAATATTGGGATGAAGAAGCTTCAACCTACACCATTCAGGCTTCGGAAAATATTGATGCCATTCAGATTATGACGATCCATAAAGCAAAAGGGTTGGAGTTCCCGATTGTTTTTATTCCGATGATGAATAAAAATCGTGACGCCGAGTTTTCTAACTGGTTTGAAACTAGTGACAGCTCCGCTTTGAAATCTGTAAATATTAATCAATTTAGTAAGAATCTTGAAGTTTATGATGCAGAGATCGAAAAATTCAACAAACAGAATGCTTATAAAAATCTCGTTGACCGATTGTGTTTACAATATGTTGCAACAACCCGACCTGTAGAACAGCTGTTTTTTTATATTCAAAAAGCTAATAAAACCTCAAATAATCTTGAGCTACTGGAGTTTTTGCAATCTAAAAACATTGAAAATCTGGATGAATTTGATCTATATAAAACTTATCCTGAAATGCTGAAAAAACACACGAAGGATAAAACGTCAAAATTCGAGACTAAAAATATCAATACCCTAAAAAACATCAACGAAAAAAATACATCAATTAAAATTGCAACCCCTTCAAAAAATTATCAGGTAAGAAATGAGAAGGTAAGAATTGGTCTTTTTGTGCATGAATTACTATCAAAAATCAATACTAAAAAGGATATTTCCAAAGTTCTGGAAAGCTATGTCTTGGAAGGTCAAATTACAAATGAAGAAAAAGATGAAATTCAAAGCACCTTAGAACAAATTGTCAAAGCCTATTCCGAGTTTTTTGATGAAAAATGGGAAGTCATCAATGAAAAGGACATTATGATTTCTGAAAACGGAGAAAGCAGGATGTACCGTCCCGACCGAATACTGAAAAGTGAGGAAGGCTATATTATTGTGGATTTTAAAACGGGAGAAGAAACAGAAAAGAATGATAAGCAGATTGAGAATTATAAACGAATTCTGAAAAGCTTAGGAAGAAGGGTTTTGAAGACACAATTGATTTATTTATAGAAAGTCTAACCCAGCATTGTTATCAATCAACATATTTAATGCGAGAACAGCATATGATATTGATAATGCAAACCATATGCTTGTAATAAAAAGAAGTATGTTTAAAGATTTTAGTTTAAACACTTTAAATTTAGATCTTAATATTTTATAAGTTGATATGAGGTTACAAATAAGACTAATGACTGTAAGAATATTTAGAGCAATGTTAATTTTAAATGTTAAAAACATAACACCAAACATATAAGCTGTTAATAGTAACAATAAAATCTGGGAGAAATAAATAAACTTTCGTAACATCATAATTCA
>JBCNMJ010000096.1:0-15829 GCA_039594975.1 Chryseobacterium sp. | reverse complement strand
TGAAAACATCTTAGCTCTGCTTAGTTTCCTACTGAATGACAAATTATGCCGTCAATCAATTCCCTAAAACCTTATTAATCGCTAAAGGGAAAATTTCATATTCTATGAGATGAACTTTTTCCGCTACGGTTTCCGGAGTGTCATCTTCTGTTACTTCAAATGATTTTTGAAGAATCACTTCTCCTTCATCTATTCCTGAAGTCACAAAATGTACGGTAGCTCCGCTTTCTTTTTCCTTTGCTTCAATAACAGCATGGTGAACATGGTGTCCCCACATTCCTTTTCCTCCGAATTTAGGAAGCAAAGCCGGATGAATATTGATTATTTTCCCTTTCCAAAGTTCACAAAATTCAGGTTTCAGAATGGATAGAAAACCTGCCAGTACGATTAAATCCGTATTTTCAGGAATTACTTTCGCCAATTCATCACTGAAATTCTTCCCTCTTGGAATCAGAATATTATCTATGTTATGATTTTTTGCTCTTTCAAGTCCGTAGCATTCTCTGTCGGCAACTACCAAAGATACTTTTGCATTCTGGATTTCCCCATTATCAATGGTATCGATAATTCTCTGTAGATTAGTTCCTGAGCCTGAAACGAGTATAACAATATTTTTCATTAATGAGTCAATTTGAAAATGAGTTAATTTAGAGAAATAGAAACATTATCTAATTGATAAATTTTCAAATTTTCAAATTAATCTTTTCGCTTCCTTCTGTAATTTCTCCGATTTCGTAAGCATCATCAAGAAGGCTTAGTACTTTTTCAGCTTTTTCAGCATCTACCACTACAATCATTCCAACACCCATATTGAATGTTCCAAACATTTCTTCACGAGCGACACCACCTCTTTTTTCCAACTCAAGCATAATACTTGGAATCTGAATTTTTGAAACATCAATGGAAGCACATAATCCATCACCAATGATTCTTGGAATGTTTTCATACAATCCTCCACCTGTAATGTGAGCAATACCAGCAACTTCTACCTCAGCAAGTACTTTATGAATATCTTTATAATATAATCTTGTAGGAACCAAAAGGGTCTCATATAAAGGTTTTCCTTCGAACTCTTCATTGAAATCCGGGAACACTTTTCTCACTAAAGAAAATCCGTTTGAATGGAAACCTGAACTTGGCAATGCGATAATTTTATCTCCTGCTTTAATTTTAGATCCGTCAATGATCTGGTCTTTTTCAACAATTCCTACGCAGAACCCGGCAACGTCGTAGTCTCCCGGCTGATACATTCCTGGCATTTCAGCAGTTTCACCACCGATTAACGCACAGTTGTTATCTTTACAAGCTTCTACCATTCCTAAAACGATCTCAGCAGCGATTTCTGAATCCAGTTTTCCGCAAGCCAGATAGTCTAAGAAAAATAATGGTTTTGCACCGTGACAAAGAATATCATTGGCACACATCGCGAAACAGTCTACTCCAATAGAGTCATATTTTTTTGAGTCCAAAGCTACTTTAAGCTTTGTTCCCACTCCGTCTGTTCCAGAAACCAAAACAGGATTTTTGTATCCGCCGATTTCGTAGAAAGCTCCAAAACTACCCAAATGATTTAATACATTTGAATTGTGCGTTTCACCGACAGCTTTTTTAATCTTGTCAACCGTTTTGTATCCTTCTTCTTTGTCTACTCCTGCTGATTTGTAAGTGTTGCTCATGTCTACTTTTAGAAATTTATTTCAAACTTTTTATTCAAATTTAGAAAACAAAAAAGCCGACAATCTTGGTAGATTATCGGCTGTTGTTTTATCTCAGAATTTCAGAGCCCACAATATTCCCTTTCTTGGAAAAATACGGATTAAAGGAGGTCTGAATTTTCATCTTTTTTCTTTTTGCAAAGATATTAATTTTATATTAATTTTCAAATCTATTTTTCAAGGATAGATTCGATGGCAGAAATTTTCTTGATTTTCTCTCTTAATTCACTGTCTTTCTCTTCATTGGAGATCTTCTGAGCTGCTTTGTCAAAATTATCATTAAAGAAAGGCAATGAGAATGTTTCTACGATATTTCCACCGTGGAAAGGAAAACGTTTGGTTGCCGCTTCCAAAACTCCTGCTCCTCCTCTAGCTCCCGGAGCCGCAGACATTAGCAACATAGGTACTTCATTCCAAACCGTTCTGTCTTTGATTCTCGACACCCAGTCGAACACATTTTTGAATGCTGTAGAATATGTTCCGTTATGTTCCGGTAAAGAAACTAACAATAAGTTTGCGCCGTCAATTTTTGCAGCAAAATCTTTTGCTTCCTGCGGAACTCCGTTTGCCAATTCTCTTTCGTGTTTATAAATCGGCATTTCAAAAGGATTTAAGTCGACCACTTCTATTTCAGCATTTTCAAAGATGGATGCTGCGTATGATACCAGGTGTTTATTCATGGATGCTTCGGAATTGGATCCTGCTATTGCTAAAATTTTCATTGTTTTATTTATTTTAAAAAAAGTTTTTGTTGAGTTGCTGGCAAAGGTCGGGAAGATTTTTGTTAAAATCTAATTGTTTTAATCACTCCGTCAAAAATTCTTCCGAATTTCGCCACCCTTCCGATGGAAGGGAATTTTTACTTTGCAAAATTATTTATTTTAAATAAGCCGGTAATTCCATAGGAACTTCCATCAAAAGGATTTCTGTATCCTCTACAGCTTCTATGTTGAAACTTTGGGTATCCCAAATTCCTAAACCGTCTCTTTCATTTAAGATTCTGTCGCCGATTTTTGCACTTCCTTTCAATACAAACGCGTAGACTCCGTTTCCTTTTTTATTAAGCATATAATTTTTACCGTTGCCCTTGGTAAAATTAGCTAAATTAAACCAGGCATCCTGATGAATCCAAACCCCGTCATCATTTTTATTCGGTGATAAAATCTGTTGGAAATCGTTGATTTTTTCACCTTCTTTGATGCTTTTCTGGTCATATCTCGGTTCAACACCTACTTCTCTCGGGAAAACCCAAATCTGCAAGAATTTTACAGCTTGGTCTTTATTTTTATTGTACTCGCTGTGCATTACGCCTGTTCCCGCGCTCATTACCTGAATTTCTCCTTTTTTAATAACGGCAGTTGTTCCCATCGAATCTTTATGTTCCAGATCCCCTTCCAAAGGAATTGAAATGATTTCCATGTCTCTGTGAGGATGTGTTCCGAATCCCATTCCCTGGGTTACGGTATCATCGTTCAACACTCTCAACACTCCGAAATGTGTTCTTTCAGGATTTTGATATCCTGCAAAGCTAAATGTATGGTAAGAATTTAACCATCCGTGATTGGCATGACCTCTTGTGTCTGCTTTATGATATACTGTTTTCATACTGTGATTATTTATGGTACAAATGTACGGAGTATGACTTCGGAAAATGTTGATGTAGGGTAAGAAAGGAGTTTGGTAAAAAGAAACAAGTCAATATGATTTATTTCATTTTTACTTTTTATAAATTATAGTCGTGTAGTCCGTATTATAAAGTCTTGACTCTATATTTAACCTATTCAATAAATCTTCGGCATTTTTTCTAATTTCCAACCAGGTCTCATTAACATCCATAATATCAAAATCCCAAAGCTCCACGGGGACATTATCAACTTTCTTTTTAAAGATTAGAAGTTCTTCTTTAAATTGTTTATTAATTAATTCATTTCGGAAAACAGTTTCAAAAAGGGCAGGTAAAAATGCATAATCAAGTTCTTCATACAATTCGGTTAGTGGATCAAGTAAAATAGAAGCCATTTCATTTAACTTTGTTACATCATATGTGTAAAGAATCAACGAATTGATAATATTTGTGTAATAGAAATCTACATTTTCATCATAGTGGATTAATTCATTTTCCATGAATTCTGAATCCAATTCTTCAATATTTTCAAAATTTTGACTTTTCTCTTCAATTTTAAAAACTTCTCTTTCTTTTTTGGATTTGAAAAATTTATTTAAAAAATTAAATTTCATAAACATTATTCTGATCTACTTTAAAAATGCACCTGCTGGATTTCCTCTTCAATTTCTTTTGGAGTTTCAGTTTCGGATTTAATGAAAAACAAGGTTAATACTGCACCTAACAGCATACAAACTCCACCAACAACAATATAATCGATAGCTTGCTTTCCAAAAATACCACTTACAATAGGTCCTCCGAAAACTCCGTTAATAATCTGAGGAATTACAATAAAGAAATTAAAAATCCCCATATAAACGCCCATTTTCTTTTGCGGGATCACTTCAATTAGCATTGCATATGGCATTGCTAAAATACTTGCCCACGCAAATCCCAAACCAATCATTGAAATCCATAAACTGCTAACATCTTTAATAAAATACATTGAAATCAAACCCAATCCTCCACAAGCTAAAGCCAAGGCATGGGTTTGTTTTTTTCCGATCCATTTTGCGATAGGAGTTAGTAAAAATGCAAACGGAATCGCCCATAAATTGTACATTCCAAACAATTTCCCCGTCAAATCTCCTGCATCATTAAAAACTTTTGAATGTGTATCATCCGGTGAAAGTCCGAAATGATGCGTCGCCAAAGCACTGGTAGTAAATACCCACATCGTAAACAATGCAAACCAAGAGAAAAACTGAACGGCTCCCAATCTTTTCATCTGCGACGGAATATTTGAAAAATCTTTAAAAATATCTGCAAATTTTGATGGTTGTTCTACAATTTCTTTTCCCCCTTCAAATGCTGCAAATTCCTGTGGAGAATACTCTTTCGTCGTAAATATGGTATAAAGAATCGTTAGTAAAAGAAAACCTGCTCCTATATAGAACGAATAGATTACGTTCTTCGCAACAAAGCCTGCTTCAGCTACATTTGATACACCTAAGCTTGTTAACCAATCCGGTAAATATGAACCAATAACCGCTCCTATCCCAATCAAAATTGTTTGCACCGAAAAACCAATGGTTCCCTGATGTTTTGGTAGCATATCTCCTACCAATGCGCGGAAAGGTTCCATGGCTACATTGATGGAAGCATCCATCATTGCAAGAAAAATCACCGCCAATAACAGAACATTCGCCGCCATCATTTGTGTTGCAGAAGCTGCATTCGGAAGCAATACTAAACCGATTGCACACAAAACTGCTCCAATTAAAAAATAAGGTTTCCTTCTTCCCAGCGGACTCCAGGTATTGTCACCCATGTGTCCGATAATAGGCTGAACAATTAAACCTGTAACGGGCGCAACAAGCCAAAACCAAGACAATTCATGAACATCAGCTCCGAAATTGGCCAAAATTCTGCTTGCATTTCCGTTTTGTAATCCAAAAGCCATCTGGATTCCTAAAAAACCCATACTCATATTGATGATTTGAAGCATGGATAAATTAGGCTTTATCTTTCTTCCTAATTTACCCGCATTGTACCTTCCTTCCATTTCTGCCATTATTTTTTCAGTTTTTGGATTAATGCATCTTCGATCGGTGTTTTTTCTACCACCACTTTATCTACTACCTCATTGGGTACAGTAACGGAAAGTACATATTGCTTTACTTTCCATTGTCCATTTGTTTTTTCTACGACTCCGGAACCGCGGCAGATCTTCATTTGGGTATCCAACAGTTCATCGAACCAAGCCAGTTTTTTGTCTTTACTGAAATAAATATTCCTTTTTAATGAAGTAAAATTCCATGTTCTTTTTTTGTCGAAATAAGGTTTTGCCCAGATCATAAATGCTTTTTTATCCCAAACCTCGGTTGCATCTGTGCCGATAAATGTGGATTCGTCTGCAAAATAATTAAAGTAAGTAGTAAAATCAGCATTTGCAGCCGCAACATTAAAGCTGTCGAGCATTGTTCCAATTTCTTTTTTTTCTTTTTCAAATTTTGCCTGAGCTGAAATGCCTATAAAACTCAATATAAATAGGATGAAGGTAAAGAATATTGTTGTTTTTTTCATATTTAATTATATACCTTAAATTTTATTTTTAATGCAAAGAGCGCAAAGTTTTCTTTTTAACTACTAAATGTTTTTAAGTTCGCAAAGGCGTTTCACTTAAGTAAGATCACAAAGGTTTTAATTGTGAAAACATTTGTGCTATTCATGTTTTAATTCAATTCAATAATCATCGATGTCTTTGCCGGTATTGTTAAAGTATTCTGCATCGATAATTCTTTATCAGAGAGGATATCTTTCCCTTTTGTAAACCCGTTCAATGATTCTTCAAAATGTTTCAGGTCCAGTTTCTGTTCTTTTTCATCATTATTCAGAACAACCATCACGCTTTCTTTTTCATTATATCGAAAATACACAAAAACATTATTCTGAGGAACGAAATTTTTAGTTTTTCCTGTATGAATAACTTTATTTCCTTTTCTCCAGTTCAATAATTTGCGGGTAAACTGATAAAATTCCTTTTGCTCAGCGGTTTGGGAAGAAAGGTCAAAAGCGTTTTGTTTGTCAGATTTCCAACCACCCGGAAAATCTCTTCTGATGTCTGCATCTCCACCTTTATTTTTATCACCACGCATTCCTATTTCGGAGCCATAATAAATTTGCGGAATTCCGCGAACGGTAGAAATTAAAGTGAGACCCAATTTATAGGCTCTAGGATCTGCATTAAAAATCTCATTCCATCTTTCAGTATCATGATTTTCGAAGAAAACCATTACGTTATTGATATTTGTATAAAGGAAATCGCTTGTAAAAACATTATAAATCTTCACTAGTCCGGAATCCCAACCTTCTTTTTCCTTTAAGGCTTTTGGCAAGTCTCCATAGAGCATAAAATCCATTACAGAAGGCAAATATGAATTATAATTCGCTGCTTCTCCGGTTTTGGAGTCTTTTTGCCATGCGGATATTTGTCCTGCTGTATACAACCATGTTTCTCCAACAATATTAAAGTTGGGATATTCATCGGTGATTGCTTTAGCCCATTTTGCCATAGCTTCTTTGTCGTTGTAAGGATAGGTATCTACGCGAAAGCCCCCCAATTCAGCATATTCAATCCACCAGATTGCATTTTGAATCAGATATTTCAGAACCAGCGGATTTTTCTGATTGATATCGGGCATTGTGGTATCAAACCATCCGTCTAATGCTAATTTTTTATCTATTTCAGATGCATTGATATCAAACTGTGTTGTAGTTTTGTAATTGGAACGTCTGAAACCGTTTTCTCCATCTTTAAACCAATGAATCCAATCTTTTGTCGGTAAATCTTTGATCATCCAATGTGAAACTCCCCAGTGATTGGTAACGTAATCCATCACCAGCTTCATATTTCTCCGGTTCAACTTCTGGGAAAGCTCTTTATATTCTTCATTAGTTCCGTAGCGCTCATCAATTTTGTATAAATCTGTCTGGGCATACCCGTGATAGGAATACACCTTTTCATTATCTTCATTCACAGGAGTCAGCCAAACGGATGTTGCTCCCAAATTTTGAATATAGTCCAGATTGTTAATAATTCCTCTTAAATCTCCTCCATGCCGGCCATTGGGAAGGTTTCTGTTCGCTTTTTCCGTTAAATTAGGACTTGAATCGTTCTTTTCATCCCCATTTGCAAATCGATCAGGCATGATCAGATACATCACATCTTTTGAAGTAAAGGATTCTCTATTTGCAGAATTCGGGTTTCTTTGCTTTAGTTCATAGGTGTAAGAGCCAATATTTTTTTTCCCGTTTTTAATGATAATCTTAAACTTCGGAACATTAATTTCATTGGTATTAACCGTCACAAAAACGTAATTCGGGTTTCCAACTTTTTGGATGTTTTTAATCTGAACACCGTCTGAAAGTTCAATTTCATTCTTAGCAATATCTTTTCCGTACACCAAGATCTGAAGTTCGGGATTTTTCATTCCTTTCCACCAGAATGCTGGCTCTACCTTGTCTAAAGGTTTTTGGGCAAAGACTACTGCAGCTACTGAAAGTGCAATAATTGCGTATATTTTTTTCATAAAATTTTGCTTAATAAGATTTTGGCTATCCTGTTTTCAAAGAATATAAACAGAACGTATAAAAAATCCTTAAAGGCAAAACCTTTAAGGATTATAAAGTTAAGAAAATTTTTATTTTACAGGCTTAATTGAGATGGCGAAACCTCCACTTCTTGCCATTTTAAAATTAATCTTAGATTTGCTCGTAATCTGTTTCTTGTAGATATTATAGCTTTGAGGATTGTTGATATAATCTGCATCTTTTCCATCTTCATAGATTGTTGCTTCATATTTCTGTCCTTTATCCAGGAAAGAGAAATCTACAGTATAATCGCGTTTATTTTCATCGGTAATTCCTCCAACAAACCAATTTTCAGTTCCCTTAGCTTTTCTGGCTGTTACGACATAATCTCCGGGTTCTGCTGATAAAATTTTCGTATCATCCCAATCTGCCGCTACATCTTTGATGAATTGGAAAGCGTCCATATGCTTTTTATAGTTTTCCGGTAAGTCTGCCGCCATCTGAAGAGGCATATACATCGTTACATAAAGTGCTAACTGTTTTACGAGTGTTGTTTTTACGAAACGATTGTCTCCAGGAAAATAATAGTCTAGTTTTGTCTGGAAAATTCCCGGCGTGTAATCCATAGAACCTCCCATCCATCTTGTAAACGGAAGAATGGTTTGATGATCCGGATTATTTCCTCCGAACGCTTCATATTCCGTACCACGGGCTGCTTCTGCAGAAATATAGTTTGGATAAGTACGGCTTTCTCCTGTAGGACGTACAGATTCGTGAGAATTTACCATGATCTTATATTCATTGGCTTTCTCCGCAATTCTGTAGAAATGGTTGATCGTCCATTGAGAATAATGGTGTTCACCTCTTGGAATAATGTCTCCAACATAGCCGGTTTTCACAGCATCATATCCATATTTATTCATCAGCTGAAACGCTTTATCTGCCCATCTTTCGTAGTTCGTTGCCGAACCTGAAGTTTCGTGGTGCATGATTAATTTAATTCCCTTAGAGTGCGCATATTCGTTTAACATTTTAATGTCAAAATCCGGGTAAGGAGTAATGAAATCGAAAACAAATTCTTTTGAATGGCCGAACCAATCTTCCCAACCGATATTCCAACCTTCAATCAATAAGCCCTGGAAACCGTTATCAGCAGCGAAATCAATGTATTCTTTTACTTTTGTATTGTTGGCTGCATGTTTTCCGTTTGGAGTCAGTTTTGTAAAATCGGTTGTATCCAAATGAACATTTTCTGCTGTTGAATAGGCCCATTGAGATTTTCCGATAATCATTTCCCACCAAACACCCATGTATTTTGTCGGGTGAATATAAGAAGTATCTGTATATTTCGTAGGTTCATTAAGATTAAAAATCATTTTAGAACCCATCACTTCCTCTGCTTTTGGAGATACAATAATTGTTCTCCAAGGAGTAACAGATGGTGTTTGAATATATCCTTTTGCTCCCTGTCTGTCTGCAGTAAGGTGAGTTTTAAATTTAAAATTCTGAGCATCTACCTCAAGGTGAGAAGCAGGATAATTCAGAACTGCCGCTTCAGCAACGTTAATATATAAGGGCTCTTTTCCTTCTCTTTTCAACATTACCGGAGACTGAACAGCATTTTTAATTAAAGTCTGAGAAGCATTTGCGTCGGCTGCTTCAGGCCATCTTGCAGGAATTTCTGAGACTTTTGTTTCCTGATATTTATATTCCTGAGAATCGTAATCTGCAACAATCCACCAGGCTTTCATATCGGTTGGAAAATCAATTTCAGAATCTTCTTCTCGAATGGTGAAATAGTTCAGATTTTTCTGTTGAGGAAATTCATATCTGAATCCTAATCCGTCGTTAAACAATCTGAATTTTACCACAATACTTCTATCGGTAGAAGCCTGATTCAGCGTAACCGCTAATTCATTATATTGATTGATATAATTTTTCTTTTCCCCTAAAACCGGCTGCCAGGTTTCGTTTTTTGAATCTCTTTTTTCGTCAACTTTTGAAAAACCATTGTTCAGATCGAATTTAGCATCTTCTGGTTTTGCGATCTCTGACGCAAATTTTATTGAGGCATCTTTAAATAATCTAAGTCCCAATTTAGAATCTTCCACCACTGTTTTACCATTGTATTTAAGATTGTAATACGGAACTCCCTGCTTCAGCTGAAAATCCATTTCAAATTTTCCGTCCGGCGATTTTAAAGATTGTGCATTAACACCCACAAACATCATTGAGAGCAGTAATGCTCCAACTGTAATTTTCTTCATAATGACTATTTATAACTTTAAAAATAGCCAAGTGCTTTTATAAAAACAGCACTTGGCTATGTAAATTTCAGATTAAATTAATTTTATAATGGCTGGATTTTGTAAGTTCCTAATTTCACATTTACGGAAATTTTATAATTCCCTCCTGTTCCATCAAACTTGATATTACCATTACTCCCTTTCGGTCCTAGATATCCTGTGTTTCCATCGGCTGTAATATTTCCCCAATCCAGGTCTCCCCAGCTTTGCTGTCCTAAGAACTTAAATTCTGAAGCAGCAGGAAGAGCTACTGTATACTCAAACTTCCCGTTACCTAGGCTTGTCATTGGAATTGCCGTTGCTGCATTCCAACCATTTACAGTACCTACTAAATAAACATTCGTAGGATTCCAGCTATTCACAGGAGATGCCGAAACTGTAATTGACTTTACCGCTGCATCCGCATCAATAACAACTTTATACATTCCCGTAGCACCTGTAAACTTAATATTCTCAGCTAGAGCAGCTTCTAAATTTGTCGACCAAGTTTTAAAATATCGGTTTCCAGCATTCATTCCAGCTATATCCAAACTATAATTAAGCGGATCCCAAGCTTGTTGTCCAAGGAATCTAAATGTTTTACCATTTTCCAAATAAGTATAGATTGTTGAAAAATTATCCTTTTTATAAAGTAATTGAGAGGTTCCCGCATCCCAACCTACTGCAGACGCATCGCCTACCAAATAAAAGGAAGGGAATGCTGTCATATAAGGTGTTACATTAATAGTGATAACATTGGAATTAACTGTTGAATAATCTCCTAATTTTGATGACAATCTTACTTCTATATCGGTTGCTATATTGGGAATAACTCCTGCATCTAACAGTATTGTATTAAACTCTGCTACAGTGTAGCTTGTCTTTAGAGCTCCGTCTGTTAGGTCTACATTTTTAGGAGTAGCAAAATTACTACCTTTTACCGCTATCTGTAACTGATTCTTTTTGGAAACAGCAACACCATAATTAGGATTTGTCCAATCAAATGTAATAGCTGTCTGAGTTGCATTATCTTTAGTTAAAACCAAGTTTGTTTTATCTGCCTTCAAGTTAGATGCTGATGGATTTTGTACAACAGCCTGATCCTCATCTTTTTCACAAGAAGTAAGTAAAAAAGTTACTATAAAGAGCGTGAATATTTTAAATAAATGTTTCATTTTGATAGTGTTTTAAGATTAGTAACCTGGATTTTGAATTAAGTTCTTATTCACATTTAATTCGTTACTTGGGATTGGGAAGAGATTTCTATAATCACCAACAGCAACACCATCTTTTGATCCACCTTTCCAAGGCCATAAATAAGCAGAAGTAGTAAACTTTCCAAATCGAATTAAGTCAGTTCTTCTTGTCATTTCCCACGAAAGCTCTCTTCCTCTTTCATCTAAAATATAATCTAAATTATACGATGTGATAGGAGTTGTTAATCCTGCTCTTGTTCTTAGAGAATTCAAATATCCCAAAGCAGTTGCTTGACTACCGTTTCCGCCTCTTGCTGTAGCTTCAGCATACATTAAATAAATATCAGCTAGTCTGTACAATGGCATATCAGCATCCACAAAGTTAGTATCCTGACCTGCTTGAGAAGGGTTTGTACTTAATACATTTTTATATTTTATAAATGCATATCCATCCGTAAATGTTCCTAAATCATTAATCTCAATGTTTTGTCCATTCGTATAGAATCTTCCTCTTGAATCATTAGTATTAAATAAGTTTACAAATGACTTAGTAGTTCTTAAACCACCCCAGCCTCCATTAACTCCAAATTGGGTATAATCCATAGTACCTCCAATTGCAGCGTGCACCATAAATGTTGTACCTCCGTAAGTTTTAGTTCTCAGACCATCATAGTTTACAGAGAAAATCTGCTCAGGATTATTTAAATTGTTATCGGCCATAAATAATGCACCATAATTTGATTTTAATGAATATCCTGCCGCAATAACTTTATTACAATAAGTAATAACCTCATTATTTTTTTCTGCCCCGATATAAGTTTTTGCATTTAAGTAAAGTTTGGCCAGCAATGACCAAGCAGCAGCTTGATCTACTCTTCCATAATCATTAGCTTTAGGACCTTTTAATTCTGCAGAAGCTGATAATAATTCACTTTCGACAAAACTAAATAATTCTGATCTTGTTATTCTTGGAGGTAATTCAGAAGTCGAAGTTGTTTCTGTAACTTTAGACACATTTCCAAACAGATCTAATAGATGATAGTAAGCCTGTGCTCTTAAGAATTTTGCTTCTGCTCTCATATACTTAGCTTCTGTAAGGTTATTTCCAGAAATCCCATTTGCAGAAAGCTTTTCATCTGTTGTATTTTTTATAAAATCATTACAAAATGCTATTTCAGCGTATAATCTGTAATACATCGCATTGATAAATTCATTGGATGCCGTCCAAGTCATTTTATGCATGGTTGGTAAAGAACCATCATTCCAGCCAATTACCGCCTCATCTGTTGTAATATTCTGCATATAGAACATTAAACGCATGTAATTGGAAAAGCCTCCATCAATATCTGCAATATCGCCATCTCCATCACCAGACTGTCCTCCTACTGCCAAACACCCATATAGTTTTGCAAGCAATAGCGGATAATTATTAAAATCTTTATATAATGTAGTCGATGTTGCACCAACAATAGGCTCTTGCTCTAGATCGTTCACACATGAACCCATAAACAATGTAGTTCCTAGAAGAGCTACTGATATATATTTTCTAAATCTTAGTTTTTTCATTTTACTTCTTTTTAAAATTGGAAATTAAATCCTACTGAATACACTTTTGGTCTTTGATAAAAACCATTATCAACATTCCCAAATATTTCAGGATCAACACCTTTATATTTAGTAATTACAAATACATTTTGTAATAATGCATATACTTTCAGGTTACTTTTGGGGCCAAAAACCTCACCAAAATTGTACCCTACATTTACGTTATCCAATCTTAAGAAAGAAGCATTTTCTACGAAAATATCTGAATAATACTGTGGTGCTGTAAAATTATAATCAGCAGACAGGCTATTAATATTTTGAATATATTCGTTGGTAGCCAAAGATTGAACAGAAGAATTGGAAGCTGAATTATTGTAAACATAATTCCCTAAGACAGCTCTCATGGTCATTGAAAAATCCCATTTCTTATAATTCAGTTTTGTATTGAAACCCAAAGTTACGTCAGGGTTAATTGATTTATAGAAATATCTGTCTTTATCGTTTATAACACCGTCATTATTTCTATCTACATATACCCCTTCAATAGGTTTTCCGCTGGCATCATAAACTTGCTGGTAAACATAGAATGAGTTAGCAGGCTGTCCTACCGAATTTGCTAAAATCCATTGGTCAGTTCCTCCCGCAATATTTCCAGAACTGGATCTCATTGCAAAACCTTCAGGGAAGTTTACCCCTAAATCTGTAACTTTAGATTTGTAATGAGAAGCATTGAAGTTAACATCCCAAGTTAAATTTTCCTTTTTGATAGGAACCAAAGTAATAGAAGCTTCCAATCCTTTAATCTCCATCTTACCTACATTTAAAGTATTTTTATTACTAAAATTACCCGCCGCAATTGGTACTGTAGCTAAAAGGTCTCTTGTATTTTTCTGGAATACATCAAAACTACCAGAAATTCTATTATTAAGGAAGCCAAAATCCAATCCAGCATTTGCTGTATTAGTAGTTTCCCATTTAAGATTTTCATTATAAATAGCAGGGCGATACATGGTGTAAAATGTGCTACCAAACTGATATTGTGAAGCTCCCTGACTTATAGTATAATTGGCATATGACGGATAATATCCTCCTATATCCTGCTGTCCTGTTTGCCCATATCCTAATCTTAATTTAAGATCGCTTACAGTATTTGAATTTTTCAAAAAACTTTCTTCTTTAACTTTCCAAGCAAATGCTCCAGATGCAAAATTCCCCCAAACATTATCTTTAGTACCATTAAAGAATCTTGACGAACCATCTCTTCTTATGGTTCCCGTTAAAATATATTTATTATCAAATGTAACAATACCTCTGCCGTAGAAACCTAATAACACTAATTTACCAGCTGCAGCCAAAGTAGGATCATCCGGGATTCCTCTTGTATAATATACAATTGTAGGAGGCGTATCATATTCAAAAGACTGATAAGAATATCCACCTGTTATATCTACTTTTGTTTTAATTGAAGATATTTCCTTTGTATAATTAAAATACGTTTCTAAAAGTTTATTTTTCTTCTCTTGAGAATATTTATTCCAAGAGCCTCCTTTGCTATTGACAGCTGCAGATCCGTAACCATCATAATTGGTTACTGCTCCGTTACTTTTTGTATAATCATATCCAACATTTACATTCAAATGCAAATCTGGTAAAAAGTGTACTTTATAATCAATTTGAGCATTAGTCAAAGCTCTCCAAACAGAAGATACATCTCTTTTCCCATATAACAGACCTAATGGATTACGTGTTGCATTAATGTTGATAGAACCATTATTCATCCATTCATAATACCCATTGTAAGATCCATCAGTAGAATAAGCTGGTTGTGTAGGATCAAAATACTGGGCTGCTCCTATCGCCCCTGCATTACCAAATTGATTGTCTGTAAACGTTCCCTTAAAGTTAATATTCGTAGTTAAATGATTATCTAAAAATTTTGGTGAAAGGTTTAAGCTAAGGGACGACCTTCTAAAACTATTTGTTCTTAAAAGACCATTTTGATCAGTATATCCTACAGATAACCTATATGGAAGTCCTTTAATCCCACCTGATAAAGATAAATTATTATCTGTTCCCCAAGCTTTCTGATAAATTAGATCCTGCCAGTTTGTATTCGCCGTCCCTAACTTAGGCAAGTAGTTTTGAACTGTCTGATTGGTTTCTGCAATACGATGCATATAGCTTCTATATTCATCAGCATCCAAGACATCTACATTTCCCATTTTAGTAGAAAGAGACGTTACGGTAGAGAAGTTAATTCTGAACTTACCAGTACTTCCCTTTTTTGTCGTAATAATAATCACCCCGTTGGATGCTCTATTCCCATAAATAGCTGTAGCTGAGGCATCTTTTAAAATATCAAAAGATTCAATATCATTCGGATTAATCAGAGCTAACGGGTTTGCCGCTCCATTGGTTGTACCTGTATCTACTGGAATCCCATCAATTACATATAACGGATCATTCAACGCATTCAATGATGCTCCTCCTCTAATTCTAATGGTAGATCCAGCACCCGGGGCTCCTCCGTTACCAGTAATGGTAACACCAGGTGCTTTACCTTGAATTAACTGATCTGCGGAGGTTGCTCCACCATTAAAATCTTTGGATGAAACAGAAGTAATAGATCCTGTAAGATCAGACTTCTTCTGCTTACCATACCCAATCAAAACGACCTCCTCTATTTTTTTCTCTTTGGTGATAGAGTCTTTGGTCTGCGCGTGAATCATGGAACTAGCCAATAAAAATGCAGGCGCAATTTTTAGTACTGTTGTAAAGTTTTTCACAATCTTATTTTTATATAGTTTCGTTATAGTTCTGGCATGAAACCAGACTTGCAATTTATAAAAATTTTATAATTATCATAAAATTAACAAAAAATTAAAATAAAAT
>JBCNMJ010000095.1:0-15949 GCA_039594975.1 Chryseobacterium sp. | reverse complement strand
ATCTTCCTTCATATTTTTTTTCTCTGATACTGCTGTGCTGCTGTTATTATTTTCTGCTGTTTTTGTTGCCATGATGTGAATGATGTTAAAAAGTGAATAAAAAGATTACCCCTTTATTTTATATCGATAAAGAGGCAATCATTGAAAAAAGAATTATGAATTTCGTCTACCTCCAAATCCGGATCTACCTGAAGATCTGCCGCCACCATGAGAAGCCTGGCCTCCCATACGGGCGATTCTTGTACGTTCTGCTTTACTCATGGAAGCAAAACCTCTTCTTGATGTTCCTGAGCCGGAATTGGAATTTCTACCTGAACCGCTGCTGTTTCCTGATCTTGATCCAGAACCTGAATTGCTTCTGCTATTTCCTGAACCAGATCTGCCTGAATTTGAATTTGAAGATCTTCCGTTGCTATTTCTGCTGCCTCTTGGCCTTCCCGGATTGTCATGTCTGTGGTCGTAATTGTCGTCTGATGAGCCTGAAGACCTTCTCCTTCCTCCTGATCTTGATCCCGAACCGGAATCTGATCTACCGGAATTAGAACTGGAGTTTCTTCCTGATCCGCTACGGGATCCCCCTCTACCACCTCCGGAAGTAAATCTTCCCTGGCTGTCTCTTTGCTGGTTTCTGTTTCCGTTTCTACCTCTGCCTCTATTATCATCGTCATCTTCATCATCGTACTCATCATTATAATCGTCGTCGTCATCATAATCATCTTCATTATCGTAGTTATCATAATCATCCTCGTCGTCATCATAACTATTCTCATAGTCATCATCGAAATAGTCTTCATATTCTGTGAAATCATCGTCATAATCTTCATCTCTTGATGCATCATTATAACCATGATCATAACCTAGTTGGTAAACTTCTTCAAGATTGCTGGATGAACTTCCTCTTGAACTACGATTTTTTGAATTTCTAGTGTTCATAACTGAATTTTTTATAATTAATATTAAGTGATGGCTATTGCCGGCCGTGACTAGTATTAGACAGCAATCAGTTTAATCTTACTTGGATATTGACCACCGAAGCAATGCTTCGTAATGATACCTCACAAAGAGGTTAGAATAATTTGTATACCAAATGTACAGCTTGATAATTCACTAATTTATGATTTGAGTCATATTGAATTTATTAATACATTCTTTTATTTAATTTTAATCTTTAGCAAAATTTTTAGATAATCGATAAGTCTGAAAAATTAAAAGGAATAAATCTTATTATTTTTCTACTTTTTACGATTTGCAGAATCTTTCGGATAGGAGATTGTATCGGGTGGCTGCTGTTTCGTTAGAGTATCCCGGGCAGGAATTGTAGCCTTTACGGTATCAGGAGTAATAATGGTATCCTGAAGCGAGGCATTTCTATATTCTGTCTGCTTTTTACAGCTCATAAGTACACCTGCCAGTACACAGGAGAATAATACAATAGATTTCATAATATTAAATTTTGTGGTGTGATTTCAAATTTAGGACATTCTTTTTCCCAAGTGTTATGATCTAAATCATAATGGCTGAAAAAAGTAAATTATTTCCAAATAAAAAAAATCCCCACTTTAAAGTGGGGATTTTTTTTATTTGGAAAAGAACAAATCAGCTTCAGCTTTTCTTCTCCGGATCAGTCCGTTTAGAAGCTTGCCACCTGCGGTGATGTATTTAGAAACAAACCAATTTTTAATGGTTTCCGGATCTGCTTTTTTGTTAATCAAAGAAAATAGTGTGTCAGATCCTCCGGTATTATAGGTATGCGAGACAAGAGCATCAAATTGATTTTGGGTAAGTGCTACTTTAATTTTATTATTGACAATCTTTTCATAGGTTGGCAAAACAGATGAAAATAATTCTACTCCTTTTTCTTTACTAATTGGAAGATCTTTCATTGTTACTTTTTTACCTCCCGGATAATATGTATTTCCATAACCTATGGTCGGAATCCCTGCTGAATCCAGATAGGGTTTAGCACTGAAACCTTCAAATGATAAAATTAAATTTATTCCTTTTTGTGATGTTTTCATTCTATAAAACGTTTAAATATGAAAAAGGCCAGTATTAATATGATTGCTCCCAATACAATAGCAATCAAGGCTCCTGCCTGAAACCCGTTCGACTTTATTTTTTTTGTGTCTTGAGATATAGCCGAAGAAATTTCTTTATTTGTTTCTTTGGAAATAACATTTTGTGCTACATCCTGAACCGTACTAACAGATTCGTTTTTTTTAACCTCCGACTGTTGATGATCTGCCTTTGCGTGGTGATTATTGATTAAATATTCTGCATTTCCTATGATAGAAATACTCTGAATGGTATCTTTTCCGATCACATTATGAAAAACGAACGGATTGGAGACATCAGATTTTCCTTTAATCAATACTTCTCCGGACGTTTCATTTTTCTTTTCATTCAACAATACATCGGAAGATGAATTCTGAACTAATTTTAAGCTCTGTGTGCTTAAAGAATCAGTTTTTATTTTTATCGTTTCTTTATTGTCTTCTTTATAGCTGGTCGTTATTTTATGCTTACTTCGACAGCCCAATATGAGGCTGCTCAAAAATATAAGCAACATAAGTTTTTCTTTCATAAGTTTTGTTTTTGAATTGAATAGAATTTAAAATCCTCTACTTTTGAATTCTGAAGTTTCTCTAGTGTCTTTTAAAAGAGTCATGTCTTATGAAAATATCTTATCTTCCTTTACATACTCTTTTTTGATACTTTCTAGTAACATTTCCAAGCTAACCCTGTAATCCGGTGCTTTTGATGCAATGGTTTTTAAGCTTACATCCTGTATTACGTTCATAATATTAGAACCGGTAAGTTCGTACCGTCTGGCAATCTCTTCTAAATTAATGTCTTCAAGCTGTAATTGTTCGGGCAAATTGTGCTGCCAGATACGCAGACGCTCCTCCTGCTTTGGATTATTGAATTTGATGCAGCTATGAAAACGTCGTGTAAAAGCTTTATCCATATTATTTTTAAAGTTGGAAGCCAAAATAATAAGCCCCGAAAAGGTTTCTATTCTTTGCAGCAAGTAAGAGACTTCCTGATTGGCATATTTATCATGAGCATCCCGTACATTGGTCCGCTTTCCGAAAATAGCGTCCGCTTCATCAAAAAATAAAATCCAGTTTTTATTTTCCGCTTTATCGAATAATTTTGCCAACTGTTTTTCTGTTTCCCCGATGTATTTCGAGACCAGCATAGAAACATCAACCCTGAAAACAGGACGCTTCGTATACTTTCCCAGAAGGCTGGCTGCAAGCGTTTTTCCTGTTCCCGGATCTCCATAAAACAGCACCCTAAAACCAGGCTTAAGTTTTTTCTGCATTCCCCAATCTTCCATAAGAATCTGGCTGCTATTATACCAGGCTTCAATAGTCTGAAGTTCATTTAATGTGTTCTGAGGAAGTATCAGATCGGTCCAGGATCGGCTGGTGTTTATTTGTTCCGCCGGAAAATCATTACTCATTTTTGGCAATAGTTCAACTCCAAAAATCATGGTGTTAAAAGCTTCCTCGTATACATGAATCGGGCTGTTTATTGATGCATAACCCTGAACAGCAATGAGTTCATTTTTAATTAGAACCGAATCCGGATTGAAATGATTCAGAGCTTTTAACCGTTCTGAGATACTTTCTCCTCCTAAAACATACTGTACAGCTTGAACCGTTGGATAAAAGAGTCTTCCATTTTCATTGGTTGCACAATAGTCAAACAACGCACTAGTTGGGAGTTCTAAATAAATCCGTTTCAGCAATGACGGTTCTAACCGTGGTAATAAAGCCATTAAAAGAACAACAACTTCCTGATGAGTAAGTTCTTTTGCTGAAATATACTCTCCTAATGGAAAGCCTTCATAATCCATGGCTACAAATTCAGGCGCTCCTATGCTAAAATTTTCTGAAGGATTGTTTATACGCCATGTAATAACCTCTTCTAAATGAGTAAATAATTTTTGTATCTGAATGAGTTCCATTGGTTTTTAGTCTTTTTTTATTTTTGAAATTGAAAATTCACTCTTATTTAATCTATTCTTGTTCTTTGCTTTTTTCAATATCATAATCAGTTATTTTTGCTACTAAAAATTGTTTAAAAAAGCAATATTGACAGAGTAGCAATTTACTTTCGGTCATATTTAAAATTTATCCCACTATCATTTCAACGTCTAAAGTTTCAGCCAAAGCATCAAGTTCAGCACAAGTCATAAGCTTAAATCCTGTGAGAAATTCTCCTAAACTTCTGCAGCATCTTTCATATCAGTTTCTTCAGTTGACTGCTATTTTCATCGATTATCGGAACTTTTTTCTGAACGATTTTTGTAATAACCTGATTTTACTCATCTCCTGCTTCTGCCCCATAAGGAAATGTATAACACGCTGTTATGCCAATACCCATGGCTTCTCGTTTAGTTTTCATAAAAGATATTTCATTTAACTGCGTAGTCATTATTACAGAATTATCTGTAAAAGCATCAAAAATTCTTTGTTGAGTATATCCCAGTCCAAAAGGAACATTTATCCAAACCCCATGAGGATTTCCATCCTCCTCCGCAAGATAAATATATAGTTTGAGCCTGACTGTCACATATTTACTTCCTTTTTGATACTCATAAAAACAAATTCCAGATATTGAATCTCCAGGGAATTGTCCAAAAGAATCAATTTGTCCAAAAGAATCAAATTGTCCACTTTCAAAACTGCTTGTTAAATATCCTATTGTTCCATCATCTTTCTGTACTAATTGTCTTGTATAACTTGTATCTCCTTGTACATTTGGTATGCTGTCACAAATAAAATTTTTAGTTGTGAATCTAATTCCATCCTCTCTAACAAGGATTCTATTAATAGGATTCTTGGGATCCTCCATTATAACCCTGCTGGAAAGCTCTATATCACCTGGAGATAATGTAAATTGACTGTCATAAGGATAATCGTCCCGATAAACATGAAATGATGCAGTCTGAGTCCTGAAAGACCCAGCTATCTGCTGACCTGGATCGGTTCCTGATGCTCTTAAATAGTTCGCCTGAGAACCATTGGATTGTTTAGATATTACTCCTGTATTGTCTACAACATATCGATCGTGAGATTTGTCTTCATTGGGAACTAAATAAATATCTAAAGGCTGAACAGGCTGAGTATTACCTGATAAATCTACATAGGTGTTGTCAAAAACATTGACATATTGTATAATTATTTCTTTAAATTTTGGCATATCTTTTTATTTTAACTACTTACCGGGAAAATCCAAACTCCACCTTCATTTCCGCCTTCTATGTTTGTTATAGCATCATCAACGTATTTCTTTTGGACATAATCTAAGTCCTCCAGTCCATCGATTTCTGCAATTGGAATTTTTGTGTTTTTATGCCTAAAAGAAGAGAATGTTTGCTTAAATTCTTCTGCTGTAGGCATATCGCCGGTTTGAAACCAACTTAATATTGTTTCTAAATCTGTCATGTATTGAAATTTTGATTTTAATGAAAATTGATGATCTGGGTATGTTTACAGATTGAAAACAACCATCTATATTTGCTGTGGTGATTTTATTTTTGAAATTTCATCATTCACAAGGGAATCTTTTACCGATTCATGAGGTCACTGGTTAACTGAACACCAATATGTTTTGTGTAAATTTAAAATGCAGCTTCGTAAAAAATTTTCTTTTAATAGTTTTTTGAAGCATTATAAACTGAAGATCACATTGTATTATACAGCAGATTTTATGATTTGATGGTTTTTCTATTTACTGATAATCGCATTCGATTCTAATATTTCTGATTTGTTGAGCTTCACCATTCCCCCACACTTCCTTATTATCCTGTCCTGCCAATAAAGAGGCTGTCATTAAAAGCTGGTTATTATCTGAATTATAGACCTTGCATTCTATATTCCGATCGATTTTCTGAAGATCTGCCTTATAATAGAAATATAAATTATCCCACATATCGTAATGATCTGTAACAATATCTTTACCTCTATATATATCAGTCCAAATGCCTGCTTGTGCTCTATACTGAATAGCTTCTTCTGTTTTATTAACAAACTTAATACTTGTATTTACGATGTTAATTTGTTGGTCCATAGGGTATTTATTTATACCACACATAAACCCTACTCCATTATATATTCCAAATTCAAGTCCGCTAGGAATTGTAGGCAGGTTATTTCCAAATAATCTCTCAAAAGGGAGGAAATCTATAGAACAGGTAAAATGATAATATTCGTTTATACCCAACCCTTCTGCCGGGAATTCTTTTGTTTTACAGATAAAAGGTAACTTGCCAAAGATCTTTAACTTTTCATTACCGTTGGTAGTATTTCTCAACTCTATTATCAAGTCTTCTGCATCTTCTGAGCTAATAACTATAGAAAATTTTTGATCTCCAACATCAATAACAGAATATTCAACATATCCACTATCCAAAGCTTCCATTCTATTAGCAATGTTTACTATATCTTTATAACTTAGGGCATCCTCTTTATGCCTTAAAGAATCTATCAGTTCTGCAAATTGTCTTTGTGTGGGATATTTACCTGTTTCAAAATAGGTTTTTAATTCCTCTCTTTCGGTTAATTTATTTATTTCTTCCATAATATTTGTATTCTGTTTACTTCTAGAGTCATTTAAATAACTAATTTATTATCCGATGTTTAATTTTTGAAAATCCATTGATTGGTCACTGAAGTTACCTCAACGAAAAATGGCTCGCTTTGGAGAATCTTATCCAGCTGCTGCCGTTTTAAGAAAGTCTCTTTTATCGGAATTCTACTTTTAAGAAGTCAATCTCACTCTTAAAAAAATGATTGAGGTGTTATGAATAGTTATGATCTGACCTATGAAGTCGTCATACGATCTCCAGATAATTTTAATAGTAATAGGACTTGGCTTGTTATATAATGGTTCAAAATTCTTTCTTTTTTTCCTATTATAAAAGTTTTCTACCCTTTCTATTCTGTAGTTGCAGCAGCTCCTGAAAAATTTCAATCTATAATATTATGCGTAACTGTTTTAAATATTGTGAATTATTTTACTCCTTTAATAATTACATTCAATTCTTATATTTCTGATTTCTCTTAAGTATTGACCACCACCCCAATAGCTATTGTTTTGTCCCGCCGGTAGTGAAGTAGTGGATAAAAGTTTGTCGTTATCTGCATCATAAATTTCACAATTTACAGACTGGCTGCTTGCGCTAAGATCTGCATTATAATAAAAGGATAAATAATCCCAAAGGTCATAATGATCGGTAACAGTATCTTCTGCTTTAAATCCATCACCCCAGTTTCCTGATTCTATTCTGTACCGGATAGGTATTTCTGTATTATTAATGAACTTAATATTCGTATTTACAACATTGATTTGTTTTCCAAAATCTTGTTTGAAAATTTGTATCAGCATTTTTTCCCTATTCAGTACTCCAAGCTCAAATCCATCTGGAATTGTTTGAAGGTTATTTCCAAACAGTCTGGTAATTGTATAAGCCCGATCGAGCTGATACATTAGATTATAATATTCGTTTACATTTAATTTTCCTCCTGAAAACTCTTTTACTCTAATCGTATAAGGGGTACTTCCAAACAAGTATCTTCTCTCTGAATCTCCAAAAGTTTCTTCGACGGTGATCATTTGATCTTCTTCATCCTTTGAGCTGATAACAACCGGCAATTTTAAATCTTCGATAGAGTTTGCATAGTAATAAATAAATGTATTCTCAATAGATTCTAAACTATTGGCAAGCGTTACCAGTTCTCTATTTGTTAAGATATCTTCTTTAAGTCTCAAAAGATCTATCAGATCCGAAAATTGACTTTGTGTGGGATATTTACCTGTTTCAAAATAGGTTTTTAATTTGTCTCGGGTGGTTAATTTGTTTTTTTCCATATGCTTTACTATTTCTGACTGTTTTTTAATATAATCGTCTTTATTTTAAAGCTCAAAATTCATTCTTTTTTCTTTCTTATTAAAGCTTTTTACCTTCCCGATCCTGTAGTTGCAGTAACTAGAATAAACCGCCGAAGCAACTCCCAAATTCACACCGAATATTTTCTATATATTCACATTTATCCCAAAACAAAGGCCCGGATTTTAATAATCCGAGCCTTGACTTATATATTTTAACGAGAATCTATACTAATATTAATTCAACTTAAAGAAGAAAAAAGCCACCGCTGCCCATTCTTTTTTAACTCCTCTCGCATAACCAATCGTACTATGGCTGCTGTTTTCGACCGTTCCATCATCTTTGATATAACCCATAGTGGAATGACTGCTGTTTTCTACTGTCCCATCTTTTTTGACATAACCAACCGTAGAATGGCTCTTATTTTCAATAGTGCCATCGCTTTTGATATAACCAATTGTACTGTGGCTTTTGTTCTCTATCGTACCATCACTTTTGATATATCCTACTGTGGAATGGCTGCTGTTTTCAATTATTCCATCTGATTTGATATAACCTCTTGTATTATGGCTTCCTGATTCTATAGTTTGGGCACTTATAAAGGAAAAACTGAATAGTAGGGTGTAAATGAATAGTGATTTTTTCATGGTTTACAATTTTGTTTGGTGTTATTCAAAAGTATTGATTATTTTTTTAGTTATATAATTAAAATAAGACCAAAGTTTTCTGCAGTAAATTTCGCTTTTAAAATTTGATATTTTAAATCAAGGTTCTGCCATAGTATTACAAATTCCTTAAGATAAAAAGCGGAACTTCTAAAACTAGAAATTCCGCAATGATGTTTTTATTGATTTTATTTATCCTTTAAATATTCCTCTAAACTCCATTCATCAGTTGGTTCTAAATAGCGCTCCACTTTTACAGGTTTACCCAAATTATGCAAACGCAAGCTTTTATCTTCATCACCGCCTACATGCCTCCATTCTTTAGCATCTGAACTCACTATAAAATTAGAAACAATTTTTAACTCTTCATTAATTGAAGCTATTAGAAAACATTCTTTTATTTTTCTCATTGATTCATCTGGGTTTGAAAAAGAAACATAACATGCCCATACTATACCATATTTTTCATGAGTATATTCGCTTATTTTAAATATATGACGATGTTCTGGGTAAGGAGTATTTACTTTTGTCTGATAATATCTATCCGATTTCGGTTCCGATCTTGGAGGTAAGCCTAAACCAACAGTTTCATCATTCATAAATGATTTTATTTCAAGTGAAATGTTATTATATTCATTTATTTTATCCTTAAAATAACCATAATTAATAGCTTCTTGCTCTTTTTTGAAAAGAAATTCTAAGAAATCTTTTATTTTATCCATCTTTTAATTTTTATTAAATAAATCATTTAACCATATATCTCCATGTTCAGTTTCTGCCTCTACGGATTCATTGACATCTCTTCTATCCACATATATAAAAGCTTCATATTCAACCTTCTCACAACGTCTTGGGAGTTGCTTCATTCTTTGTAGTTTTAGTCGTGTTGCTTTCCTTTCTTCATCAGTCATCCCGGTATGCACCGCTTTTAATGCTTCCACCAACGGATCTTCTTCTAATACTTCATAAGTAGAAGACACTACTAAGTCAAAAGTAACAAAATTATTTTTATATTTATTCATTTTTGCTTCAATTCCTTCTTGAATTATTTCTTCAGCTGCAAACATAGTTTTTTTGTTAAACTGATCAGAAGTTAAAATTAGATTTAATCCTTTCTTATAACCTGACCCCAAAAACTGATCTCCAATAATGTGAGCAGAATTCAGCATCAAACCATAGTTATACTTTGCTAATTGTCCCGCAGGTATTGTAAGCCCACGAGAACCTACTTTTTTCAAAACAAGATTTTTACCTTCATTTACGTGCCTTACAACTCGCTTATTCACATCTTGTACACTAATTGTAATAGTAAAATCCTGTTGACCATATTCATGAGCTTCTTTATCATAATAATAGGTAACGCTTACTTGATGATCTCCAATAGCTTCTAATCTTACTGTTTTTGGTTCATACTCTTTGTGCTCTCCCCCATCATTATCAAAAATATCCCTCAATTGATAGGTATCTCCAAAGTTTTGGATGATTCCACCTAATCGTTGCAGTTTGTCTTGAGCTTTCTTTATTTCATTTTGGTCTCCCGAGTCCTCCGCTTTTTCTAATTCTTTTTCTGTACGACCTTGTATATCCTTTAGTCTAGTTAATTGATGTTTTATAAGTTCTGATTTACCTTGATAAGCGCTTGAGGTTGGATATCTTTCCACTTGTTCTTTTCCTCGATTTAATTTTGTGGAAAGTTTTGCTTTCTTACTTTCCATATAAATCTCATTATCTTCAAAACTTAACGTGTGAGATTTTCCAGACATAGAAAAGCTTTCAGAGGTAATATAACCCTTCTCTTTTTTCTCTTTCTTATTAATTTTATCTGCCCTGTCTTTCTTTCCTGTTATACCAATTTTCCCAAGCAATCCTTTAGCCTTCCCTTTTACAAAATTCCAGAACTTCACAATGGCATTCTCAATACGCTGACGTATTTTTCGGATAACACCAACCACTTTATCAGCCAATCCGCCAATTCCTAATAACGAAGCTAAAAAGCCAATCAGTACAGGAATCGCTCTTCCCAATGCATTTTCTATAGATTTGGCAACTGCGCCTATATTTCCGCTGGCAATTGCTTTGATACTATCACTAAACGCTTTTACCAATTCCATAATTTGTGCTGCTCGCTGGATGAAGAATTTAACTACATCGATAATCGCCATTGCAGCCTTTATAAATGCTCCAACCGGAGTCAATAATCCCATCACCCATTTAATTCCCGCCTGAATTACCTGTGTTTGAACGATATCCATAATAGTATCCATCACCGTAGCTTTAAGATCGGCAAACTGATCTTTCAGATATTCCCAAAGTCCGGCAGCTCCCTCTTTACGGACAACCTGCACTACTTCCAATCCTTTTTCAGAACCTGTCTCAAGAACTTTCATTACAGGTTCACCGATAACTCTGGCTCCAATTGATCTGATTCCTCCCCACGTTAAGCCAAGAACCTGTGTGGTAATGGAAAAAATTCCTTTTAAAGAGAACACGTCTTCCGGCATGGTGAAAGAAATATCTTTCATTGCCCCGGTCAACCATCCGAAGAAACCGGTCTTAAGATGCGTCCAGATATTGGCCCCGAAATTGGTAAACCCTTGTGAAACTCCGGCAATAAGGTTTTTGAAGAATCCGATCGGATCCATAATAATTGCCTGAATCGCACTAATAACACCAGATAATAAATTGGTAAGCGTATTTTTAATTTCAATAATGATAGCAAACACGCTGTTTTTAAGCACATCAAGAACCTGATTAACCAATCCACTATTTTGTGCTTTTAAATCTGCAATTCGGTTATCGATACTTGCAATATTATCAGCATACTTCTTAGCCAGTACATCGATTAAGGCATCTTTTTTACTGTTTACGCTTTCTTCCAAAGCATTGAATTTACTTTGGATCTCTGCTATGGCATCTTTTCCTATTTTCCTTAAGCTTGGCGATAAACTGTTCACATAAGTTTGAACGTCTTTTTTGCCTTTAGCAATTCTGGTTTTGGCCGCATTAAGCTGATTGGTAACATGGGTTGCAATATCATCGATATATTTATCCATTGTTTTAATATACAAGGCCTTGCCGCTTACAAAGTATTTATTGACTTCAGGCGGTAAACCGACAACCTGGTCCTTCACCCATTTACCAGCCAAACCTAGAACACCGTATTTCGCATACGCATCTCCGTAACGTTTCTTTTTATAAGCCTTCATTCCCTGATCAACATGAACTTCAAATGCTTTTTTGGCTTCCACACTCCCTCTCGCAAATTTATCCGCAACCGTTTTATCCAAACTGTTTAGAATGGCATTCACGTCCGTTTTAGAACTTTGATAAATACCATTGATATGATCTGCAATTTCTTTTCTTTTTTGGCTGTCTTTTCCGGAGGTTTGCTTTTGCTCGCCATGTACATTGCCCAGTCCGCCTTTTCTTGCACCATGCATTTCACTAATCTGACTTACTGCTTGTGCCTGTGCATCAGTACGTGTTTTTGACAACTCTTTATTTTCTTTATCTCTAAACTGTTGAGTTGCTTCAACACTTTGGGTTTTGGCTTTATTCTTTTGTGCCAAAGCATCTGTAAATGTAGGTTCATTCGATTTCGCCAGCATATTATCAGTCACCCCATTAGCCTGCATTTCATTGTCGATACTTGCTGTCTGTTCCTTAATAGGTTGTTCTACACTTTCTACATTTCTTTTCACAGGCATTGCTTTCGCTGCATTTGGTATCCCTGGAGCTTTACCAATGTTCGGTGTCGGCATTTTGGCAACGGTACGAGTTGGCTGAGCGTCAGTATTCGGCTGTGCAGAAGTTGCGGAAGCAATATCATTAGACGCTATATTCTTCTCTTTTTTAACATCTCCTACCGCTTTTTGATTAACCTCATCTATATTGTTATGCTTTTCAAATTCATCTGCTTGTTCTTCATTTTCCGGAAGTGTAATACCTTCTATTTTTTCAGTCAACTGCGCTTTAAAATCTTTTTTGCTGAACATCCCTGCTTTCTGCTCGTCCATTGTGTTCACCTGACTTGCCTGTGCCATACTTTGGCGTTCGTTGGAAGGTGATGGCGCTGCAGCCTGTGCATCGTTGCTTGCTTTTTGTGATGGCTCGTGTTGCTTCTGCAACTTGGCCGTATTAGCTATATTTCCGCTTAATGCTGTAAATTCAGGGTTGCTATTTGCATTTGGCGATACTTTTTCAATTTCACCTGCTTCAGCTTTGTCAGGATTAGCTGCCTGAGACTGGTTTGCATCCGATTTAATTGGAGTATCTTTTTTATCTACTGGTTTTACTGCCGGATTTGTTTCTTCAATTTTTTTACTTTGTTGATGAACCGTTGCCTGCTCTTCCAGCGTTTTTGGTACATACGTTCCGGATTTAAGATCATTATAATTCTGTGCCTGATTTGTATTTAATGTGGTTAAATAGTCTTTTTCGGTCTCTTTTGTATCAGGATGATTGATGTCACCTGTTTGAGCCAAACTTTCTTGATGTTTTTTATACATCATTTGCGAACCTTGATCATAGATCGTTTGCGAACCATGAACAGCCATCAGATTATTATTAAGATTAAACTGATTCGGATTTGCCGATCCAGCTATACTTTTTAAATCTCCAGAATTTTGTGCCTTTACGTTGGTTATTTCCACCTCAGATAGAGGTACCACCGATTCTTGCTGCCTTTGCTTTCTGCTTGGACCTTGGTGGACATTGTCTTTTTCTACAGGAGTTGCTGCTTTCATTGACTTAGTTTTTTAATTTCATATTGATTTTTTGAAGGCATACAAAACGCAATTAATACAATTGCGTTTTATACTACCTGTTGAATGTGAAAATCTGGCCGCGTGAGGGTAGATTTTTTTAAAGAATGTAAGTAATCGGAAGTGGCATTTGGCTGGTGATAAGAAACAGGTAATGCTGGAACCACTTCAAGTTTTCTCTTGTTATCTAATTTCGAGTTTTCAGTTTTTCTAGTTCAAATTTGACTCTTTTCCGGAAGAATTCATTAGTTTTTAAGTAATGGATTCTGTAGTTGCAGTAAAGAGTTTTTCATGATTGTTTTACTTTAATGGCTCTGTTTTCGGAAGCACTTTCAAATTATCGTTTCCGGGTATGAACTGTCTTCAATATTATTATTTACTTATTTTTTATTGGGCCGGATTATCCGTATTTTCTTCCTTATCAGCTGGTCTTTCTGTATTTACACCATATCGGTTTTCAATAAGAAGATTCACCGCTTTATCAATCCAATTAGGCAGGTTTGTCGTTATCATTTTCAGAAATTTATCATAACCATAGCCGAGTACGAAAAGTACGCCTGTTGAATACCATTTGTCGTGCAGCTCAGCTCTGTTCATTAAATAACTCATGGTAAAACCGACAATTATCACGATCAACAACGTGATAAAGTGCTCCCATGGCTGTTTTTTCTCTTTGTTTTGTATAGAGACCAATACTCTTAGTAATCCGCCTGAAAATGCAATTGCAGTTCCTATTAACAGGGCTTTTATACTATCCAGATTCATTCTTTCTTATATATTATTAATTAAAGATTTTTGATTTTTTCATACTTCTAAATATCCTGATCCAGTATGTACATATCATCTAAAAATCTTTTGCTTTTTCGAATATTTCCATTTTTATTTACATAAGCCAGCTCATCAATAAGATCATAAATGTCTTTAGTTGGCTTTTCTTTTTTTTCCTTATTTTTTTTCTTTTTTTTCTTTTTCATGGTTTTAAAATTTTTGTATGAACAATTCTTTTTGTCTTTGTAAGATTAATTTTTTTACATCATCCCGGTTAGGCGGTTTCTGCTCCCGGGTTCACATTTCATCCGAAACAACAGAACTTAAAAGCAAAAACCGTTTTTACCTTAGTATTTACCTATAGAATTAAATTTGAGAAAGATATCTGAACTGCTTTTCCACTATGATTTATGGGTTAGTTATAAGAATCACTTTGGGTTCTTTATCTTTTTAGAATGTATAATTACAAGATCTAATTTCTGAGTATATTATTCAATAAGACTGAACTTTCTACTACGGTTATGCCTGAAGAATAATATTATATATTGTTCTTTCGGATAAAAACAACATTTCTGTTAACTCTGTGACAATCACTTTCATCTGTTTGTTTTGATTACGTTTCACATATTCAATAACAAAATCTTTTCTTTTTTCTACTAATTCTTTGCTACGTTTCATTTTGGTTAGGAGTTTTATATATTAATGTTTTATTTTGTTTACATTTTTATTCTTTAATTAAGTCAATAAGAGTCCCCAAAGACAATATTTAAGTCTTTGAAAGGGTGTTTAATCAGATATTAATTTTGATTTTAAGAAGTTGATATCATGTATTTTTCAATAGAAACAACACACCAACTTATTACTGTTACTTTTTAGTAAATGACTTCTGTATGTTTACAAATAATCGATATTTGTTACCACGAAGCATCATTACTTAATTTGTTTAAAAGAGCTCAACATTTAATTTATTTTTATCCTTAGATATTTTGACAATTTTACTGCTACTCATAATTCATTATTCATTTTATTCTAAACAGCAGTTCTACGTTTCTGGTTTATTTTTGATATTTTCGAAAATAAAAGAGTTAAGTAACATCTATATTAAAAAGCGCATTTTTATCAACACAAAAGAATTAAAAACGCACAAAATTCATATTAAAACCAACTTAAAAAATGCAATTTTTACACTTAATTGGGTTAAAAAAATTCTTATTTCTTCAATTTATGCTGTAAAAAGCTAAAAAAACAAGATCCAGATATAAGATACTCACAATACAAGCCAATTATCAGATTCCTGAAAAAAAATCACAAATAACTATAAACAGGACATTTAAATATCAAATAAATATTAAATTATAAATATAATTTGTATATTTGTGCCGTACCATTTTAACAGCGAAACAAATATACGAACATTGTTCGTTTTTCAAAATAAAAAATGAACTTTTTACGTATTTATTTTTTTAAGTAACCCTAAACATATCAAAATGAACTATTTAGAATTCAAAGAAATCAGGAAGAAGCTAAACATGAAGCAGGCTGATATAGCAAAATCTATAGGAGTTGGTACTAGAGCTGTACAATATTGGGAAAAAGGCGAACGAAAAATACCAGAAACAACTGCTTATTTTGTGACCAATCTACTTCAGGAACAACAAAAGAAATTAAATAACAGTGCCTCACCTGTTGTTTTTTCAGATTTAAAAATTATGAATGTTCCTCTTGCGAATCAATATGCACAGGCTGGTTATTTACATAACTTTGCAGATGAAGAATATATAGAGAGCTTACCTACTATTCCTTTTACGGATGATGTAGAGCACAGAGGCGAATACATGTGTTTTGAAGTA
>JBCNMJ010000094.1:0-16144 GCA_039594975.1 Chryseobacterium sp. | reverse complement strand
GTGATTTCCAACCAGACAAAATTTATAATTGATAGATTCGATGATATTAAATATTATTAATCTGATTATTTATTAACTTTGTATCAGAATATTAATATATAAAGTCATGGTCAATTTAGAATGGTACCGAACTTTTAAAGCGATTTATAAAACCGGAACTTTAACGGGAGCTGCGGATTCTTTGTTTATTTCGCAACCCGGTGTGAGTTTACATTTAAGTTCTCTGGAATCTTATGTAGGATATAAACTTTTCGACAGAACCGGAAGGAAAATGATTCCTACAGAAAGAGGAAAGGTTTTATTCAATGCAATCTCTGAACCTTTAACAAAATTGGAAGATGTTGAAAAGAACTTTCAGAAATCTACTGAAAAACATACGCCAACGATAAGTGTAGGAATGTGTTTTGAAACGTTTCAGACTACCTTGGAGCAATACGTTTCTACATTGCCGTTTAATTTAATCATCAGCTTTGGCGAATATCCGGAAATGTTAGAGCAACTGGATAAAGGGATTTTAGACTTAATTATTACTCCTAAAAGAGGAACTTCACCTAATATTTTACATGAAGCATTTTCTTCCGAACAGATTATTTTGGTTGGCGGAAAAAATGTAGATACGGAAAGCTTTAATGAGGTAGTGAGAACTAAAGGTCCGGAGCATATTGAAGAATGGCTGAAACAGGAAAAATGGTATGGAACCACCGGAGATATGGAACATCTTTTTCAGTTCTGGATTCTGAATTTTGGACATAAACCGAATTTCCGTCCCAATTACATTGTTCCGAATTTAAACTCTATTATCCGTTGTTTAAAAGGCGGGACAGGATTAGCTGTTGTTCCTAATTTTTTATGTAAAAATGAAATTGAGAACGAAGAGATAAAATTGATTTGGGAAGGCGAGAAGAAACTGGAAAATACGTTGTACTTCGGATGCAGAAAAAAGACCAATTATCAGGACGAAATCGATCATATTAAAGGTTTGTTCAGAAAAATGATGAGTAAAGAAGAGGTTTTGACTGTTTAATTTCATCTGTGTTTTTGTTATATGATTGAAGGAAAAACTCTTGGTTTACTTTCAAAGATTCTTCACTTCACTTTGTTACGTTCAGAATGACAACAAGCTCATATGAATGATAGAATAGTCTTTCCCTGAGCTATCTTTTTCAGGTCTTTCGGTTTGTCTGAATCTCATTTTTCGTAAAAACCGATCACCCGTGGATTTTGTTCATTGACATCTATTTTTGTCAATCCGTAAAAATGGTAACCGGGAATTTCAAAATTTTATTGCAAATTTGTTTAACTCTAATTGAAAAAATAAACCAAAATTATGGCTCAAAAAATATATTCAGGACAACCTGTAATTACATTAAATAATGGAGTAGATATTCCGGCTTTAGGCTTTGGAGTTTGGCAGATGGAAGATTTGAAAGAATGTGAAAATGCTGTGATCAAGGCTATTGAAGTGGGATACAGAATGATTGATACTGCTTCTATTTATCTTAATGAAACAGCAGTTGGAAATGCGATTAAAAACAGCGGGGTAGACAGAGATGATCTTTTTATAACTTCGAAACTTTGGGTTCAGGATATTGCGTATGATAAGGCAAAAGGCGCTTTTCAGAGAACGTTAGACAGATTACAGTTGGAGTATTTGGATCTGTATCTTATTCACTGGCCTTATGGAGATTTTATTGGTGCCTGGAAAGCGATGGAAGAGCTGTATCATGAAGGAAAAATAAAAGCGATCGGAGTTTGTAATTTTCCTGTAGAAAAACTGGAGGAATTAAAAGCAAATTCTACAGTTCTTCCCGTAATTAACCAGATTGAGCTTCATCCTCTTTTCCAGCAAAAAGAACTTCAGGTGTACGACAGAGAAAATAATATCGTTACACAGCCTTGGAGTCCGCTTGGAAATGGAAATGCTGGGCTATTGGATAATTCAGAACTGAAAGTTATTGCTGAGAAGTATGGTAAAACGGTCGCTCAGGTAATTTTGAGATGGCATCTGCAGGAAGGTTTCTGTGTAATTCCAAAATCTGTAACGCCCTCCAGAATTGAAGAAAATTTCAATGTTTTTGATTTTGAACTGACTGAAGATGAAATGAATATAATTCGTTCTTTAGATACAGGAAAAAGACTGTTCTTTGATCCGAAAGATCCTGCATGGGAAAAGAAAATGCTAAATGCTGTAGCGGATATTTAGTTTAAAAACAGAGATCTATCATACTAAGAAGCAATTTTTATTGCTTCTTTTTTTATTACCTTTATTTTGTTATATCTAAAACGAACTATATGTTTTGGCCGGAAAAAATCAGTAAAAAACTAAACATACAATATCCTGTCATTCAGGCTCCGATGTTTGGAGTCAGTACACCGGAAATGGCGGCCGCTGCAAATAGAGCATCCTGTTTAGGCTCTTTGGCTATTGCGGATCTTTCGGGTGATAGTTCTGTTCAATTAATCAGAGAAACTAAAAAATTGACTGATCAGCCTTTTGCTGTGAATATTTTTGTTCATAAGATTCCTGAAATTACTGATGCCCTGAAAGATCAATATGTGAAAACCAAGAAATTTCTTGAGGATTTAGCCGGGAAAAATGAAATTGAAGTGCGTCTTCCTGACCTGAATGAGATAAAGGTCAATACCTATCATGAGCAAATTGATGCTATTATTGAGGAGCAATGCAAGATCGTAAGCTTTACTTTCGGTAATATTGACGAGAAGAGTATTTTGAAATTAAAGGAAAATGGAGTTGTTTTAATAGGAACCTGTACTTCTGTAGAAGAGGCTGTAGTATTGGAAAAGTCAGGAATTGATCTAATCTGTGTCCAGGGAATAGAAGCAGGAGGCCACAGAGGAAGCTTTGAGGTTGAGAATATTCCGCAGATCGGAGGTTTTTCTTTGTTGTCGCAGGTATACGATTCAGTGAGTGTTCCTTTGATCTATGCAGGGGGAATTTACAATGCAAAGACCATAATGGCAGCAAAAAACCTGGGAGCAGAAGGTTTTCAGGTAGGAAGTATCTTATTGGCTTCACAGGAAAGTGCTTTGCAAGATTTTGAAAAAGAAAGACTGGAAAAGGTTCGTGAGGAAGATGTTATCTTGACAAAAAGCTTTTCAGGACGTTTTGCAAGAGGAATTAAAAATAAATTTATCGAAACACTTGAGCATTCAGACTATATTTTGCCGTATCCTTATCAGAATAAACTGACGGGAGCTTTACGAAAAGCGGCCAGAAATAACAAAAATGTTGATTTTGTGAATCTGTGGTTGGGTCAGTCAATTCATAAGTACAGTAAAAGTTCAACAGAAGAAATACTGCGAAACCTTATTCGCAGCTGTGAATAATGATAAAAAATCCTTTCATCAAACAATGAAAGGATTTTTATTATTTCGTTAAATCAAGTCCTCCGAAGTTACCCGAACTCATCATCAGGTAAACGCCCTGAGTTTTGTCGAGTGTTTCCCAATAAGCATGAAGTTCTTCAGCGTTGGTAAAAACTTTCAGATTTTCGTTTTTAAATTTTTCTTTGATTAATTCCGGGGAAATAGGTTCCATTCTTTTGATCTTCAAAGCATCTTCGGAATAAAAGACAACCGCATTATCCAAGCCATCCATCGCGTGATCATACTGTTCTAAAAATGCAGGGTTCAGACTTGAGTAGGTATGAAGCTCAAGGAAACCGTATTTTTTCTCATTTTTAAATTGTTCGCAGAAAGCTTTTACAGCGGCTTTTACTTTACTTGGAGCATGGGCAAAATCTTTATAAAGCGTTCCTTTATCTTCTCTTTCTACCTTCTCCAGACGTTTTGAAGCTCCTTTGAAGCTCATAATCGCTTCATAAAAATCTTCATCCATAATGCCTAAAGTCTGGCAAATATGCCTTGCTCCTTCAAGGTTCAGTAAATTATGCGCTCCAAAAACAGAAAGAGGAACATCTCCCATTTCAGTTTTAAGATAAACTTTTCCATTGGTGATTTCGTATTCCGGAGTTTTGTAAGGAATTTTTCTGAAGTAATTTTCAGCATTTTCCACAACTTTTACCACTTCAGTATCTTCTTCATTATACACCAAAATTCCTCCCGGCGTAATGCTTGCCACGAATTTTCTGAACTGCTCAATATAATCATCAAATGTTTTAAAAACATTAATATGATCCCAGGCAATTCCGCTCATTAAAGCGATGTTTGGCTGGTAAAGCAGAAATTTTGAACGAAGATCGATAGGAGAGGAAAGGTATTCGTCACCTTCAAGCACCATGAAATCATTATCCTGAGTAAGCTTCACCATACAATCAAAGCCTTCCAGCTGAGCTCCTACCATGAAATCTACTTCTTTCTGATGGAAGTTTAAAACGTGAAGAATCATGGAAGTAATGGTCGTTTTTCCATGTGAACCTGCAATAACGACTCTGGTTTTGTCTTTTGACTGCTCATAAAGAAATTCAGGGTATGAATAAATTTTTAAGCCCAGTTCTTTTGCTTTTGCCAGTTCAGGATTATCCTGATGCGCATGCATTCCGAGAATTACAGCATCAATATCGGAAGTGATTTTTTCAGGAAACCAACCCATTTCAGCGGGTAAAATTCCCTTTTTTTCCAATCTTGATTTGGAAGGCTCAAAAATAGCATCATCCGAACCTGTTACCTGATATCCTTTATCTTTTAATGCAATGGCAAGATTGTGCATCGCGCTTCCTCCAATTGCTATGAAGTGGGTTTTCAATTGTATTTACTGTTTTTTTACATTGTTGTTAATGATCTCCTGAAAAGCAGCTGTAATATTTGTCCAGTTTGTCTTGAAATTGGGCATAATAGAACTAGCATCTGTTTTGCTTCCTTCATTAGGTCCTTTCTTTATGTTGATGGAAGTTGCTATACCATCATAAATTTTTTTATGATCTTCCTGTATTCTCCTGAAATTATTTTGAGAAAGGATATTGTCCAGTTTTTTTAAATCTTCGTCAGCAATAGTAAAATTCTGATTGTATTTTTTTCCTTCGCCTTGAAATGAATAATGTGCATTATTTCCTTTAATCAGCAGGTTTTCATAAACGGGAGCATATCCTCCGCTTTTTGAATAACTGATATCAAAGTCTGAATATACTTTCTGACTGTTACAGGAAACCATAATTATCATGGCAAATATGATGGCTATTATTCTAGTCATATTAACTTGTTTTAATTAGTAGAATTCTTTTGTTCCAGTTTTTTAGCTTTAAGTTCCTGATCATAAGTGTGCAACACATTGAAATCTTCTGTTTGCTCGATAGCGGTCATGATTTTTACTAAAATCTCCTGTGCATTTTCCTTATCATAGTCTATGTCCAGAGGCGCTTTAAATTCCATGGTTGGTTTTACACCCGTTACTTTCACTCTCAGTCCTTTTTTATCAAAAGCACGCCTGAATCCGTTGATTTTGATCGGAATTACTATAGGGCGTTGATTTTTTATCAGTTTAGCGGTACCTTTTCTTCCCTGTGCGAATGCAGAAGTAGTTCCCTGAGGAAAAGTTGCTACCCATCCGTTGTCAAGAGCTTTCATGATATTATCAATTTCACTCATGTCAACCATTCTGTTCACATCTTTACCCTCTGCTCTCCAGGTTCTTTTTACAGTCACCGCACCAGCGATTTTAAAGATCTTGGGAAGAATTCCTTTATTCATGGTTTCTTCGGCAGCTACGTAATAAAAGTCAATTTTAGGATTAAGCAGATAAATAGGATTTTTAATGGTATTTAAATATCCGTTATTTACGGCACAGAAAGCATGGTACATTGCGGCCACATCAGCAAAATAGGTTTGATGATTGGATACAAACAAAACATTTGAATCAGGAAGATCCACAAGGTGTTCAGTACCAGTTATTTTTAATTTGTTAAAGCCATTGAATCTTCTATAGGAAACAAATCCCAGAATAAAAATAATCAATCTTTTTAAAAAATAAGGTGTACCGAATGCATCGGTGAAAATGTTTTTCTTCGCCATCTCTCAATTAAACACGGTGTTGCAAAGTTACATTTTTTTCAGCAACTGGCTGAATTCACTTAAGATCATCGCTGTAGCGCCCCAGATGATATATCCGTTGAAATTAATAACAGGAACCTCATGTCCTCCTGCGCTGGGTAAAGCCATAATTTCCGGCTGATCCGGAAGATTTAAAAAAGAAACAATAGGAAATTCTATAACTTCTACCGCTTCAGTCTGTTGCAAGATGAAATCCGGATTTTTTTTGGTATATGAAATATAGGGATACACATAAAAGTTACTTGGTGGAATATAAATAGGAGACATTTCTCTGATGATTCTCACATAATTTTTTTCAATGCCTATCTCTTCTGATGTTTCTCTTACCGCAGTTTCAGAAAAATCACGGTCCATTTCTTCGCGTTTTCCTCCAGGTAAAGAAATCTGCCCGCTATGTCTGTCGTGCTCATTAATTGTCCTTTGAATAAGCGGAAAATACCATTCATTATTTTTTAAATATAAAACAATATTGACTGCAGCAAACTTAGGGTTTTTGGCTAAAACTTCTTCATAACTGAAAACAGGGCGGTAAGGCGGAGAAAAAACGCCGTGAGCATTTTCCCCCGGTAAGGTTACACTTTTTATTTTTCGTAATAAATCTTTTCCAAAACTCATACCTCAAATTTAGGAATATATCTTGAAGAAAAGAAGAGGCTTAACATTAATTAACCTACAACTATTCGTATCACATGGATACTTTTACTTCTTAATTAAAACTTTTGGAATATGTTTTACAGGGAAATTTACTGAATTGGCTATAAAACAGAACTGATTTGCCTTTTCATGAAGTTCCTCTGCTTTTTTTATTTGTTTTTCATCGGTGATGGTAACAACGGGATTCAGGATAGCTTCCGTAAAGTGACCGCTTCCGCTTGCCGTTTCTTCCATAGTTCCAATAGCATTATCAATATAACCTGTTACGATAATACCTGCTTCGGAACAGAAATGAAGATACCAAAGCATATGACATGAAGATAGGGAGGATAACAGCATTTCCTCAGGGTTGTATTGGTTCTATCCCCACGGAATGCGGGATCGGAAGAACCTTCAATTACTGGCTTTTTTTCTACAGAAATGGTATGGCTTCTTTCGTAATCACGATAATTGCTGGTTCCGGAACCTTTATTTCCTGTCCATTCGATGGTGGTTTTGTAGTGATGGTGTTTCATTTTTTATTTTGATAAAAGAGTGTAAAATTTTGAATTTTTAAGTATTTGCAGAGTAGAATTTTTTATTTCCTGATCAGTTGTAACTTCCTCTAACTCCCAATCTGGGAGTTCTATATTTCTATTAAGAAAATTGATATTGTAACTCGTATATTCATAGTTGTTCCTTTTTTCTTTTTTTACCATTAGATTTTTGAACGATTTTTCGAGTTGATTTTTTAAATCTATTTTAGAATAAGTTTTTGAGAGCGTATTGTAGGTAAGGTTTACAATTTCTGAATTGTTAGCTAATCCATTTTCAAAGATATTGGGAAGTAGCACGTCAAATGCTTTTTCAGTTTGGTTAAGACCTAAATAACATTGAGCATATAATCCAGCGATATAAATTTTATCTTGAGCAAATTCATTTCCACAGAAATGTTGATAAGGGAATTTTTTTGTTTCTTCAAGATATTGTAAGGCTTCAGAATAATTTTTGTTTCCTATTTCAATTTTAGCAAGGTATTTCAAAGCTCTGTTCTTATAATTTGCATAAGGTTCACCCATAATTCCGGAACCCGACCCTCCTTTTTCTTTATCATTTGCCTTACTGTTTACTATTTTTAGAAATGTTTCTTTTGCTTTTCCTTGGTATCCATTTTCCAATTCTGCAATACCTTTATTATTTAAAGATCTGAATACTAAATCTGATTGCGGAAACTGGCGAATCAACTCGTTGTAATTATCTATAACTTTATCCAATATATCTTCCTTTAATTCAATAGCATATTCTCTTTTTATTTTATCTTCAGTACTTATATTGGCTGTATCCTGATCAATTTCGGATGAAAGAGAATGATCAAGTAGGAATTCTTGAAGAGCCAATGCTTTTTCAAATAGAATTAAATCTTTGTTAAGATTTTTTTTCTGTCCAAAAATGATCGGAGAAATCATTAATAATACTATTAAAAAGCTATTTTTCATATTAGTTTTTTATTGAATAGTAAATGTATTAAAATCGTTTTGATGTTAAATTATTTTAATAAAAAAAACCTCCAGAAAACTAGAGGTTTTGAATTTTGTATTAATTAGAATATCCGATCAATTCTTCTTTTTTTGAATTGTAAATTCTATATTCTAAATATTTAAAAGAATCTCTTGGGATGATGGTTACTTTCTTCTTGTATTTTAAAAACCATTTCATCTGAATGCTCATAATACCTTTCGTAAGATAAGCTTCCACAAAAGGATGTACGTGAAGGAAAATTTTTCCTTTTTCCTTTTGCATAATGGATTTCAGAGCTTCACCCATTCTTTCTACAATAACAATAGGAGCGATGATTTCTCCGTCTTTGTTAGGATTTTCTTCTTTGGTTTCGATCTGTTTTTCCGGACGGTTTCTCTGTCGGGTAATTTGTATCAGACCGAATTTACTTGGGGGAAGAATTTTGTGACGTGCTTTATCACGTTTCATTTCTTCCTTAAGATGTTCGTACAGATCTTTTCTGTGCTCAGGATTTGTCATGTCGATGAAATCGATCACGATAATTCCACCCATATCGCGCAGACGAAGCTGTCTTGCAATTTCTGTGGCTGCCATTTTGTTTACATTCAGGGCATGTTCTTTATTCACAGCGGCTCCTGTTGTAATATTATTTCCTGAGTTTACATCGACTACGTGCAATGCTTCGGTATGTTCTATAACGAGGTAAGCTCCTTTAGAACTTGGAATATTAACATGTTTTCCGAAACTTTGTTTCAGTTGTTTTTCAACATTGTAATATTCGAGAAGAGGAATGTGAGAATCGTAAAACTGGACAATGTTTTTTCTTTCCGGAGCGATTACCTCAAGGTAATTCTTCATTTCGCTTACCATTTGCTCGTCATCACAAATGATGCTTACGAAATCCTGATTAAAATTGTCTCTTAATATCGCTGAAGCTTTATCATCTTCGCTTAAAACTCTTGACGGAACTTTATTTTTCTGAATATTTTTAAAAGTGCTTTCCCATTTCTGAATCAGCTGATTCATATCGTTGTGGAGGTCTGCCACTTTTTTCCCTTCGGCTACGGTTCTTATGATGACACCGAAACCTTCGGGCTTTATGCTTTCAATAAGGGTTCTTAATCTTTCTTTTTCCTCAGAACTTTTTACTTTTTTGGAAATCGAAACTTTATTATCGAAAGGAATGAGAATCAAAAAACGCCCTGTCAAGGAAATCTGAGTAGAAATTCTGGGCCCTTTTGTGGAGATGGGTTCTTTGGTAATCTGAAGCAGAACAACATCATCTTTGGCGATTACTTTGTCTACTGTTCCGTTTTTGTCAATTTCGGGTTGTATCTCGAAATTTTTTAAGCTTGAAGTGTTTTGTTTTTTAGAGATACTGTCTCTTAAAAACTTTCTGTAGGTAAGATATTGCGGGCCTAAATCCTGATAATGCAGAAAAGCATCTTTTTCGTATCCGATGTTTACGAATGCTGCATTAAGATTAGGAGCCAGCTTTTTTACTTTTCCTATAAATAAATCTCCAACTATAAAATCACTTTTGTCCTCTTGCTCATGAAGTTCACATAGTCTTCCGTCTTCCAGCAGTGCAATCTTTGTAAGATCATCTTCATGCGAAACTATTAGTTCTTTCTTCATTTTGTTAAGATAAAATTGTTAAGATATACTAAGAACATGTGTTTTTGTGATCAAATTAAAATAATATTTTAAATATATGAATTAGTTGTCAATATAATTCTATTTTGAAAAATAAAATAAAACATATATAAAAATCCTTAGCAATCTTATAGGGTTCAAAACAAAATATAGTCGGTGAATATTAAAAAATTAAAAACACCAACTATATTATTATATTGTGAATCTCAAGAAAAAGAGATTATTTTTTCTTATGTCTGTTTGCTCTTCTTCTTTTCTTTCTTTTGTGAGTTGCAACCTTGTGTCTTTTTCTTTTCTTTCCGCTTGGCATAATTTTAATTTTTTAGTAACTAGTTAATATTCCGTTAAATTTTATTTTACTGCAACTTTGGTTTTTACTTTCTCAACAAAAGATTTTGAAGGTTTGAAAGCAGGAATGTTATGAGCCGGGATTTCAATTGCAGTATTTTTAGAAATGTTTCTACCCGTTTTAGCAGCTCTTGTTTTAATAATGAAAGAACCAAAACCTCTTAGATAAACATTATCCCCATTGTACATAGAAGTTCTAATCTCCTGCATAAAAGCTTCTACAACTTTCTGTGTTTCATTCTTTTCTGTTCCCAATTTATTTGAGATGGTGTTTACCAATTCTGCCTTTGTCATTTCCTTTTTAAATTTTAAATTTTAGGTGTGCAAATTTAGTTAAAAAAATTGAATACTAGCAAATTAGTGGTAAAATATTTTTAGATAATTGATTAAACGGGTATGTTTATTTTATGTTACTAATATATTAAGATATCCTTATGTACTGGAATTGTAGTACCCGTTTTCTACACAAAATCTTATCAGATGAAGCTTTGTTTTTAGTCCTAGTTTTTCCGTTAAACGGTTTATATAGGTATCAATTGTTCTTGTGCTGAGATTGAGTTTTTCACCAATTTCCTTATTACTGAATCCTTCATAGCAGAACTTCATAAGCTGAATTTCCGTAGGAGAAAGCTCTTCCTGGCTTTTCTTTTGCCGGTTCATATATTCCTGCACCAAAAGAGGCTGCTTTTGCCATTCCTGATAATACGAATCATAATCAAAATTATTATCGGCAATTTTTCCTTTAACGATATTTTTGATGATATTGCTGTTTTTCTGGCAGTAATATATATTAGGAATCTTGGAGAGGATTTCAGCAATGTCTTCCTGATACGTCCCGGAATACGTAATGATAGGAGTTTCATTATTCGTTCTCCGGATAAATTTTATGGCTTCAATTCCGCTGAGTACAGGCATGAATAATTCTATAATGAAAACATCTTCCTGCCGCCTATACGTTCTGTTGATAAGCTCATGACCATTGTTACAGTCATTGATAAGCATGTTGAAAGGCGTTTCCAAAAGCGTCTTGATCATTATTTTTTTAAAATAAAAATCACTGTCTGCTATTGAGAAGCGAACTCTTTTATTTAGGATTTGGTTCATTTTAATATTTCAATATCGATTTGGTGTTGATATTTAAAATTTAAGAGGTCTAATTTATGAAATTCCGATGAAACAGAAAATTAATATTCTCTAATTAGTGATTCTGAGAATAATTTTTGTGTATTTTTATTTTTTTTAATAATTTCACCGTCCAAACAAATCACAAAATATGTCTTCGAACAGGGAGAAAAAATTAAATCAATCAGACGTCAGAATAGGCATTTGGAAGTTTGTTCTATCTTTTCTGGTCTTGTCAGGCGTTTCTTTTATGTCTGTCTTTTTCTTTTTTAAAAGCTACGATCAGCAACGGGAGGGCATCAACAGAGAAGTTGCCTCTTATCAGGAATTGCTGGAAAGAAGTGATGTTCTAAAAAATCATATGGATGATATCTATCAGAAAATGGAGCAATTGGATGCCAATAAGGTAGATAATGACATTTTTCTAAGGAATAATATTTTAAGCAACATACAACTTGCCAGAGAGGTAATGGGGAAAGACAGTGCACAGAATTTTAAGCATTATGCGATTCTCATTAATCAAATTGGGAGCATGATTGATCTTAAAACCCGAATCATAGAGGTGGAACACGAGAAGGAAATGGCAAGAAGAGATATCGAAGAATGTATGGGAAAAGTGAATATTGCGAATGACAAACTAAGAATAGATCCTACAAGAAAGTTTACGGGAAGCAGAAGACGAAGATAAAATAAATAAGATATGCAAGGACACATTTCATTATCCAAAACAGAAAAGCAGTATCAGTTCTTTTATCTTATACTGATGCTTTTGGTGGCTCTTATATTCTTAGGAATTGTTTTCTTAAAAGATTTCCAATCTCCTTTTTCGGATGAGGATGTCATCTCTATTCAGAAGCTTGATGAAAAAGCAAAATTTGATCAGAAGCAGAAATATAGTTTCAAAATAATGGACAGTACCTACAATCAGATCAGGCATTTGACGAGTGAGATGCCCGAAGCTTTTGTAGAGACTAAAATTACATATGGAATCAATGATCTGGTTAATTATTATAATGCTGGGGAAACTCCAGTGTTAGATATCAGAAAAGATGCGTATCCTCAAATCGCTCTTTTTTATAAAATGTATTTTGATGATAAAAAAACAATTGCTACGGTAACAGAAGATACTGAGAAGTTCAAAAAGCAGTTTGAAGACTGCTCTATCGGGTTTAGAGAGAAAAAAAATCAGCTCTTTCAGCGCAACAATGAACTCAAAGCGAGAACTCAGTAAGTTTCACTATATACACCCACACCACACAAACACAAAACCAAAAACACAACACAATATTAAAATATGAACTACTTTGAAAAGAACAAGAAGAATATTATCATTGGGGTTATTGCGACCTTGCTTATAGCTGCTTTGGTTGCTCTATGGCTGCAGAAAAAAGTGATACATTCAAATGATGATATAGTAGGACTGGTATATCCGTCAACATTAATGGTAGGAGATACCCTTCTATTTGAAGATAAAACTCAGTTTGCAAAGACCAAAAGATGGAGTTTCGGAGACGGAGCTACTTCTGACAAAAATAGTGGTATTCACTTTTATAACAAGCCGGGATATTATCAGGTAACTTTAATTATAGATAACAAGTATTCGAAGTCATTTCCTGTAATGGTACGCTCACGAGAAGTTGCCAAACCTAAAGACACTGCAAAGATCCGTACAACGATTGATGCTCAATCACAGGCAATGGTATTTGAAAATGTTCAGTTTCGTGCGATTTCTGATGCAAAGCAATTTACATGGAAATTCGGAGAAACAGGAAACATTGATTCAAAAGAAAAATTTGCTACCTATTCTTATAAAAAGCCAGGGGATTATGTGGTTACCTTATTTACGGATGAAAATATAGAACCGATTTTACATCACATCAAAATTCTTCCTGGTTATGATGCTTTACAGGAAGATGTGACGGTTGAGGATATGTATGCTAAAATGGATAATGACTTTAAGTACCATCTGCAGCAGATAGCTAACGGAAACAGTTTTAATACACATTACAATTATTTATTAAAAAAATACCTCTGTAATAACGAAAACACAGTAGTGAAAGTGAATGACAGCAAAGTGAATAACTTTTATATGTACTGTGCAGGTCTTCAGTTTGATAAAAATAATGTAATACAGACCGTAAAAGTAAACTTTGATGACACCCAATCTTGTGTAACCAAAGTTGATATTACCCAAAGTAAATAAATAATCGTTCATTTCTAAGAACAACACAACACCAATCATAAAAGAAAATTAGGATGAAAAATAAATTTCCTCTAGCAGCATATTATATAGGTATTTCAGTATTGCTTACAAGTTGTCAGGTAAAATTACCTTCAAAAAAAACACCGGAACCTGAGTTCTATGGTCAGATAGATAATTCTCCTGTGATCAACGGGTTTCCCAAAAAATCGGTTCCATGGATTGTGATTTCTGACAGGTCTAGAAATACAGCATATTTGGATAAAAGTGACGAAAAATCATATAAGGAAGTAAAGTTTCTGGAGCCGCTGATGGTCTTAAAACACAGAGACGGAATGGTAAAAGTTGCGGAATACGTTCCGGATGCCTTAATGAAAAAAGTTTCATCAAAATCCATCAAAACTTATGGCTGGATCCCAGAGTCTGAATTGCTGTTATGGAGCAATTCTTTAAAAAGCGAAAAAACAGGCTATCCTGTGAGAGTTGCCGTTGTTCCGAACAACAGTGATGTAATAAGAAGCGCCGAAAGGTACTATAAAAATGACTCCATCATGGTTTTCAACTCACCTAGTTTGATCGAGCAGGCGAATGTGAAAATTCCGAACGGTCAAATGGTGTATGTTTACAAGCAGGCAGAAAATAATAAAAGATTTTTAGTAGGAAAGAAGCCTTCTATCGACATAGATAGTATAAACCAAGGATTGTACGGATGGGTAAGCTCTAATGTAATTTCGGCTTGGGGAGAGAGATCGGCCCTTAAAATGAAAAATCCTACAGGAATTACAGAAACAACTTTGGGAATTCACGAAGGATCTCCCGGAGGATCGAATGTAGAAAACAGAACGGCGATTTTGCTTACAGATGTAAACAAAAGAACTCCGCTGGAAAATATTTTCCCTGTTAATCTGGCCTTAGATACTGCTCCGGCTCCAGATTCCAAAACAAAATATTTCACTAATATTTTAGATTACAGTAAGAACTACGTGTTCAATGTATTAGGAGAGCGTATAATTTTTGACCGTTACAGAGAAATTACTGAAAGAAATAAAAGAATAAATATTGTTTTTGCGCTGGATATAAGTGCTTCCAATGCTCCTTATGCTCCGATTGTAAAATCTTTACTGCAAGATTTACAGCTTAGATTTGAAAAACCTTCTTACTTCAACTCTGTGAAGTATGGTGCTGTTTTGTATAAAAACAATACCTGTGGAGATAATGTTGCAGCTTCAAACCTGAGTAGCGATTATAGCAAGATAACTTCATTTATTGATCAGAAAAGCAATGAAATGAACTGTCCGAGCACTAGCAGCTACCAGCCGGTAAATGAAGGTCTTATGGCGGCAGGTCGTCTTCTTGCAGACCGTCCCGATGAGACCAATATTATTATCACAATCGGGACCTCATCCAATCAGGGAGGGAATATGTATGGAGTGATCAATTCGATTACCCAGGCGCAGGCAAGATTGATTATGTTCCAAACCAGCGCAAGATCATCAGATACGTATAACGATTTTGTATTAATGTCTGAAAATGTGGTAACTAATACGGCTAAAAACATCGCAGAACTTAAGAAACAAAACATTATTAACCAAAGTGATGTACTGACCAAGAATAACTTCAGCCTGGTAGAAAGCGAAGCAGGTTTCTTTTCATTAGACTATCCGAAGCAGAGCATGTCTCAAGGGTTTGTTATTTTTCCTAAAAAAGGAGATGTTGCGACTCCGGGATATTTAAAAAAAGCAGTGGATAGTTTGATTGCTCAGGTTACTTTAGATAATGAAACTATAGATAAATCATTGAATGATCACTTCCATTCATCCGTAGGAGCCGGAAGAACAGATGTAGATGCAAAATACAAATATCTGTATCCGGGATTAACGAATCCGGTTTCTGCAGGTATTGCGGCACAATTGGTTAATTACGGGAACCCATTCTTAGTGAAAGGATATATACCTGCAGAATTGAAAGAGTTCAGACAGGGAATGGAGAAAGGAATTTTGATTTCTGAAGCGGAATATGATAATTTAAAGGCTTTTTATACAGAAGTTTATCAGAAAACAAATGCTGAAAGAACAGATTTTAACCAGTCAAAAGCGATCAATGAATACATCAGGCTGTTAAAAAAATATAATCCTACTATTAAGTTTCTGGATAAATCAGATTTATATGAAAAACCGATGTCTTATGCAGTTGGAGTAAGTACGGGTTTTGATAATTCCGAAGAAGAAATAATGTCAAAATATAAATTGAAAGCCTGGAAAAAGTCTAAAATCATCGTTAATGAATCAGTAAGAACCTATTTTAAATATTATAAGGATTTAGCTGAAAGAATGCTGACTTACAGAAATAATCCGGCAGTAAAAATTCAGCAGAACGGACAGACCTTCTACTGGCTTAATGAATATTTTATGCCAACCATGCTTCCGGTAGAAGCACCTGAGTACACTAAACATTAAAAAAATAAAATAGAAAAAAGACTGCCATCGAGCAGTCTTTTTTTACGTCTAACTTATCGGGAAACAAATACTTGTCGTAGAAGTACGATACAAAATAGTAGAACTACGACAAAAAATGAAAAAAGAAGATAAATATTTTTAGGATCGAAAATGCCGTTTTATATTTGTTTTACAATCACTGAGT
>JBCNMJ010000093.1:0-16169 GCA_039594975.1 Chryseobacterium sp. | reverse complement strand
TTCTTTTTAAAATATAACATTTTTTAAGAGATTTTTTATATACCCTATAAAAGTAAAATGGAAAAAGCCAATATCATTTCGATAGCAAAAAGCACTTTAGAAATAGAGATTTCAGAACTTGAAAAATTAAAAAACAGACTTGACGAAGATTTTGTAAAAGCTGTAGAGATTATACATTCTGCACAGGGAAAATTAATTGTAGTAGGAATAGGAAAATCGGCGCACGTCGGAAATAAAATTGTGGCTACTTTAAATTCTACAGGCACTCCTTCTCAGTTTCTTCATGCTTCAGAAGCCATTCACGGAGATTTAGGAGTGATCCAAAAGCAGGATGTGGTGCTATGTATTTCGCAATCCGGAAACTCGCCTGAAATTGTAAATCTTGTTCCTTACTTAAAAGATTATTCCTCTGCACTGATTGGAATGACAGGAAATAAAAACAGTAAACTGGCAGAATCTTCCGATATTATTTTAAATACTCATGTAGATATGGAAGCTTGTCCCAACAAGCTGGCTCCTACAAGTTCCACTACATTACAAATGGCTCTTGGAGATGCTTTAGCCATTTCTTTAATGGAAATAAATGATTTCAGAGCCAATGATTTTGCAAAATTCCATCCGGGAGGTAGCTTAGGTAAAAACCTGATTTCAAAGGTTAATGATTTCCTTTCTTCGCAAAAACCGCAGGTTACGGAAAATGACACGATTAAAGATGTCATTATTTCAATCAGTAGCTCAAGACACGGGATTACGGTTGTAACTAACGAAGATGAAATTATTGGAGTGATTACGGACGGAGATTTGAGAAGAATGTTGATGAAAGGAGAAGATATTACTCGAATATTGGCTAAAGATATCATGTCTGCCCAACCCAAAACAATTGAAAGAACGGCTTTGGCAAAAGATGCTATGAAAATTTTAAAAGAGAATAATATAGGACAGCTTGTAGTAACGGAAAACGGAAAGTATTTCGGAATTATTGATCTGCATAAATTATTGGATGAAGGAATAAACTAACTTCTAATTTCTAACCTTTAACTTCTTTAAATATTTCATAAATTTGAAGCCTAAAAATATTATTCTGTGAGTGATGCTAAAGACATGTCCTTCCTTGGACATATTGGGGAATTAAGAGGCCATCTTATCCGCTCGATTATTGCTATTATCATTGCGGCTTTTATTGTCGGCTTTAACATCAATTGGATTATGGATCATATCTTTTTTGGTCCTACCAGAAACGATTTTCCAACGTTCGAGATTGTCAATCACTTTTCCAAGATGCTTTTGGGTGAAGACAGTATTCATCTTCCAAAAGATTTCCCTGTTCGTGCGAGTAAACTTTATCAACAGTTTAATGTCATGATGGCAGTTTCTATTTTTGGAGGAATGGTCGCAGCATTTCCTTATATTGTCTGGGAACTTTGGAGATTTATCAGTCCTGCCTTGCATCCGAAAGAAAGAAAGAACTCGATCCTTATCATCAATTCTGTCTGGATTCTATTTATGACAGGAGTTTTATGCGGATATTTTTTAATTCTTCCTTTTGCTGTTAACTTTGGGGTTATTTTTAAGATTTCAGATATTATCGTTCCGTTATACGATCTGAGCGATTATACGACACTATTTTTACAGGTCGTTTTAGGGATGGGAGTAATTTTCTTATTTCCGATTCTTATTTATTTCCTTACATCCATCGGGATTTTAACTCCTATGTTTATGAAAACCTACCGTAGACACGCTATCGTTTTAATTATGGTAGTAGCGGCAATTATTACTCCGGCAGATGTTTTAAGTATGATGATGGCTGCATTACCACTATTACTATTATATGAATTCAGTATTGTGATGTGCTCTTATACTTACAAAAAAGTTCAGAAGCGTGAAGATAATCTTCCCGCAGTTCAAAACTAATTAAAGATCATTTAAATATATTCCCGCAGAACAATCTGCGGGATTTTTTATATGTTAAAAAGTAACAAAACTTTACTTCTCTCGTCTAATCAAAGAAATCGATTAATTTAAACTTCCTAAGTTTAGAATCGATTAATTATTTATTTTTGATCAATTAATTTAATTTCAAATGAAAAAACTGACGTACACCCTTTTATTTGCTTCGGGACTTGTATTTGGACAATTCTTTGAGAAAGATAAAACTTTCACGAAACAGGATACTTTAAAAGGCTCCAATACCATATTCCGAAACTTTTGGGATGTAAAGAAATATGACTTATCTGTTGAACCTGATTTTGCTCAAAAAAGCATTAAAGGGAATAACACAATCAGTTTTGAAATTATTAAAGACGTTTCCGACCCAACGTTCCAAATTGATTTACAACACCCTATGAAAGCGGATAAAGTAACGGGAACTTTCCCGATCTCAGAATATAAACAGGAAGGAGATTTTATCTGGGTTAAAGCGAAAAAAAACTTTAAAAAAGGAGAAAAGTATACAATTGACATTGCATATTCCGGAAATCCTACCATTGCAAAACGTGCACCATGGGACGGAGGATGGGTTTTCACAAACGACCGGAACGGAAATCCCTGGATGAGTGTCGCTGATGAAGGAATTGGTGCTTCAATCTGGCTACCTACAAAAGATATCTGGAGCGATGAACCTGACAACGGCGTTGTTATGAAAATTATCACTCCAAAGGATTTGGTGGGTGTCGGAAATGGAAGATTAATCAATACAAAAACCATTGGAGATAAAACAACTTATACCTGGGAAGTAAAAAATCCTATTAATGCTTACTCCATTATTCCGAATATTGGAAAGTATGTGAATTTTAAAGATACTTTTAACGGAGAAAAGGGAAAACTTGATCTTGATTACTGGGTTTTGGACTATAATTTAGAGAAAGCTAAAAAACAATTCCAGCAGGTAAAACCTATGCTTTCTGCTTTTGAATATTGGTTTGGGGCTTATCCTTTTTATGAGGATTCTTACAAGCTTGTGGATTCTCCTTATTTGGGAATGGAGCATCAAAGCAATGTAGCTTATGGAAATCAGTACCTCAACGGATATTTAGGAAATGATCTTTCAGGAACGGGAGTCGGGCTCAACTGGGATTATATTATCATTCACGAAAGCGGCCACGAATGGTTTGCTAATAATATTACCGCAAAAGATCAAGCAGATATGTGGGTTCATGAAGGTTTCACCATGTATTCCGAGGTTCTTTTTACCGAAAAATATATGGATAAAAAATCGGCGGACCTCTATGCTGTGGGAATTCGAAATGGTATAGAAAACGATATTCCGATCATCGGCAAATACGGCGTAAGAAATGAGGGAAGCGGAGATATGTATTATAAAGGAGCCAGTATGATCCATACCATTCGCCAGGTGATCGATAATGATGAAAAATTCAGACAGATTTTAAGGGGTTTAAATAAAGATTTTTACCATAAAACGGTCACTACTGAAGAAATTGAAAATTACATCTCAAAAAAGGCCGGGATCGATTTTTCAAGTGTATTTAACCAATATTTAAGAACAACAAAAATCCCGACACTGGAGTATTCTCAAAACGGCAATGTTTTGAAATTCCGTTATACGAATGTGGTTAAAAACTTCAAACTTCCTGTAAAAATTGATGGGGAGCAAGTTATTAAGCCAACAGATGAATGGCAGACTATAAAACTGAATAAAGATACTCCCGTTGAATTCAATAATGCTTACTACATTAATTATGTAAAAGCTTAATAGATAATGAATAAAAGAGAGCAAAATTGAAAATTTGCTCTTCTTTTTTGATATTCCTATTTAGTTTTAAGAAAACTTTAATACTGCGTCCGTAACAAAATCAATAAAAAAACAACTATTTAACTATAATTTAAACTCAATGAAAAAAATTGCACTTAGTTTAGGGATTTTAGCCACTTTTTGGCTTAATGCCCAATCTATTAAGACAACCATTGATCTTGTCAATGTAAAAAACGATAAAGTTGCCGTAACGATGGAATTCCCGAAAATGAAATCGGGAGATGTGAAATTTCATTTTCCTAAAACCGTACCAGGAACCTATTCCGTAGACGATTACGGAAGATTTGTAGAAGGTATCAAGTTTTTTGACAATAAGGGAAAAGAAATCGCTTTTACGAAAGTTAATGAGAATACTTACTCTCTTAAAAATGCTCAGAACTTAAGCAAAATCACTTATCTTGTGAACGACAGCTTTGATGATGAAATGGATACTTCAAAGCACAAAGCAGTATTCTCACCTTCAGGAACTGATATAGAAGAAGGAAAAGTTTACCTGATCAATACCCATGGCTTTATCGGATATATCGATAATATGCAAGATGTGCCTTATCAGCTGATCATTCAGAAACCAACAGACTTTTACGGAACCACGGCTTTGGTTGATCAGGACAAATCTGAATCTACGGATACATTTACCTTAGCCAATTATGCGAAAGTAACTGATTCTCCATTAATGTATACCAAACCTGACTATATTACATTCAACGCAGGAGGAATGGATCTTGTGCTAGGAGTTTATTCTCCGACGGGAAAATACAAAGCGGCAGATTTTAAAGATAATTTAGAAAAAATGGTCATTGCCCAGAAGAAATTTTTGGGTGATATGAATACCAATAAAAAATATGCGATCATGCTTTATCTTTCAGGAGGAGAAGGACCGCAAATTAAAGGTTTTGGAGCATTGGAACATCATGAATCTACCAGCGTTGTATTGCCGGAAATGATGCCTAAAGAAGCGATCGATAAAACTATTACGGATGTTGTTTCCCACGAGTTTTTCCATACGGTAAATCCTTTAAAAACCCATTCTGAAGAAATTCATTATTTTGATTATGCAGACCCGAAAATGTCTCAGCATTTATGGATGTATGAAGGAGGAACCGAATATTTTGCTAATTTATTCCAGATTCAGGAAGGGTTGATTACCAAAAATGAATTCCTTCAGAGAATGAGCGAGAAAATTGCTAATTCTAAGAACTACAACGATACGATGCCTTTTACGGTAATGAGTAAAAATGTTCTTAAGGATGAATATAAAGACCAATACAGAAATGTTTATGAAAAAGGAGCCCTTCTTGCGATGTGTCTTGATATTGAGCTGAGAAAATTATCTAACGGAGAAATGGGATACCGTGATATGATCCGCAAACTTTCCCAAAGATTCGGAGAAAATAAACCATTCAAAGATGATCAGCTTATTGACGAATTGGTAACAGTTACAGGGTATCCTCAGGTAAAAGATTTCTATAACAAATATATTGCAGGAAGCGAGCCTACTCCGTATGAAAAATATTTGAGTATGGTGGGTGTAGAGATCAAAAAGCAGGAAACCCCGCCTATTTTCTGGTTTATCAAAGATCCTAACCAAACAGGGTATAATGATAAGAATAATACCTTTGTTTTTGATGAAAGTTCAGCGTTATCGCCATTTGCAAAAAGCATCGGTTTCAAAGCTACGGATGAAGTTGTTGCATTAGATGGTAAAACGATCAATATCCAAAATGTTCAGGCTTTTATCGATTATTCTAAAACAATTAAAGAAGGGCAAAACGTTACAGTTACCATTTTAAGAAACAATACTAAAATGGAGCTGAAAGGAAAAGCAATTCTTGACAAAATGACGATGGAAAGTCTTCAGTTTAAATCCAGCCCGACAGCAGAAGAGCAAAAACTGCAAAACCAATGGTTAACAGGTAAAAAATAAACGAAAAGCGAGGAAAATTTCCTCGCTTTTTAATTTATAAATAATTGAAACATTAAGTGGCTTTTAAGATTTTAAGAATTAAGGTGAACTTCGTTTTATTTAAGATACTTTACAGTTAAATCTGTGAAGCGTCATTCCAAAGCTCTGTCATTCCGAGGAACTGAGGAATCTCATAGATGCTTCAAGTCATTTCATACCTTTCTGAAGACAAGTTTTCTTATCCTATAATAGTTTAATAAATACTTACGCTTTTTCTCCTTCAATTTTTCTGATCGTAATTCTAAAAGTAGTGCCCTTTCCTACTTCTGTCTGAACAATTTTGATATCTCCGTTGTGGTATTCCTGAATTACTCTTTTAGCTAATGACAATCCCAATCCCCAACCCCGTTTTTTAGTAGAATATCCAGGTTTAAAAGCGTTTCTTGCCTGTTGCTTGGTCATTCCGCTACCGTCGTCTTTTACTTCAACAATAATATTCTTATTTCTTTCAAAAACGGTCATGAGCAAATTTCCTTGCCCCTTCATTGCATCTACTGCGTTTTTCACCAGGTTCTCGATTACCCAGCTCATCAGTATTTTATTGTGGGGTACCAAAATGGTATAGGTAGGCTGATGCAACGTAAAATTGATTTTTTTTGAAATTCTCGTTTTCAGATAATCATAGTTTTCCTGAATGGTTTCATTAAAGTTTTTATCATTAAGCTCAGGAACAGAACCTATTTTAGAAAATCTTTCCGAAATAGTACGCAAACGTTCAATATCTTTTTCAATCTCGTGTACACCTTCAGACTCAGGATTTTCGAGCTTCATAATTTCCATCCATCCAATCATTGAAGAAAGAGGCGTCCCGATCTGATGTGCCGTTTCTTTTGCCAATCCTGCCCAAAGATAGCCTTCATCCGTTTTCTTAATAGTTCTCAGAAACCAAAAAGAAAATAAGAAGTAAGACAGTACAAACAGTCCTAATAAAAAAGGAAAATACTGAAGATTATTAAGGATTCTTGAATTATCATAATACACAAACTGATTATTTCCGTGCAGGATTTTTATTTCGATTGCCGGATACTTTTTTTCCATTCTTTTGGCTAAAGCAATAATTTCATTTGGCTTATCATTGATCTCTTTAGGTAAATTCTTGTATTCTATAAGCTGGTCATTGTTATCCAAAATAATCAGCGGAATTGTAGTATTGGAACTGTAGATTGTTAAAAGTAATTCCTGAACCTCCAGACTGGGAGTGGTAACTTCCTGTTGAAATTTAATAGCATTTACCAAAATATCAACCCTTTTTACTTCTTCTTTCTTTAAATAATTAACGACCAAGGTCGATGCTATAACGATAGACACAACGACCAGCGTCATAAGAGAAAAAATAAACCAGTTGTTGAATCTGGAAAATATGGATTTCTTTTTCAAAGCAAGCTATTTTAAAACATTCAGTATTTTTTGAAGTTCTGTACTTCCGCTTCCCTGATAATTGTTGATGATAATCGAAAATACATATTTTTTTCCATCTTTAGCCGTATGAAAACCTGCAAAAGATTTGGTATCCTTCATCGTTCCGCTTTTCATCTTAAGACCGTTATCCTGAACCGGAAAGCCGTCATAATAAGCATCAAACCAAGGCTGCTTTTTGGTATACAATAATGCCTGAACTTCAGCTTTTGCAGAAACATAATTTTGGGGAGAAAGTCCGCTTCCATCTGCAAAATTGATCATATTTCCGTTAATTCCCTTTGATTTCCAAAACTCTTTAAGATAAGCCACTCCGCTTTTAAAACTGGAATCGCCTTTCTTCTCTTTTCCTAAGGTTTTCACTAAAGTTTCACCATACATATTTACACTTTTTCTTAAAAACCAATACACTATTTTATCTAATGTAGGTGATTGATAGGTAAGGATAATATTATTCTTAGGTGAAGGTATTGTTGGCTTTCCTTCAATTTCAAGCTGAGAATTGGTAACTACTTTTCCTGAAAAATCAATTCCCGATTCCTTTAGCCATTGCTGGACTTCCATTCCTAACTGCAAAGGCGGATTCGGTACTGAACCCGAAACGGTTGTAATTTTTCCTGCAGGTAAAGTTCCATTAATTAAAGCTACATCGGAATAAGGCGCTGTAAACACCAGACTTTGGTCAGAATTTCCTCCCGTTTTCAGATCATTCAGCCATTTTATTCCGGCCAACGGATAAGAAAAATTCTTAAAATCTGTTCCGTTGATATTCATATCAAACTGATTTTCTCTCCAGTTCACACTCCATACTCCGGCTCCGTAATAATTTCCTAAATCATCCCAAGGCCAGCCTCCTGGAATCGTTTGATGATCAAAATAAGAATCGTCAATAATCAAATTCCCGGAAATTTTTGTGATTCCGGCATTTTTTATGGCTTCAAGAAGTTTCTTTTTAAAATTTTCAGGCTTATAAGACTCATACCTCCAGCTTCCTAAGGTAGGATCTCCATTAGAACTGATAAAAAGATTTCCGTTCAGATTACCGCCTGAAATAGTTCCGGAATAACTCGAAGTCGTTTTATAGGTATAATCTTTGCCTAATGTTTCCAAGGCCGCAGCTGCAGTAAAAATTTTCTGGGTAGAAGCTGTGGAAAAACCTTTATTTCCCTGGTACTCATAAATGAATTTCCCTTCTTCATCAGATACATAAAACGAAAGACTGGAAGCAATCGCTCCAGAAGAATTCATCAGATTTTTTGTAGCTGCATCAAGTTTTTCTGATATATTTTGAGCAAAGATAATTTGTGTTGATAAAGTAAGAACTGCAAATGTTTTTTTCATTGCGTTTTTTATTTTCTGTTTATGAGATGCTTCACTTCGTTCAGCATGACATCCTACCTTAATATTGAAAAGTCATTTTGTAACGTGTCATGCTGAGCGAAGCCGAAACACCCTTAACTATTAAATATGATTCGGAAACCACATTATTTAATTCAAATATAATTAAAATAAAGTTACAGTTCAGTACCCACCTCAATCTCGTAAGGTTCTTTGCCTTTTTCAAAAATCCTGGTCAATTCATTACCTTCAACAGTGATTTTATCTCCGATTCTTCTGATCCAATTTCCTTCACGAAGCCCCACAACTTTTAGATCATTCTGTGTTAAAAATTCTTTGATTCTTGTTTCTCTTGTTTCTCCATTATGCTTCAAATCAGGATTCGGATCTAAATAATGTGGATTCAAATTAAAAGGGACCAATCCCATACAATCAAAACTTGGCGGATAAACAATAGGCATATCATTCGTTGTTTTCATATTTTGTCCGCCGATATTGCTTCCTGCGCTGCATCCCAAATAAGGTTTTCCGTTTTCAATATTCCGCTTTAGAACAGACATTATTCCTTCTTCATGCAAAGTTTTTACCAGCAAAAAAGTGTTTCCGCCTCCTGTAAAATATCCCTGTGCATTATTTAAAGCTTCTATTTTGTTTTCGAACTCATGAAGACCTCTCACTTTTATGTTGATGGTTTCAAAAAAGGAGCGTGCTTTTGCCGTATAATCATCATGAGAAATTCCACCTGGTCTTGCAAAAGGAACAAATACGATCTCATCTATTCCATTATATAATTGAATTAATTCTTCTTTTAAATATTCCAGATATTCTCCTTCGAAAAGTGTGGAAGTGGAAGCCAATATGATATTCATATAAAAATATTTGATTAAAAAGTTCAGATACAAAGATAACTGAAACCGCATCGAATCAAAAATTTCGATAAAAAAAGATATAATCCTCTTAATATTTTCTAAAAAAACTTAAGGGTTCTAAAATTTAGGCTTTTATGGAATTATTCTTGAACTTTCTGTATCACAATTCGAAAATATAATGTTATGAAAATGATTAAAATGAACACAAAAAGTCTGATTTTAGGTTTGTTATTCGCAGGAGGTTTAGGTTTGGCAAACGCCCAGACAACACAACAGGCAGATCCTCAGAAAACAGTTCAAAACGCAGGCAACGCTACTATTGATGGTCTTAAAAAACAAGTTGAAGCCAATCCAAAAGATGCCAATGCTTTGGCAAAATTAGCTACCGCTTATCAGGAAGCTTCAGACTGGACCAAAGCAGTAGATACCTGGAAAAAAATATCTGTTTTACTTCCGGATTGGGCACCATCATATTATAGCCAGGCATATGCTTATCAATCTGCAAAAGATGATGTAAACGCGAAAATTGCCTATGAAAAATATATCGCGACTGTAAAGCCTGAAGAGATTGAACAGAATAAGAAAAACTTGGCCTATGCTTATTTTTATCTAGCTTTTTCTGAGCAGAAAAATAACCCGGATAAAGCAAAAGAGCATATTGCTAAATCCTTACAGTATGACCCTACCAATGAGGATGCTTTAAAATTGAGTAAAGCTTTAAATTCATAGATCATTAAAAAGGTTCAGATTAATTTCTGAACCTTTTTAATTTATTTTCTTTCCGAAAAAATCAGTTTCACCATGCAGATGTCTTATAATCTTTTCGATATTCCTCTGAATACTTGCCTCAGTTTTCAGATTATTGATATAGCGGATGAGCTCTGTTTTCCTTGAAGGAATTAAACTTTCAAAATTTTTCAGAGCAACAGGACTTTTCCGTATCGCCTTCTCCAATTGAGGATGAATGGAAATTGTTCTGTCTTTATGATCATATTCAATACAGATTTCTATAGTCTCCCCTATTCTTTTCGGAGAATCTTTGAGCATCATCATATTGATATACAATCGCCATTCTCCAAGATATTTCATGAGATTCTGTGTATATTCTTTACCGTTTACAGTTCCTTTTACCGGAATCGGACTTTTATTTCTTCCGGAAGTTTTAAAAATTTCTTCCAATATTTCTTCAGGAATAAAAACAAAAGGGTTGATTCCGATGATTTCTAGTTTTGCTGTGAAGAGGTTTTTCATTGTTATAAATTTAATTATTTTTAAACCACCCCGTCAAAAATTCTTTGAATTTTCGCCACCCCTCCAAAGGAAAGGAAGGGAATTTTAAATCATTTATGCTGCCTTTACATTAACTGGATAAAGTTTTTAACAGAAGGCCCCAAAGCAGGAATCCCAATCTCATCTTAAATTAATTTTCCACTCACAAAGGAATCATTATCTTTGTACCAATAAATCTAGAAAACAAAATGAAATTTTTTATTGACACAGCCAATTTAGATCAGATTAAGGAAGCTAAGGACCTTGGAATTTTAGACGGGGTTACTACCAATCCTTCATTAATGGCAAAAGAAGGTATTCAGGGAGCTGAAGCGATCAAAAATCACTACAAAGCAATCTGCGAAATCGTAGACGGAGACATTTCTGCAGAGGTTCTTTCGACTACATATGAAGAAATGATTAAAGAAGGAGAAGAATTGGCGGCAATCCACCCGAATATCGTGGTAAAAATCCCGATGATTAAGGATGGTATCAAGGCATTGAAATATTTTTCTGATAAAGGGATCAAAACAAACTGCACTTTGATTTTCTCTCCGGGACAGGCTCTTTTAGCTGCAAAAGCCGGTGCTACTTATGTTTCTCCTTTCTTGGGAAGATTAGATGATATTACAACAGACGGATTAAACCTGATTCAGGAAATCAGATTGATTTTTGATAATTATATGTATGAAACTGAAATTTTAGCAGCTTCTATCCGTCACTCCATGCATATTATCGACTGTGCGAAGATTGGTGCAGATGTAATCACTTCTCCGCTTCCTCCGATCTTGAGCTTGTTAAAACACCCGTTAACAGACAGCGGATTGGCTCAGTTTATTGCAGATTCTCAGAAATTAGCTTAAGAATTTTTCTTTAAGTTCAAGATAACAAAACGCGCGAAACTTTCAGTTTCGCGCGTTTTGTTATTTTAATAAATACAGCTCAAGAATATTATTGTTTTTTGCATTTTCTTCTTTCGCTTTCTTTTCCCGTTCTCTAAAAAGTTTCTCAGGATCCAGAGGCTTTCCGCTTTCGTCTACAATGTTTACTTTTGCATTTCCGGCCAACATCTGGCGCATTCCTTTGTTAGGATTATTTCGGTGATCAACAAACTGTTTTTTATATTGATCGGGATTTACTTCAACCAGACTTCCGACGATTTTCTTTTCCGAATCACTTTTCCATTCCTGGTTATTGGGAATTTTTGCAATCCCCTTCAGCACAAAAGAATGAGATTGGGTTTTATCTTCTATTTTAATAATCATTCCCGGGAGTCCGCGAAATTTATAGGGTCCATCCTGAATAGGAAGATCGGGAACAAACCAGGCAGTCCATTGTCTTCCTGCAAAGTCTGTTGTTGCTTTCTGAGCATTAAATTCACCGATTTTTTCTTTTTCCGGAAGGATTTTCCAATTCATTTTTCTCTGATCAGTCACCTTATAATAATCCACCTCCAATGGATTAAAAAATAAAACTTTATAATCCGGATATGATTTTTCAACGACAAAAGCTATTTTTCCATAATCTATTCCACTAAAATCCCGCATGCCTTTTGTGATTCTGTCTTCTCTTGTTGAATCTGCGGCAAAGTTTTTTTTGCTGTAAAACTTAGATCCCTTTTTAGCGATATCCAGGTACATGATTTCCTGCTCCGCATTATTTTTATCCGTAGAATCCGTCACAAATTTATATTCATAAATGAAACGCTGGTTTTGAGCCAGCATAAAAACGCTTAAAAATGAAAACACTCCCAGAATAATTCTCTTCATATTGATTTTTTTTCAAAGATAATTTTTTTAATTAAACTTTAATCGGATTGGTAGGTTGTATAAAGAAAAAGCAGGAAAATTTTATTACTCCTGCTTCAATTAGAAAATATATGTATTTTAATTTACTAGGTCCGGTTCGATAGGATTATTATTTTTGGCTAAACTTTCTTTGGTTCTTTTTTCCATTTCCCTGAACACCTGGTTTGGATCCGAAATTTCTTTTCCGTCAGCTGTTTTTGTTTTAAAAACCATTTTCGTATTACCATCGTTTTTCATCATCATTTCCCTCATATTTTTTGTAGGATCATTTGCATAGGCTTTCCAGGCTTTTTTAAACTGATCTTTCGTCACTTCAATTTCTTTTCCTCCCATACCGAATAATTTAATGTTTTCAGGTAAGCTCAACTCTTTCTCATCAGTTTTACTACTCTGAAGGACTTTATTCCCTACCAGAGTCATCACATGAGAACCGGTTGTGTCTTCTATTTTTACAATTAGCCCTGGTAATCCGTAAAAAGTATACGGCCCGTCCTGAAAAGGGAGATCACTGGCAAACCAGGCAATCCATTCTCTACCACCAAAGCTTGTAGTGGCTTTCTGAGCTGTGTATTCTCCAATTTTTTGTTTTTCAGACTGTATTTTCCACTCAGGTTTTTTATCTTCTTTTATTTTATAAGAATCGCTGGAAATATTTCTGAAAAGATAAGTCTTGAAATCAGGATAAGACTTGGTCACTCTATAAGATACCTGCCCCGGTTTTTCTCTTTTATTGATGCTTATATTTCCTGAAAACGCCTTGATCTGTTTTTCCAGATCTGCTCTTTGAGTGGAATCTGCAATATATTTGTCACGGCTGTAATAAGAAGATCCGTTTTTATCTATATCCAGATACATCATTTCCGTTTTTATATCCGCTTTATCATTGATATCAGGAATAAACTTATATTCATAAAAGAATCTGTTGGTTTGAGCACTGAGAATCATTCCAATCAAGATAAAACTAAAGACTAAAAATTTTTTCATTTTTTACAAATTAAAAGGTGATAATCTCCATTCTTTTAGCATAAGATCTATTGTTGCTACCTGCTACACGATCTACTTTAAAAATTTTGATGTTCGCAGGCAAATTGATGTCTTTCGGATCACTTTGATAAGCCATAAATTCTTCTCTGCTCACTTTTTTTCCATTGACATACAATTCAGGTACATCAACATTAATCATAAATAAAGCAGTTTTTCCTACAGGAGATTTTTTATTGTTTTCATTTTTAACTTCGGCACCATGCACATCAACAATTTTATTTAGACTATTATCTATTCTAAAGATTGCAAAATTGCTTTTGTTAGGTGTATTTTGATGCAAATCCTGTATTTTTTGGGCTTCTTTTTTCAATAGCTCTTTTTCAGTTTCAGTCAAAGGCTTTTTTTCATAATCTCTGCTTTTAGGAAACTTTTCATCAAAAGCATATTCTCTTCGGCTCAGTTCTATCGTTTTTGTAAGTTTCTGTTTATCTTCAGCAGATTTTTTTACGGCATCCAGTCTTTTCTTCTCCGCTTCATTATAAAATCTTTCCAAATCCGTCTTTGCTGTTTCTCCTATTCTTCTCGCCTTTTTTTCCGCTTTTCTTGCTTCTTTTTCAGCCTGTTTTATTTTTCTTTTAAACTCAGGGGAATTCACCATAGCCTCTGCTTTTTTTGCCGCTTTTTCAGCTTCTTCTAGCTTTTTCTTAAATTCAGGTGAGTTTACCATAGCTTCAGCTTCTCTTGCACTCTTTTCCGCTTCTTCAATTTTCATTTTGAATTCTGGTGATTCAACGATTTTTCCAGCATTATTATAATGGTCTTCAAGAGCTTTCATGTTTTTCTTATACTTATCCGAGTTTACAATTTCATCAATTTGTCTGGATAAAGCTTCAATTTCATTTTCTTTGGCTTCAAACTCCGGTGTCTTAGTCTTTTTAGACTTTACCAGTTTTTGAATTTCTTCACTCTTTTCACTAATTTTCTGGGTAATCTTATTGATTCTTTCTTCATCTTCTTTCAAAGCTTCATTATAAAAATCTCCCTTTCTCAATTGTTCGTTTAAAAGATCATCTATATCTCCACCAGAATCAGGTCTTATGGTGTCTTTTTTAATCTGGGAAACTGCTTTCTCGATTTCAAAATTTGTTTTGGCTATTTCTTTGTTCTTGGCATTCACCATATAAGCAAAAGCTACTGTGAACACTACCGGTAAGGCTAAAATTCTTCGCGCATAACCGAATTTTGTCTGTGATTTCTGTAACATTGTTAATCGTTTTTTTAAATTCGAACTTAGAAACGGACTCGTGGCAGGTAACTCTGTTCCGGAAAAGTGACTTGCTAATAGCATCTGCGCAAATGCTTTGGTGTCCGATTGTTTTACGGCTTTTTTATCAGCCAGATATTCGTGGATTAAATTAATTTCTCTTTTTATCAAATGGTAAAACGGGTTGAACCAAAATACCGAGGTAATGATTTCTAAAATGATCTTATCAAACGTATGTTTCTGTTTGATATGAACCATTTCATGCTTTAAGATCTGTTTTCCTATTTCTGAATTCAGTGTAATGGAATTCTTCCAGAAAAGGTTCTTAAAGTAGGAAAAAGGAGCATCGGTAAGATCGGTTCGGTAGAAGTTGATCCCTTCTATGTTTTCTCTTTCAAATTTGCCTTTCAGCTCATGTATTTTAAGGGTTCCATAGATGAATTTTCCTAAAAAATACACGGAAATAATTCCTAAAACTGAAAAAGCGACTGTATAATATAAGTTTTCATGGGTATTTGTGTTTTCTGAAGGGCTAAAGTTCTGCACTGTATCGATCAGCATATAGAGATTCTGATTGACCTCAATGGTAAAGTCTTCAAGCCTTATCAATGGAAGCAGTAAAGAAATCAGGATCGAAAACAACAGGTAAAACCTATTGTAATGGTGAAAAGTTTTATCCTTGAGCGAGAGATAATAATATCCCAGTAAAACGCCTGAACAGGTAATCACTTTTAGAATGTAAAATAATGCTTCCATGATTTGGTAATTACTTAATCAAAAATATTATGACTTTCCAGTTTCACAGATCAGTTTCTCTCTACAATATAGAGATCAACCAATTCCACAGCTGAAAAAACAGTTCTATAATAAATGCTGTCATTGTTTATGTTTTTATGGAGATTAATACTCTGCTCTTTTCACTAATGCTTTGTCTTTTAAAGACAACTGAATCATTGAAAATGTTACAGAGAAATCTCTTTTAAATATTAGCTTTTCTTTTTAAGCTCATTCAATAACATTTCCAGATCTTCCACACTCATTTCATTTTTTTCTACCAGAAAGGAAACCGCACTTTTATAAGAGCCTTTAAAATAATTTTTCACAAGACTTTTCATTGTCTTTCCCGAATATTGCTCTTTAGTTACCAAAGGAAAATACTCATGCTGTCTCCCGATTACATTATAATCAACAAATTCTTTATCCTTCAATACTTTTAATATTGTAGAAACCGTATTGGTATGAGGTTTTGGCTCCGGAAACAGATCAAGAATGTCTTTTAAAAATCCTTTTTCTATTTTCCATACATATTGCATTACCTGTTCCTCAGCTTTCGTAAGAGTTTGAATTTTCATATCCGATGTTTAATACTTTATAATATAGAGACAATTCTATATCACTAACAAATTAGTTATACAAATATAGAATTAAATTCCTCCTGAACAACTATTTTTTTAGTGATAAAACAAATTAAAATATTAAATACCTGATA
>JBCNMJ010000092.1:0-16283 GCA_039594975.1 Chryseobacterium sp. | reverse complement strand
TAATAGTTAATGATCTTACTGTCAAAATCTTGCACGAGGCGGTTATTATAAATGGTATAAAGAGCTCCAATTGCTGATGAAATTACACCTAAACAAATTCCTGACTGATAAGAAGCGTCAAAATGGAAAATAAGGCTGATTCCTAAAAGCGTGAATGTACTGAGCAATAATTCAGAAATTTTAAATCTTTCCTGATCAATTAAAGGCTTGAAGATGGCCGTAAAGAAACTGGTAAGACAATAGCAAACAACACCAATGGAAATATTGGAGTATTTGATACTTGCATAAAAGAAAAGCCAATGCAGGGTAATAAGTAATCCATTTTTGGATATACGGAGTTTTTCCCGAGCAGAAATCGTACAGCGGATTCTCAGCAGTTTTAAAATAAAGAATAAAATAATTGAAGAAAATAAAAGTCTGTACCAAACCAAAAGACCTTCATTAAGAGAAATTAATTTTCCGAATACACCTGTAAATCCAGCCAATATTACGGCCAGATGCAATAATAAATATGATTTTTTCATTATAAAAAATGAACTGTATTTTAAAGATTAGTAATTAATATGTGATCAAAATCTGAAGTACAAAAAAACAGCTGATAAAATTTTATCTGCGTAAAATACTTCAAACCCAATTTTGAAAATATTAGATTACTGGTGGAGGTAAACAGCTCGAATGATTCATATCTATTAGAATTGGAACAAATATAGAAAAGCGTATTAAAATAGCAAAATTATGAATACAATTAATATCCTATAATTTATATTATGTTAAATTGTATTTGAACCATAATTATAACAGTGTTCATATTTTAAAGCCACTTAAGAATAATTTGCAATATCTTAAATCCAATTCAACGACCCATTTTGCCCATTCACCGAAAAACCTCTCAATTTCATAATATTCTGACCGAACTTTACATCAATAAAAAAGAACAACTTAAATCTATTTATTATGAAAACAAAAATTGGAATTACAGAAAAAAACACACAAGCTGTGGCAGATCAATTGGCAAAACTTTTAGCTGATGAAACGCTTCTTTATATCAAAACAAGAAACGCACATTGGAACGTTACCGGAGATAATTTCCACGCCAACCACATTTTCTTCGAAGAACAATACAAACAATTGGATGAATTAATTGACAGCGTTGCAGAACGTATGCGTAAAATCGGACATTTTGCACCGGCAACAATGAAAGCCTACCTTGAATTAACACATCTTACAGAATACAGCGACAGAACCAACGACGGTTTAGGCTATATGAAAGATCTGTTAAGCGACCACGAAAGCATCATCGAATTCCTGCGAGGAAACATCACCCCTTTTGCTGAAGAATTCAAAGATTACGGAACCAGCGATTTCATCACGGGATTGATGGAAACCCACGAAGAAATGGCCTGGATGATCCGTTCATACTTCAGATAATTGGGAAAAGAAAAAAGGAATAATTATATTTGTGTAAAATCATAAATAACTATCCCTATGAAAGCTTTAATCGTCGATGACAACGACATTGCAAGAACAACATTATCACATTTGGCAAAACAAATTCCGAGTCTTACAATTGTCAACGAATTTTCCAACGCGATTGAAGCTTACAATTATCTGCAGACCCATCCTGTTGATCTCATTTTCTTAGACATCGAAATGCCTGAAATGACAGGGATAGAACTCACCAAGAATCTCTCAGGAAAAGAAACGATTATCATTTTCACTACATCTAATAAAGAATATGCACTCGAAGCTTTCGAATTGAATATCGCAGATTATCTGTTAAAACCTGTGATGCCGGCAAGATTTTTACAGGCAGTAAGCAAAGCACAGGCTATTCTTGAAAGCCGAAAGGAAAATGTAGAAATCACAAAAGACGAGTTTCTTTTCGTACGGGATTCCAATATTACAAGACGCCTGAAACTGGATGATATTTTGTATGCAGAAGCAATGGGCGACTACGTTAAGTTCTATACAAGAGAAAAAATGTTTGCCATCCACGGCAAGATGAAAACGGCGGAAGAACGTCTACCGAAAGATCATTTCATCAGAGTTCATCGGTCTTACATCGTTTCTGTCGGTAAAATTGATACGCTTCAGGACGGCGGAATTATGATTAATGGAAAATTCATTCCTGTTGCAGATGCATACAGAAAAGCACTCAATACGAGAATGAATGTTTTTTAGGATTTGGGCAGCTTAATCCGCCTTCCGCTCCCGCTTTTTTGTCATTGCGAACGAAGTGAAGCAATCTGTTGAACTATTCAGCAATCGCAATGACAAAAAGAGCTCCGCTCAAGCCGGGCTGCAACAATTCGCCGTTCCAATTGCAACGCAAAAATTCTCCTCCTTTGGAGGGGGGCGAAAATTCGAAGAATTTTTGACGGGGTGGTCAACAATAATTTTAAAGTCAACATAATAGACTTATGAAAAAGATATCTTCAGTAATGAACAACAGGAGATTCAGTTACTTCATTATTCTCACATTTATTGCGGGGTCTCTCCTATTGATTGCAGTTCAGATCAATTCAGCCCAAAATACGAAGGAGCTTATCCGTAACAACAATAAGCTTCTCAACGAATTACGTTCGAGCAACCATTTGCGCGAAATCGACCGTGATATTTTAGGCGTAGAAAGCAGAATCAGAGCTTCCATTGCGACCAATGACACCACTCACCTTGAAGGAATCGACCAAAAGATCAGCCAGATAGAAAACTTTCTGGATTCCCTTTCCAAAGACAATGCCGATGCGGAAGAAGAAAGATTAATTCACCGATTGAGCGTCCTCGCAATGGACAAAAAAACAACGAAGGACAAGTTATTGCTTCGTTATCATACCCTCGGAAATATGGATGATCAGACTTCCATTGCCAATCCAAGAGCCAGAAAAATATCGAACGAAATCACTTCTATCACCGCCAAGATCTATGAAAGCCGTAAACTTCATATGGTAGATCTCAGCAAAAAAAACGAGGAAATGGGACAGAAAGCCAGATTGTATGATATTTCCTTGCTGATTCTTTTGATTTTAAGCGGATCCATCGTTGGCTATCATATTCTTCGCCAGTTTAAACGCCAGAGATTGCTGATCCAGGAATTGGATGTTGCGGAGAAAAAAGCTTCGGTTGCCGCACAGACCAAAGAGAATTTTTTAGCTAATATGAGCCACGAAATCAGAACACCACTGAGCGGAATATTGGGCTTTACCAACCTTTTGCAGAAAAGACCATTGGATGAGACTTCAAAAGAATTTGTATCATCTATTCAACGCTCAGGGGAAAATCTGATGGCTATTATCAATGATATCCTGGATTTATCCAAAATCGAAGCCGGAATGATGCGCATTACCAAAGGAATATTCAGCATAAATGGATTGGTGAATTCTGTCGAAACATTTTTTGTGGAACGGGCTAAAGAAAAAGGATTAACGATTTCCAGCAAGATAGATCCATCTATTCCCGACACTTTGAATGGAGATGCAACGAGACTCACCCAGATTTTGGTCAATCTCATCGGAAATGCCATTAAATTTACCCATCAAGGTAGCATTACTGTTGAAATTTACAATAAACAACAGACAGAAAATGAAGTCATTGTCGGTTTTAAAGTTTCAGATACCGGAATTGGAATCGATAAAGAAAAACTTAGTGAAGTCTTTGAAAGATTCAACCAGGGTGAAGATTCAACAACGAGAAATTATGGCGGTACCGGACTTGGATTATCCATTGTGAAAAGTTTAATTCAATTGCAGAACGGAGATATTGAAGTGATAAGCGAACAGGGAAAAGGCACGACTTTCCATTTCTTCATTCCTTATGCCATTGCGAAAGAACAGATTAACGTAACTCCTGCAGTAGATATACAGTATTTCAAAGACAGATCCAATATACCTTTGAAAGTTTTGATCGTAGATGATAATGCGATCAATCAAAGTCTGATGAGGCATCTTCTGTCGCAATGGAACATTGATTTCGACACTGCAAACAATGGTCTGGAAGCAGTAGAATATCTCAAAAATAATGATTGTGATCTGGTTTTAATGGACATCCAGATGCCACAGATGGACGGTTACGTTGCAACACAAAAAATCCGTGAAGAATTAAATCTCGATGTTCCGATTATCGCAATGACAGCGCACGCATTGGCGGGAGAACGCGAAAGATGTATGAGCCGCGGAATGAACGAATATATTTCCAAGCCTATCAATGAGGAAGAACTATTTAAGCTAATTTCAAATTTCGGATTAAAAGGAGCGAAAAAAATTGAAACACAAACTACAGAAATCACTTCTGGCTATGAGTTCATAGACCTTACTTATATGAAATCCATCAGCAATGGAGATAAGGATTTTGAAAGAACAGTGACATTACAGTTTTTGGATAAAGTTCCGATTCATTTGCAGGAACTGAAATTAGGATATGAAAACAAAGATTTTAAATTGCTGAAATTAAGAGCACACGACCTAAAATCAAGTGTTGCCATAATGGGATTACTACCATTATTAGAGGAAAAACTCAACATTTTGGAATTAACCAACAACGAAAATCCAATATCGAAACTGACTTTGGAAGAAACAGAAAATATTTTGCTGAAATCACTTGATGAAAGCAAATTATTTTTACAATCACTATAAATCTAAAATATAATGAACTTATTCTCACCTTTAACCCTGCGCCAGCTGACCCTGAAAAACAGAATCGTGGTATCACCAATGCAACAATACAGTGCAAAAAACGGTATCCCGGGAAATTGGCATCTTGTCCATCTTGGTGGAAGAGCTGTGGGCGGAGCAGGCTTGATAATGACCGAATGCACTGCTATATCTCCCGAAGGTTTAGCCACTCTGAGCGACGTCGGAATTTGGAATGACAAGCAGAAAGATGCGTGGAAAAACATTGTCGATTTTGTACACGAGCAGGATGCAAAAATAGGAATGCAACTCTGGCACTCCGGTGGAAAAGGAAGCCTGAAACATCCCAACGAAAAAATGAAGCCACTTCCTAAAGAAGAAGGTGGCTGGACTGTAAAATCCTCTTCGCCTACAGAAATGAACGGTGTGATTCCTGAGGAATTAACGGTTGATGAAATTCAGGAGTTGAAAGTAAAATTTGTAGAAGCTGCACACAGAGCTGTAGAAGCAGGTTTTGACACCATAGAACTGCACGCCGGTCACGGTTATCTTTTCCACCAGTTCTATTCCGCAGTCATTAATAAAAGAAATGACGAATATGGCGGAAGTCTGCAAAACAGAATCCGTTTTCTGGTAGAAACTGTTGGCGAAGTACGAAGATCAATTCCTGACGGAATGCCTCTTTTGGTGAGAATCTCGGCGGTCGATTATCTGGAAACACCGGATGCGTGGACTTTGGATGACAGTATTATTCTCGCAAAAATTCTCAGGGAAAACGGTGTCGATCTTATCACGGCTTCAGGCGGTGGATTTGCCAACGTCAGCAAAGACCGTGTTTTTCCTAATTATCAGGTTCCGTTTTCATCAGCTATCAGACAACAGACCGGGATTGCAACAGGTGCGGTCGGGATGATTACCGAAGCTGTTCAGGCAAATGATATTATCGTGAATGATGAGGCAGATTTGATTTTTATCGCCAGAGAACATTTGCGTGACCCTTATTTTGCCTTACATTCCGCGAAAGAATTGGAATTGGAAGTTGAGATTCCGTGGCAGTATAAAAGAGCTTTTTAAATCATTCATTTAAAATTAAGAGTATGGAAACTCAAGGCGCATCGGTTGTAATTACCCATCACGTTTTAGACGGCAAAGAGGCAGAATACGAAAAATGGCTGGAGCAGATTGTTCCGCTCACAAAGCATTCAGAAGGTTTTATTGACCATCAGATTGTGCGTCCGATTCCCCATCTTACGTTTATTTACACGGTAATTATTCGGTTTGACACTATTGAAAATCTCAAAAAATGGATAGAATCTGACGACAGAAAAAAACTCATCGAAAAAGCCAATCCGCTGTTTCGTAAAAATGACAATTACAAAATAAGATCCGGGCTAGATTTTCTTTTTGAAACCGAAACCGAAACAAAGATTCCTGTGCGATGGAAACAGTTTCTGGTAACCTGGTCGGCCATTTATCCTTTGTCACTGTTGGTTCCATTGGTACTTCTCCCCTTTTTAAGGTTGTTAAAAATCCCTGCAAATCATTATTCAGACGGACTTCTGATTTCAGGATGTATTGTTTTTCTAATGGTTTTCGTTGTAATGCCCAATTATACAAAGCTGATTAGAAAATGGCTTTTTAAATAATATTAATCACATAAGAATCACTGTAAAATGCAGTGTTTTTTTTTTGTTTATAGTAAAGGCTTTTCGCTTTTGTCATTCCTAAGGAATCTAAATTATTATTTTAAATACTTTGTTGAGATTTCTTAGGAATGACAAACTATATTAAAGTTGTTTACTATTTCTTTTTATTCATTAATAAATATAGTACGCATCCAACGATACTTTCTGCCTGTTCACCGAACTCCAGTTGATTTTCCATTAAGTTGCCTGTAGCTTTACATCATCGATTAATACAAACAATTAAAATCAAAACATTATGGAAATTCTACAAACACCAGAAAACGCACTGTCTCACTCAAGTGTAACCGCTATTATCAATGCACCATTCGAAAAAGTTAACATTGCAGATTGGTTATTAAACTTACCCGATGCCGAATATCAAAGATGCTCAACACAGCACATCGGAGCAGCTATTTCTACTACTTTTGACGGCGAACCAGTTTCGCTAAATGTTGAAACAATCGGAGATGCTTTGATGGTTCAGCATTATATAGCCACGGTGTATCGTCCGGATTACTGCAGAATGTTATCAATCTCCGATTCTATTACGAAAAACGGAAGAACGAAAGTTCAGGTTTTATGGGAATTGAAAGCGACAAAAATTGATGAAAACACGACTTTGTACACCAACGAAATTCACGCAACCGCAACACCCGAAATGTTCGAATATCTGAAAGAGCAAAATGTGAATCTTGCTGATGCCGCTGCCTCAAGACAAGCCGCTTCCGACGCCCACAACCACGAAGAAACACCTAACTTTGCAAAAAGTATCGAAAACAAGGCATTGACGGGCAAATACAATCAGCCTTTTTAAAATCAACATTATTAAAATCATTGGTTCATCCAGTGATTTTTTTGTTTAAAACAACCTTGCTTGTAATCAAACAATTTTTAATTTCATCTACAACAATACATTGTCTATTCCATCATAAAATTCAACGAGTGATTTTGCCCGTTCACCGAATGATGCTTTAAAATTTGCCAATTCGGAAGTAGCTTTACCATAGAAATTAAGAACAAAAGATAATCACTAAAAAATAATATGATGAATACTTCAACTTTAAGCTTCAAATACGAGTTAGAAAAACAAACGCCCCGTACCAACGACGGTGGAACAACCAGAGGAGCTTCTGTAAAAGATTTCCCCGCTTCTATCGGTATTGCCGGAGTTTCTATGAGACTGCAACCGGGAAGTATGAGAGAACTTCACTGGCACGCCAACGCTGCAGAATGGGCATATGTAATTTCGGGAACGGTTCGTACCACGATCATTCATCCGGACGGAAAAAGTTATACAGATAATTTTGAGCCGGGAGATGTATGGTATTTTCCAAAAGGGTATGGTCACTCGATCCAGGCGACAGGAACGGAAGAATGCCATTTCATTCTGATTTTTGATAACGGTAATTTTTCTGAAGATCACACCTTCAGCGTTACAGATTTTGTATCCAGTGTGCCGCCGGAAATTGCCGCTCAGAACTTAGGGTTAACCCTTGAAGAAGTGGCAGCGTTACCACAAAAAGAAGCGTATTTCGCAGCTGGAATTGTTCCGGATGAATTATCTTTCAATGCCACAGCAAGACCTGAAGAATCTGATATCGAATTAACCAATCTTCACCGTTACCCATTGCATTCTCAGCAGCCGAGAATTATTCCCGGAGGTGGTTTGCAGAGACTGGTGACAAGTAAAGAATTCCCCATCAGCAAAACAATGGCAGGTTCTGTTCTGGAGCTTCAACCTGGCGCTTTGCGAGAAATGCACTGGCATCCGAATGCTGATGAATGGCAGTATTTTATTTCCGGACAGGCCGAGATGTCGGTTTTCTTGGCGGAAGGTACGATTGTTACGGAGCAGTTTAACGCTGGTGATGTCGGTTATGTTCCGATGGGAGCCGGACATTATATCAAAAATACAGGCGATACGGTTTGCAAAGTATTGATTGGATTCAACAGCGGAACGTATGAATCCATTGATCTGAGCGAGTGGCTGGCCGGAAACCCGAAGGATGTTGTCGTAACGAACTTTGGTTTGAAGGAAGGTGAAATTGAGAAATTCCCTTCGAAGAAAGTATTTATTCAACCTAAAAAATAACAGTTTTGATTGCGGAAAAATCTCTTCTGTCTTCCGACGAAATTAAAGTACAGGAGAAATTGGCCATCTTTTTAGCCTTCATCGCAGGATATATCGACGCAACGGGATTGATCAAATGGAAAACCTATGTTTCCTTTATGAGTGGAAATACCACGCAATTGGGAGCGGCTTTTTCCAGTGAGAAATTCGGAGTTATCATCACATCAGTTACGGTAATTGGAAGTTTTTTGATGGGAATTTATGCAGGAACCTGTTTATCATTATGGAAGAAATGCAGGATTAAAAGCATCATTTTTTATATTGTTTCGGGAATTTTGATGCTTTATACTTTTATGAATTATTACCGTCAAATCCCTGTGATTCCTTCGATTGCCATCATAGGTTTTGCAATGGGAATGATGAATACGATTGTAACGACTGTTGGAAACCTGAAAGTAAATACAGATTTTGTAACGGGAACATTGAACAGCCTTGCCAAAAATATGGCAATATTCACGATGAGTGATGATGAAAATGAGAAGAACGAGGCTAAAGAAAATGCAATCCATCTCTTGCTTTTGTGGATGGGATTTTTGTCAGGCGCTGTGACGGCTCCCTTCTTACTAAGCATATTGAAAAACTGGATTTTGCTTTTACCTGCAGTTTTATTGTTAACTTGTAGAAGATTAATTTTCAATTCAATAACACCCAAAAACTAAATATTATGTTACAAAAAGGCACTGTTGCTCCCGATTTTACATTGTTTGCAACACCAGACCAGAAAATTACCTTATCTGAATTTAAAGGAAAAAATGTTATTCTTGCCTTTTATCCCGCAGACTGGAGCCCGGTTTGCAGTGACCAAATGGCTTTATACAACGAAACTTTGAAATTCTTCCATAAATATGATGCAGAACTCTTCGGAATCTCTGTGGACAGCAAATGGTGTCATCTCGCATTTTCACAATCCCGAAACCTGCATTTTCCGTTGTTGGCAGACTTTGAAGCCAAAGGAGAAACAGCAAGACAATATGGGGTTTATGATGAAGAAGAAGGAGAATGTAAACGCGCATTGTTTGTTATCAACAAAGATGGCATCATCGAATGGAGCTACCTGTCTCCTACCGCTGTTAATCCCGGCGCAGACGGAATATTAGAAGCTTTAGAAAACCTTAACACAAAATAATTATGTCACTAAAACCATCTGTCAGTAAAACTGACCACACCCAGGGTAACGACAATGCCGACCTTGTGATTGTAGAATACGGTGATTATCAGTGCCCGTATTGCGGAGCTGCTTATCCTGTTTTGAAAGAATTAATGAAAGAATTCGGAAGTCAGGTAAAATTTGTTTTCAGGAATTTTCCTTTGTCGGAAATGCATCAATACGCAAGACCTGCCGCAATCGCAGCTGAAGCGGCCAATCTTCAGGGAAAATTCTGGGAAATGCACGATGCGATCTACGAAAATCAGGGATCTCTGAATGAAAATTTTTTAATTGAGCTTGCAGAAAAAATAGGATTAAATGTTTCTCAGTTCAAAACAGATATTCAGAAAGTTGAACTGGAAGATAAAGTAGATTCGGATTTTGAAAGCGGAATTATGAGCGGTGTGAACGGAACACCTTCATTCTTCGTTAACGGTAATAAATTCAACGGAAGTGCGATGGATTTGCTTCAACTGATACGGGAGAATGCGGTTGATTAACCACAAAAGGACTCTTAAGCAGTTTTTACTGTCCAAATAATTTTATATCAAATGAACAATTTTAACTTAGGTTAAGATAAATTGAATTTAGCCGACCTACATTTGCTAAAGAATTAAGACAACAAAATATTAATCACAACAAAAAAAAGTAAATTATGAGCACACTAAAATTAAAAGACGGAACAGAAATTTTTTACAAAGATCAAGGCGAAGGACCAGTATTGATGTTTCATCACGGATGGCCATTATCTTCAGACGATTGGGATGCGCAAGTTATTTTCTTCCTTCAGAGAGGGTATAGAGTGATTTCTCACGACAGAAGAGGTCACGGAAGATCCAGCCAGAATATTTATAATCACACGATTGAGCAATACGCTTCTGACGCAGCAGAGCTGGTTGAATTCTTAGGTCTGAAAGATGTAATTCACATCGGACATTCAACAGGCGGTGGTGAAGTGATCCGCTACGTTAACAAATATGCTAACGGAAGAGCTAAAAAAGCAGTTTTAATTAGTGCGGTTCCACCGATAATGGTAAAAAGCGAAAGTAATCCGGACGGAGTTCCTATTGAGGTTTTCGACAATATCAGGGATCAGACTTTGAACAACAGAAACCAGTTTTATTTTGATCTTACATTCCCTTTCTATGGATACAACAGAGAAGGTGCCAATGTAAAAGAAGGAATCCAAAGAAACTGGTGGAGACAAGGATTAATGGGTGGTATTGTGGCTCATTATGATGGAATCAAAGCATTTTCTGAAACAGATTTCACGGAAGATTTGAAAGCTGTTGATATTCCGGTCTTAGTTCTTCACGGTGAAGATGACCAGATTGTGCCTATCGAAAATTCTGCCATCAAATCTGCAAAACTTTTGAAAAACGGAAAGTTAATTACTTATCCTGGTTTCCCTCACGGAATGCCAACTACAGAGCACGAAACTATTAATAAAGATTTATTGGAGTTTATAGAAAGCTAACAATAAGGCAAATCTTAATAAATTAAACCCTTCTTTAATGATTTTAAAGAAGGGTTTCTCATTATTTTAAATTTTCATTAAAGAAGCTTTCCAGTTTATCAAAAGGAATAATATTAACTTTATCATATAGGTCAACGTGAACCGCTTTGGGAATAATCATTAATTCTTTTGGTTCCGCAGCCATTTTGTAAGCATCTTCACTGAAATATCTTGAGTGTGCATTTTCTCCGGCAATAATTAGAACCGGTCTTGGAGAAATTTCTTTGATATAAGTAAGGATGGGCATATTCATCAAGGAAAATCCATTAGTTGCAGCCCAGGCTCCATTTGAATTGATTGATCGTTCGTGGAAACCTCTCGGTGTTCGATAATAATCAAAATAATCCTTAATGAATTGAGGCTCATCGCCTTTTAGTTTTTCCGGATTAGAACGTGGTCCCAATTCAGTTTTTCCGGATTCTGCATCTTTCCAGCGTTGTTGCCCCATCAGTTCCAAAATTTTTGTACGTTCTTCCAGAGTAACTTTATCATAATAACCTTTTGAAGTAACTCTAGGCATATCATACATACTTGTTGTTGCTACGGCTTTTACACGTTTATCAATAGCTGTTGCGTTCAATGCAAACCCTCCGAAACCACAAATCCCAATGATGCCAATTTTATTTCTATCCACGTTTTTCTGGAGCCCTAAAAAATCTACTGCAGCACTGAAATCTTCAGTATTGATGTCGGAAGAGGCAATATTACGAGGCTCTCCTCCACTTTCTCCTGTATATGACGGATCAAACGCAATTACCACAAAACCTCTTTCCGCCATTTGATTGGCATATAGTCCGGATGATTGTTCTTTCACGGCACCAAAAGGCCCACTAATTGCTAACGCGCTCAGTTTTTTATTTTCAGCATTTTTTGGAAGGTATAAATCTCCGGAAAGCGTTATTCCGTAGCGGTTTTTGAAGGTAACTGCTTTTCTGATAACTTTATCACTTAACGGGAATGTATAATGTTCTGTTGTATTATTCATTTTTGTTGATTCTGAATTTGTCTGACTGAATGCTTGTTGTGTAAACAGAAGCATTGCTGCTATTGATAATAATTTTATGTTTTTCATTTTATTTGAAGTGAATGATATTAATAGTTTCTCTCATAGCCTCTGCTTGAGCTTTATTGACCGTATTTTGGATTAAATCTGAAATTTGAAACAGTTGTTCCTCTGTTATTCCTGTATTTTTTCCCATATTGAGATGCGCCTGTAATTGGGATTCCACACCTTCCATTGATGCTAAAGCAGAAATTGTAATCAATTCTCTTTGCTGAAAGCTTAGTACATCACTGGCGAAAATATCGGCAAAAAGATGCTCTTTTAGAAAAGTATCAATTCGCGGAACAAATTCTCCAAATCCAGATGCTGGTTTAGATTGTGGTGTGTTGGTCAGATGCTCAAGAACCTTTCTTCCCTGTTCGTATTTATCTGGCGGATTATTTTCAAGGATTATTTTTTTGCCCTCCTCATCGAGTATTCCTTTGATTTTTCTTTCATCCAGAACTGTTTTAAAAGTGTTAATAGCATTCAAACTTCTTGGGAAGCCGCAATAAGCATAAAGCTGTACCAATGCCTCTTTGATTTCATTAATCGTAATTCCGTTATCAAGTCCTGCATTTAACTGAACTTTAAGCTGGTCAAGATTTCCGGTAGCTGCTGATGCTGATATTTTAACAAGACTTTGTTGCTGAATATTCAGATCTATTTTATTTTGTGCATTCATGAATGTTGTCATTAAAAAGAACATAAAAAGCAAGGTGTTGAGTTTCCACTTTTCCGTATTCATTATTTTTTTATTTGATTATTGGCTTCATGGTATACTTCATCTGTTACGGGTTCCAGCCATTTATTTTCGTTTGTTTCCGGATTTCCGTTTGTCGCCAGATGAGAAAACCAGCTTTTAGAAGTTGCACCGTGCCAATGCTCTACATTTGGAGCAATTTCAACGATATCTCCGGCTTTTAAATGCCTTGCAGGTGTCCCTCTTTCCTGATATAATCCTTCTCCGCCCACTACGATTAAAAGTTGTCCGCCAGTATGACTATGCCAATTGTTTCGACTTCCCGGTTCAAACGTCACATTGGATAATGGAACGTTAAGATCATTGTTTTTGGTTAATGGAGCAAGCCATGATTTTCCTGTGAAATATTGTGCGTACCCTGTATTTTCTTCTCCTGTAGGAAAATCGCTTATTTTTGGAATTTCTGTATTCATTTTATTTTGGGTTTTAATAAAGCTGCAATACATCAGTAAAAGAAATAATATACTGATAGATGTAACTTTGTTAGACATTTAGATTTATTTTTCAAGAAATAACTTTAAGTATTTTTGCGGGAACACCTCCGACAATCGTATTATCTTGAACATTTTTCGAAACTACTGCTCCTGCAGCAATTACAGCATTTTCTCCGATAGTTACTCCCGGTAAAATAGTTGCATTGGCGCCAATCCATGCATTTTTTTTAATGTGAATAGATTTACCGACTAAGCCTTTTCTTTGCTCAGGTTCTAATGGATGATTTTCTGTAATAAGGCTTACTTTAGGTCCAATCAGAGCATCATCTTCAATCGTTATTCCGCCCAATGCAAGAAAAATACAGTCGAAATTGATAAAAACATTTTTTCCTATGCTAATATTTTTTCCGTAATTGATATAGATCGGCGTAAATACGTCAACATTTTCTAATTTTTGATCTACTATCTTTCCCAACAATTCTGAAATTTCCTCGGGATCGAAGGAATTATTCATTTTTATCAGGAGTTTTTTTGTGTTATAAGCTTCTTCTCTTAGTCTGCCAATCTGCGGATGATCAGGTAAAATCGTTTCGCCGTTCAATAATTTTGTAAAAATATTTTCACCGAATTTATCTTTTTGTACCATTTTTAATTCTTTAATACAAAATTAAAATGAAAGCCTCACAGTAATCTTTCTGCGAGGCTCAATTTAGTTTTCTGAAAAGCTCAGTTTACTAAATAAATGTTAAATTGATTCTTTTAAATTTAGACTTTAAATCAATAATTTACGCAAGTGCTCTTGTTTCTACAATGATAAAATATCCGGTACGTTCTTTTATCAGCCATTTACCATCCTGCAAAACGTATTGATCTTCATATTTTACGCTATAATCCGTAATATTTTCTTTCCCATCTGTTTCGCGTACCATTTTAATTTGGGAAAATGAAACTCCTCTTGCTGTATCACCATGTATTTCTACAATATGCTGCCCGTTAAGTGTAAAATACATTTTTACAAGAGCTGCATGACCATTAAATTCTTTTTCAAGACTAACTCGGTCTGCAACATCTGCAGCTAAAAAATCTCCCATATAAACTTTGTATGAAGCATCCGGCGTGAATAACTGCATTTGTTCCGAGATCTTTTTTTCATCACCTAAGATTGCATAAGCATCAATTAGATTTCTTAATTCTGCTTTAATTTTAAAAATTTCTGTTGTCATAACTTTAAATTTTATTTAATTGTTTTACATGACAAAACTATAGTATATTTACTTACAATTTATTAGTTGTTACCAAAAGGTTAGTGACTAACAAACACCTTATCTTATGGCAAAAAAAGAAGAAAATCAAATAGATACAAAAGCATTTACAGAAGAATGCAATACTATTTTAATGGCAGTTTCGGATGCATTATATGTAATTGGCGGAAAATGGAAACTAATGATCATTATCGCGATGGCGAGAGGAAACAAAAGATTTACCGAAATTCAGAGACAGGTAAAAGGAATTTCTGCGAGAGTGCTTTCTCATGAGCTCAAAGAATTGGAACTGAACGGATTTATTATTAAGAAAGTCGCGGTAGGCTATCCGGTAAGTGTTGAATATGAACTGCTTCCCTACAGCGAAACTTTGGAAGAAGTTGTCGGAGCGCTTACAAAATGGGGAATGCAGCACAGAGAAAAAATAAAAAATGAAATGTCTTCCGATAAATAAAAAATTAAATTTCCGAAGGCGCCAAGCCATACTGTTTTTTAAAAGCCGTTGAAAAATGAGAAGGATTTTTAAAACCTACTTCAAAATAAACTTCGTGTACTTTTTTTCCTTCTTCTTTTAGTTTAATATAAGCCATTTCAAGCCGCTTTTTCATAATCCACTTTTGTGGGGTAAGATTACTGACTTTTTTAAAATCTCTTTTAAAAGTTGCTAAACTTCGTCCTGTAAATGAAGCGATCTGTTCCATTGAAAGATCATCCATGTAATTGTCGTTTAGAAATTCTAAAATATCAACCTTCCAGGGTTCGGTAAAATCAAATAATACGGGATAAAACTGCTCATCGGTATTTAATAATGCATAAATTCCTTCCAGCAATTTGAGATGGGTGATGCTTTCTGTAGGTTTTACATTGCTGTCGAAATAAGGGGTCAATGACTGGAAGAGGCTTGTAATTGCCGTATCAGGATTTATTTTAAAAACATTGGTATCTGAAATATTGATATTTTTTGGAATTTCGTTCTTGTTCAAATTACTGTAGAATTCGCGAAGAATATTTCGTTTGAAAGTGAGGGAAATGCCTTTATATAAATCATTTCCTTTACCGTTTTTATACATTTTCAATCTGTGATCTCTACGGATCAGGGCACACTCTCCTGCTTTCAGTTTTATTGTTTTATTTCTGTCTTCAATGATCTGTTCACCGGAATATAGATAGACCAGAACGTGTTCCGGTGTAGAATGGATACATTTTGTGCTTTCCTCAGAAAAGCAGGATAGAAAAATACCTGAATAACTTATAGTTTGTAACGCTTCTGTTTGATCCATTGTTAAAAATTAATGATTAAAGTTAACAAAAATAAACAGTAATGTTTTCTTTTGCTTTTCTCAGGAGCTCAAATAACCTTTCTCAGAAGCTTATTTGAAAAAGAATTTGTCGTAATTATTTCTAAAGAATGTGTCTTAAATTTTAATAATAAAAAACCGCTCTTTTAAAGAGCGGTTATACCATACTAAACTTAATTTTTTCTTAACAAGTAGATCCGCAAGCAAGTACTTTGATCGTAACAATACCGTTAACAACGCACTGAACATTGCATAATGTAGTTCCTACAACACCAACAGTACCTGTAACAGCACCGCCAACTGTTCCTACTACGCCACCTACAACACCACCAACTACTCCTCCTAGGCCACCAATAGCACCACCTACTGCACCAACAGTA
>JBCNMJ010000091.1:0-16537 GCA_039594975.1 Chryseobacterium sp. | reverse complement strand
CAAATGAGATGGTTTTTTTGTTTTTAGTATCAATTTACATTCATTTAAAATAAGTATCTTCGCTTTTTTAAATTCCAAATTGAAAATGAAAAGTATCGTTACCGGACTATTTATATTTATTTCTTTTTTTAGCTTCGCTCAGGATGGAATTCAATTTCAGGAACTTCCTTTTAAAGATTTAGTAGCAAAAGCAAAAAAAGAAAAAAAATTGGTTTTTATAGATGCTTATGCCTCTTGGTGCGGACCTTGCAAAATGATGGAGAAAAATGTTTTTGTTACAAAATCAGTAGGTGACTTTTTCAACAAGAATTTCGTAAATGCCCGAATCGATATGGAAAAAGGGGAAGGAAGAGAAGTTGCCACTAAATTTGGTGTCCGTTCATACCCTACTTATCTTTTTTTAAACGGTGACGGAGAGCTGGTTTCTCAAAACTATGGATACATGGAAGAAAGCATGTTCCTCCTCATGGCACAAGATGTCAATTCTCCCAACAACGCTAAAGGTTCCTTAAAAGAAAGATTTGCTAAAGGAGAGAAAGATCCTGAATTTTTAATTAATATTATTAAACTCAACTCAACTTCTGATTTTGAATTTGCTAAAAAAGCATCCGAAAGATATTTTGAAAACAAGAAAAAAACAGAAGAGCTTACTAAAGACGAAATTGGTTATTTATTATATTTTTTAAAATCTACAGAAGATCCTAATTACAAAGTATTTGTTTCAAGAAAAGCGGAAGTGATTAAATTCTTACCCGAGAAAACCTATTCAGATTTTGATCATCAACTCGTTTTATCTAAAGTTGTAGCACAGTCTATAGATGAAAAAAACAAGCAGATTAATGAGGATTACTTCATGAAAACTGCCGAACCTTTAGTTGGTAAAGAAGAAGCACTAACAAAACTAAATCAGACCAAATTAGCCTATTACGAACAGACGGCTAACTTTGCGGAATATGAAAAAACAGCACTGGAATATTATAAAAAAACAGATTCATTTGATCCTAATGAACTTTTAAAAGCAGCATGGATTTTTTCTGAACATGTAAAAAACAAGCTCTCACTAAAAAAAGCAGCTGAATGGGCGGAACAATCTGTAATGCGTGGTGAAACATCTGAAAACACTTATATTCTGGCAAAAATTTATTTTTTAACCGGAAACACAGGGCCTGCCAAAAGCTTCGCTGAAATGTCCAGAAATATAGCTGTTCAAAATAACAAGGACGCCAGTCTTGCAGAAGAATTATTAAAACAAATCAAATAATAAAGTCTTGAAAAATAAAATTCTAATCTCCTTATTTGGATTATTTGCTTTACATACAATAAGCGCACAAACAACTGAAGTACCTGAACAAAAATCTGAAACAAAAGTATATATAAAAGGAAATGCGCTGTTCATTCCTATTGGCATTGTAAATGTGGGAGTTGAACATAAATTAAACAAAAAAATAACATTACAAGGGGATGTTTTTATCTCTCCGTGGAAATCCTTTGCAGGACATGAACTCCAGTATTACTCTGCTTCGTTTGAAGGTAGATATTACTTTGATGAAGCATTCAAACACTGGTTTGTAGGAGCAAACATTGGAGTATCTGCTTTTACATTACAAAAATGGAGCTATTGGAATGACGACATCCATTACGACCAAGAAACAATGTTACCTACTAAATACATAAGTTCTCAACTTTATCAAAAGGGATATTCAATTCTTTTAGGAATTACTGCCGGTTATCAATTTAACCTTTCAGAAAGATGGAATATGGAATTATATGCAACTGTAGGACATTCTCAAGATTTTTATAAAGGTTATGTTCGTGGAACCGACGAAAAAGAAAGATATGATCGTGCTAAAAATTATAATAAAAGCGGGGAAATTATTCCTTATCGTGGTGGCATAATGATCTCTTATAAATTAAAATAATTCTGTATGAAATTATTCGGAAGAAATCATATCCTGGTTTGCGTGTTCACTTTCGTGATTCTGTTCTTGATGAATTATTTGGGAAATCAGGAAGCTGATAAAATAGAACGGGCCTTGATGACTGCCTCGGCAGGAGTAATTGGACTAACAATTGGTCTTCTTATTATGAATAAAGGAAAAAATGATAAAAATCCGCCCCAGGATTTTGATTAATAAAAAAGTCGCTTGCAAATTTACAAGTGACCTTTTTTATTAATTTTCGTAAAGGATATACTTAGTTCTTATCTTTTCAAAATCTTCCAAATCAGATTTCCATGATGCTTTAATTTCACCAATTGATTTTCCAGCAATGATTTGCTTTCTCAGCTCATCTGTTCCAGCCAGGGTATCAAACCATAAGTTTTTAAGGAAAAAATCCAATTCAGGGTTTTTATAGTTTTTATAAGCTTTAATGACCCATTCTAAGTTTAGTGCTCTTAAATCGGTTTTATAATCAGAAAGATTTTCTCCATAGCATAATTTTCCGTTTAAAAATGGATCTTTTGCTCCAAAATTAGGTTTTGGAGTAAATTGATATGATAAACTAGGAGTCCATGGTGAACCGTAAATCTGAAACGGTAAGTCTGTTCCTCTTCCTACAGATACCTGTGTTCCCTCAAAAAAACATAAACTTGGGTACAGATTAATGGCTTTATCATTCGGCAAATTTGGTGAAGGCTTATCTAAAATCGGGTAACGCTGTTTTTTATGATAATCTTTCATTGGAATCACAGTATATTTTGCCTGGACTCCATTTTTTAGCCATTTTTCTCCATTTACCATTTTTCCATATTCCCCTATCGTTAAACCATACACAACAGGAACTTCATGCATTCCTACAAAACTTGCCCATTTTCTCTTTAAAACAGGACCATCTGTATAACCGTCATGAGGGTTCGGACGATCCAAAACCATTATTCCAACATTATTCTCTGCTCCTGCTTCCATTAAGTAAGTCAATGTTGAAATATAGGTGTAAAATCTTACTCCTACGTCCTGAATATCAAAAACGACAATATCAATGCCTTTCAATTGTTCAGCAGTTGGTTTTTTATTTTTACCGTATAAAGAAACAATAGGAATTCCCGTTTTTACATCTACTCCGTTTTTTACCTTTTCACCTGCGTCTGCATCTCCACGGAAACCGTGTTCAGGAGCAAAAATAGTCTGAATCTTAATCCCGTTTTTAACTAAAAAATCCACCAAATGCGTCCGATCATTCATAAGTCCCGTCTGATTCGTCACAACACCGATTGTCTTATTCTTCAATAAAGGAAGATAAAGCTCCGGCTGATCCGCTCCAGTTTTGAAATCTGTTTGAATCTGAGAAGAATAATGATTGAATACTCCTAAAAAAATTAGGCAAATAAGAAGTAAATTTTTAATTTTGAAATCTAAATTCATAAGCTTGAAATTTCCTTTATATTTCTCTAGAAAAATAGCGTTTTCCAAAGATAACAAAAATAATCTCTCAAGGGTTATCATCTTCATCGGCAGACTTTCCGTAGCTTTAGGGATCATTGTTTCCCTCATTACGGTTTCTACGGGCTTTGGTTCCAAAAAAGCGATCAAGGAAAGACTGGCGGATTTCAGCGGGCACATCACCATAAAATCTACCAAATCCAATTCTTCTTACAATACTTCAGTTCTGGATAATCAGGGACTGCAACTTCAGAAAATAAAGGAACTTCCGGATGTAGCAAGTGTACAGAAATATGCTACCGTAACCGGGATTATGCGTAATGAACATAATTTTGCAGGAATTATCTTTAAAGGGATCGGAAAGGATTTTGACAGTCTGCGTTTCAAAAAATTCTTAATTGAAGGACGCACTCCCGTTGTTACAGAGATAGGTTACAATCATGGAGTAACTATTTCCCAAAAAATCGCCAATGACCTTCACCTCAAACTGAAAGACAGCATTGTTACGATATTTTCTAAAGTTGATCAAAAACCAATTTACAGAAAATTTGAGGTTGTTGGAATTTATAAAACTGATATTAAGATGATTGATGAGCAGTTCGTTATCGGAGGCATCAATCATGTAAGAAAAATTCAGGATATGAAGCCTGATGAAGTGGGCGGAATCGATATTTTCCTGAAAAATGTGAATGATATTGACAAGGACTATCCTGAAATTGAAAAATTGATCGGCTATAAAAATTATGCCGAGAAAGCCACCGAAAAGTTTCCTCAGATTACTGACTGGATAAGCATTTATGACACCAATATTGCTCTTATCATTATCATCATGCTGATTGTTGTGATTATCAATATCATTATGGTTCTTTTGATTCTTATCATTGAAAGAACAAATTCAATTGGTTTACTTAAAACTTTAGGAGCAAGCAATTCTCAGATTAGAGCAACATTTATCAATTACACTTTAATTATTATGATTCCCGGACTTTTGTATGGAAACGCAATCGGTCTCGGATTGATTCTGATTCAGAAGTTTTTTGGAGTGATCAAACTTAACCCTGAGAATTATTATGTGAGTACAGTTCCTGTAGATCTGAATCCAATCGCTATTATATCCATTTCAGTGGGAATCCTTATTATTTCCGGATTGGCGCTAATTATTCCTAGCTATCTGATCAGTAAAATATCACCTGTTAAAGCGATTAAATACAACTAATCATTTTCTCCTTCTAATTATCCTTAAAATTTAAAATCCTATCTTTGCAGGGCTTATAAAACATTTATGAAATACGCAGAAAATATTCTTGAAACTATAGGAAATACCCCATTAGTAAAGCTTAATAAAGTTTTAGGGGAAGATTTCCCTGCATTAGTTTTAGCAAAAGTAGAAACTTTCAATCCCGGAAACTCTGTAAAGGACAGAATGGCTCTTAAAATGATTGAAGACGCAGAAAAGGATGGAAGATTAAAACCCGGAGGAACCATCATTGAAGGAACTTCAGGAAATACAGGAATGGGACTGGCTCTTGCTGCGATCATCAAAGGATACAAATGTATTTTTGTGACCAATTCTAAACAATCAAAAGAAAAATGTGATATTCTTCGTGCCGTTGGAGCTGAAGTGATCGTTTGTCCGACAGACGTAAAACCTACAGATCCGCGTTCTTACTATTCTGTTTCGAAACGACTGGCAAAAGAAACGGAAAACGGATGGTATGTGAATCAATATGATAATTTATCCAACAGAGCTGCTCATTATGAATCTACAGCTCCTGAAATTTGGGAACAAACGGAAGGAAAACTGACCCATTTCGTAGTGGGAGCCGGAACAGGAGGTACCATTACAGGCTGTGGAAAATTTTTCAAAGAGAAAAATCCTGATATTAAAGTAATTGGTGTTGATACATACGGCTCTATCTTAAAGGAAATTCACGAAACAGGAGAAGTAAATTTAGGAAATGCCTATACATATATCACTGAAGGGATCGGTGAAGATATTCTTCCCGAGAACTATGATATGTCTGTCATCGATCATTTTGAAAAAGTTACGGATAAAGACGGTGCTGTTTATGCTAGAAAATTAGCTAAAGAAGAAGGAATATTTTGCGGATATTCTGCAGGAAGTGCGATTGCTTCTCTGGTTCAGATGAAAGATCAGTTTACAAAAGATGATGTGATTATTGTATTACTACACGACCACGGTTCAAGATACGTTGGAAAGATCTACAATGATGATTGGATGAAAGAAATGGGCTGGCTGGATTAATCAGCTTTTCATGATAAAAATAAAACTCAGAGTATTTTTGCTCTGAGTTTTATTTTTATTCTTTAATATTTTGTTTTAAAACCTGTTTTAAAGTGCTGTAATCTTTCTCGCTCATCGATTTTCGGGGAAACATGTAGCTGTACTTCCCTTCAACTGTAATAAATTCATTATTGCTATCGAAATACTCAAAATCTTTCCATTCACTGGTTTCTTTTTCATTATCAATATTTACCGTAAAAAAATCTTGATCAAACCTGATTTCATATATGTTGCAGTTTTCAAGTTTACTTAAATACGCGTTTACCTGTTTTTTCCACCTTGAAACTTTATTAATGCTTACTGAAAGAAAAATGGCACAAAGCAAAAACAGAAAGCTTACAAAATATAAAATCCCAAATTTTTCTTTGGTGAAATCATCTTTAAAGAAAAACATAATCAGTAAAATCAATCCTACAACAATTGTGGTAATTGTTTTTCCTCTTGTCGTTGATGAAAAAAACAAACTCCCCTGATTTCCGCTAAAATATATTTCCTCGAAATCCTGTCTTTTAGGTTTTAAAACAATTACTTTTTCTTCACTCATACTTATTAATTTCCGTGCACAAAGATAGGATTTTCAATTTACCAATATCTTCACCATACTTCATTATTCCTTATCCGTCTTCATATTTATCGCTAATTGCAGAAAGTTTATTCATCAATTCCCGATTCCTCTGTTTTAAATCTTCCATTTTTTTCAGCATGTCATGAATAACTTCCAAGCCCGGAAGGTTGATATCCAGATCGTAATGCCAATTGGCAAACCTTTCAAAAGAAGGTAAATCTTCATACCTAAGATACCTGATTTCATTTTCAGTCTGAATATGCAGCAAACCGGAATCTACCAGTTCATCAAAAAAACTGACTTCAATATTGTATATTTTTACGAGTTCTTCTCGCGATATTCTTTCACTCATGACTTAGGAATTTTTAAGTTGTTTAAAAAGTTCTTTTTGTTTTTCAGTGAGATTTGTCGGCAGTTTCACTTCATAAGTCACAAACAGATCACCAAACTCGCCTTCTTTTTTATATACCGGAAAACCTTTTCCTTTCAGTCTTACTGTAGTTCCGTTTTGTGTTTCAGGTTTTACTTTTAAATTAACACTTCCGTTCAATGTATTTACTTTTACATCACCACCTAAAACAGCAGTATATAAATCTATCGAAACTTTCGTTTTCAGATCATCACCTATTCTTTCAAAATTCGGATCGGCAGGAATAGTAAAAGTGATATACAAATCTCCATTCGGTCCTCCATTAAAGCCCGGATTTCCATGACCTTTTAATTTAATCTGCTGACCGTCATATACTCCGGCAGGAATTGTAATTCTTACTTTCTTACCATTAATATCAAAAGTCTGCTGATGCGTTGTGGCTGCATCTTTTAAACTTAAATTCAACTCTGCATGTACATCCTGTCCTTTAAATTTTCCTGAAGCACTACCTCTCGAACTTCTACTAAAACCACCTCCAGCTCCGCCAAACATGCTCTGGAAAAAATCTGAAAAATCTTCTCCTTCTCCAAAATCAGCACCGGAAAATCCACCTCCGAAATTTCCGCTCTGGCTTTGACTTTGATATTGTCTTTGCTGCTGCTGAGCTTTCTCGTATTCTTCCCCATGTTTCCAATGTTCTCCGTATTTATCATATTTTTTACGATTTTCAGGATTACTGAGCACTTCATTGGCTTCATTCAGTTCTTTGAATTTGCGCTCGGCTTCTTTGTCATCAGGATTTAAGTCTGGATGCAGCTTCCTCGCTAATTTTCTGTAGGCTTTTTTAATGTCATCTTGCGTCGCATTCTTATCTACACCTAAAATTTTATAGTAATCTATATACGCCATAGGAACGTTTTTACTCAAATTTAAGGAATTTATGACTGAAATTAATATAACTGAATGTTAAAAATAAGCCTATCTTTGATTAAAAAGCACCCCATGAAAGAAGTGTTGAAAAACTATTCAGGAATCATCCTTTTATTGCTAGGAATCACCATTGGAAGCATTATCGGAATTGTTGCCCCCGATGTTGTTTATTATATCAAACCTTTAGGTGATATTTTCCTGAACCTTCTTTTTGTGAGTGTGGTTCCATTGGTATTTTTTGCTGTTTCCAATTCTATTGCGTCACTGGAACAGCAATCCAAATTCGGAAAGATCATGGTAACAATGGCTTTTACCTTTCTGTTCTTTATTTTAACAGCCGCTGTTTTTACCATTTGTGCGGTTTATGTATTTCCTGTATCCGGAGTCTCCGGAAGCAACGAAATTGTTGAAGAAGCAACGAATAACGACAGTTGGGGAAATAGAATTGTCGGGTTCTTTACGGTTGGGGAATTCACACAGCTTTTTTCAAGACAAAATATGTTAGCGCTCTTAATTTTTGCTTTCATGACAGGGTTTTCAGCCAGAAAAGCAGGAGAAAAGGGAGCGGCATTTAGATCATTTATTGCTTCCGGGTATGAAGTGATGAAAGAACTGCTTTTATTAATAATGAAAATTGCTCCAATTGGTCTCGGAACTTATTTTGCCTATCAGGTGGCAACTTTAGGACCCCAGCTTTTTGGATTTTACGCTAAACCTTTAGGCCTATACTATATTGCAGGAATTGTTTATTTCTTAGTCTTTTTCTCACTCTATGCTTTTATGGCAAAAGGGCAGAATGGAGTGAAAAGTTTTTGGACCAATGCTATTTATCCGACTTTAACCGCTTTGAGTACCTGCAGTAGCTTTGCAACAATGCCTGCTAATTTACAGGCCGCTTCAAAAATTGGAATTCCAAGCCAAATTTCGAATATCGTAATTCCGATTGGAACAACCTTGCATAAGAATGGCTCATCAATGTCTTCAATTATTAAGATTTATGTAGCTTTTTTAATCATCGGAAGAGATTTTTTTGATCCGATGAATTTACTTTTAGCATTGGGAATTACAGTTTTTGTCAGTATTGTGGCCGGTGGAATTCCGAATGGCGGATATATTGGCGAAATGTTGATGATTTCTGTTTATAAATTGCCACAGGAAGCCATTCCGGCAGTGATGATTATTGGAACACTCGTTGATCCTTTAGCTACAGTTCTGAATGCTATCGGTCAATTGGTAGCTTCCATGTTTGTGAGTAGGTTTGTGAAGATTTGATTTTATTCACTTCGCTTTACAGGTTCCAAGTTTTGTAATTCTTCAGGTGTGAATAATCTGTAATTGACTTTAAATGTTTTTCCTAAAGGTGTTTCCAAAGAAAACCCTCCCGGTCCGAAACCATCTACAGCATCCAATGTAAAATGCGAATATTTCCAATATTCGAAGAGATCTCGGTCGATCCAAAATTCATGGCCGTTGATGGTGCCGATCATGGCATCATTCATTCTTGGGAAGAATCCTCCTTTCTCGAAACATTGAGGTTGTGTTCCTTCGCAACAGCCTCCTGCTTGATAAAACATCAAATCGCCATATTTTTTTTCTAATTCCCAGATCACTTCTATGGCTTTTTCTGTAGCTGAGAGGCGTGATATTTTGGCTTGCATAATTTTTTCTTTTGTGATTAAATATCGACATTACTTGTTCCTACTTTAAGGTACAATAACAATCGAAGTATAAAGTGTGTAAAGTTTCCAGCCTAACTTTTCATAAAGTAACCTCCCTTGCCGGGTAGCTACTAAAAAATTCTTCCGAATACCATTAGAGATTGCAATATTTTCCAATTCTTTCATTAGAATGGTAGCTAGTCCTTTACCTCTATGATCCTCGTGTGTTACAATTCTATCATAAATTGCCAAATCATCAACAAGTATAAGACGGCCTTCCGAAGCAATTTTATTCTTATCAGTCAAAATCTGAGCGATAAATACTGAATTTAATTCTTGAACTTTTAAATTATAATTGTCACTTAGCTCAAGATGAATAGCTTTCATTGGTTCAAAACAATACATCATGTAACCCTGAGGTCGGATCTCCCACTTTGCCGGAATCTTATCTTTTATGTCTTCCGGAGAACCGCAGAATTTAAGATAAATCCAAGTATCATCAATTTCATTTGATAATTGAAAAAAATCATCATTAAGTTCCAGAAAAACATAACGTTGTTTTTGATCCGGATATCCAACATCTACTTTAAACCCTGATTTATATTCGACTGGCAAAGGCAAATCACGTGATATACACCAGGCTTTCAACCAATTCAGGATTAAGCCTCTTGAAACTAAATCTCCCATTATGCTTTTAATTAGAATTTCAAAAATAAAACTTCTCCTAATATCATATTGGAAAACTCTGTATGAGTTGACGTATTGTTATATTTATTCTTCTTGATAATTCTTAGACGGTTCAATTTCGTCCAATTTTGTTATTATTTTTTTACCATTGGACTACAGTAAAGTTAAAAAAGTTCGGCGAAATTTCATTTCGCCGAACCTAAAAAACTCATCACAATTTAATTTGAGCCTGCAATATCGAGAACGATTCTGCCATCAATCTGTCCTTTTTTCATTTTATCAAAAACATCATTGATATCTTCTAATTTTGCAGGAGTTACCGTTGCCTTTACCAACCCTTCATTGGCAAAGTCCAGAGCTTCCTGAAGATCTTTTCTGGTTCCCACAATTGAACCTCTTACTGTTATTCTCTTAAGGACCGTTTCAAAAATCGGCAATTCAAAAGAGCCCGGAGGAAGACCATTCAAAGCAATCGTTCCTTTTCGTCTCAGAACATCGATTCCCTGTTTAAAAGCAATGGGAGAGACCGCCGTAATCAATGCGCCGTGCATTCCGCCGACTTCTTTATGAAGATATTCTCCAGGATCTGTGTTTTTTGCATTGACCACTAAGTCTGCTCCCAGTTTTTTTGCTAAATCTAATTTGTCATCTGCCACATCAATCGCCGCAACATGCATTCCCATGGCTTTTGCGTATTGTACCGCAACGTGCCCCAATCCTCCAATTCCCGAAATAGCCACCCACTCTCCGGGTTTTGTTTCAGTTTCTTTCAACCCTTTATAAACGGTGACTCCCGCACACAGAATTGGTGCAATTTCCAAAAAGTTGACATTTGATTTCAAATGCCCAACATATCGTGAGTCGGCAATAACATATTCTGCAAAACCTCCGTCAACACTATAACCTCCGTTTTTCTGAGCTTCACATAATGTTTCCCAACCTGTAATGCAATAATCACAACATCCGCAAGCGGAATACAACCATGGAACTCCCACTGCATCGCCTTCTTTTACTTGAGCTTCCGGTCCGCAAGCAACAACAATTCCAACTCCTTCATGTCCGGGAATTAATGGCATTTTAGGCTTTGCAGGCCAGTCTCCGTCAACAGCGTGTAAGTCTGTATGGCAAACTCCACATGCAATTACTTTTACCAAAACTTCATATCTTCCGGGCTCTCTTACCGGAACTTCTTCTATTTTTAAAGATTGTCCATAGCCTTGAACAACCGCAGCTTTCATTGTTTTTGGAATCATATTTTGATTTTTTGATTAGTTTTTAATTTATATTTATCATCTCTTTTTAAACTGATGATTATTTTAACGCAAAGCTTTTATCTACAGACTGTAGCGTTTCACCTAGCTAAAATCATGAAGAATTTTTTATAAAATCTCCGGCTCACCTGAATTTCAGGCAAGGAGACTATTGTTTGCGTGAGGGATAGGAAGGGGCTCGTTTGAAAAACGAGAGTGCGAAGCACCGAAACGAAGTGAAGCCCTGGATAGCCCGACCGTTTTTCCCCGTTGCCGAGACGGGGAAAACGGGCACACCCTAATATTTAAAAATTAAAAGAAACCTAATTTGTTTTTGTTGTATGAAATCAACATGTTTTTGGTCTGACGGTAGTGATCCAACATCATTTTATGGTTTTCACGACCGATTCCCGACTGCTTATAACCTCCGAAAGGCGCCCCTGCCGGATAAGAATGATATTGATTTACCCAGACTCTACCCGCTTCGATATGACGTGGAATGTTGTATAACTGATGTGCATCTCTTGTCCAAACTCCGGCTCCAAGACCATAAATGGTATCGTTTGCAATTTGTAGTGCTTCCTCTTCATTTTTGAACGTGGTAAAAGCCAATACTGGTCCGAAAATTTCTTCCTGGAAGATTCTCATCCTGTTGTTTCCTTTAAAAATAGTCGGCTGAATATAATATCCATTTTCCAAGCCTTCCCCAACATAATTCACATCACCTCCTACCAGTACTTCAGCACCTTCTTCTTTTCCTAACTGGATGTAAGAAAGAATTTTATCTTTTTGAATCTTAGAAGCCTGAGCTCCCATCATTACGGTTTTATCAAGTGGGTTACCTACTTTAATCGCTTTTACTCTTTCGATCACTTTTGCAATGAAAGCATCTGCAATATCTTCCTGGACTAATAATCTTGACGGGCAGGTACAGATTTCACCCTGGTTTAGAGCAAAAAGAACCGCTCCTTCAATCGCTTTATCTAAAAATTCATCATCGGCATCCATTACCGAACTGAAGAAAACGTTCGGAGATTTTCCACCCAACTCCAATGTTACAGGGATGATATTCTCGGTTGCATACTGCATTACCAAACGACCTGTAGCTGTAGAACCTGTAAATGCTGCTTTTGCTACTTTTGGATTTGTTACTAAAGCTCTTCCCAATTCTGCTCCGAAACCGTTCACAATATTTACAACTCCCGGAGGAAGCAAATCGCCAATCAGTTCCATCAAAACCATAATGGAGATCGGTGTACTTTCGGCTGGTTTTAAAACCACGCAGTTTCCTGCTGCCAAAGCTGGAGCCAGCTTCCAAACTGCCATTAAAATTGGGAAATTCCATGGAATGATTTGAGCAATAACGCCAAGAGGTTCATGAACAATAAGAGAAACCGTATCTTTATCCAGTTCATTATGAGAGCCTTCTTCAGCCCTGATTACCGAAGCAAAATACCTGAAATGGTCGATTGCCAAAGGAATATCTGCTGCTAAAGTTTCTCTTACAGCTTTTCCGTTGTCTATTGTTTCAACTGTTGCGATATACTCTAAATTCTGCTCGATTCTGTCTGCAATTTTGTTTAAAATAATACTCCTCTCTGTAGAAGAAGTATCTTTCCAAGTCTGAAATGCTTTTTCCGCTGCATTTACTGCCAGTTCCAAATCTTCTTTTGAAGAATGAGCTGCCTGTGTGAAATTTCTGCCATCAACCGGCGAAACAACGTCAAAATACTGTCCGTTTGTAGGCGCCGTAAATTGTCCGTTAATATAATTATCGTATCTGTTCTTGAATTCAGGCCACTGCAATAGTGTCTCTGACTGCTGTTGTGTTGTAGTGCTCATATTAGTATAAGTTTAATTTTCTGTATTGCCAAATTACATGTACCTCTACCATTTGTATAGCACAATCGTACAAAAGAATATCAAAATCGTTCAGAGCGGCAATTTTATTATTTCATTAACAGTTATGTAAAATGATTATTTTCTATATTTGAGTAAACAGGGCATAAAAAATGTTTAGAAATGAACAATAACAGGATTTTATTAGAAACTCCCGAATTAAAAAGGGAAAACCAGCTATTGCACTTGGTTGAAAATCAGACAAAATTCAATCTAAACAATTGTGAATTTAGCATTTATGAAACCCACAAGGCTGCTTTTGACGTAAAACTGCACTTTGAAACAATAGCATTCACCGCAATGCTCCGTGGAAAAAAACATATGAAACTGGATAATAAAACCAATTACTTTGATTATTATCCTGGAGAAAGCGTACTTGTTGCACCTGGCGAAACAATGGTGATTGATTTTCCTGAAGCTGATGAAACGCCGTCACAATGCATTTCCTTGAGCCTGAATCCTGAATTCATTGAAAACGCTCTAAATCATTTAAACTATCATCTTCCTAAGGTAGATGAAACTTCCCGGTGGAATATTGAGCTGGATGAATATTTTTTATTTAATAATCAGTCTTTGGCTTCCGCAACTAATAATATCATGAGAATTGCGATGGATGATAATTCCCAGAAAGATATCATGGCTGATTTCGCCTTAAAGGAACTTTTGATCCGCCTGATGCAGACTCAGGCGAGAAGTATGGTAGAGAAAAATATTGTGAAGAATAAATCCAGAATCGGCTTTGCTGTAGATTATATCAGAAAAAATCTTCACCAGAAATTATCGATTGAAAGTATTGCCAAACTGGCTTATGTAAGCAAATCAAATTTCTTTAAAATGTTTAAAGATGAATTGGGAACCTCTCCTAATGATTTTATTTTACAGGAAAGAATTAATAAGGCAAAAGAATTATTGGCAAGTCAGAACAGTATTAAAGAAACGGCTTACCAGACTGGTTTTTCGGATGCCAACTATTTTACAAGAGTATTTAAGCAGCTGGTAGGCGTTACCCCCAAAAGCTATCAGGATAAGGTTTTATTTTTAGAATAAAAAAACACCTCATTTCAATTTGAGGTGTTTTTATTAATTTAATTATCCTTGATAATCGTAATATCTGGCTCCTTTCAAAACAGGACTTTCCAATTCTACAGATTGTAATCCGAAACCTTTATAATTCTCATTCACAGATTCTTCTAATTGCTTTCTGTGAAGTTTTTCATAGGTATCAAAATTGATGGCAGTTCTGTTTTTTAATTCTTCAAATAAATTCCATTTTGCCACTACATTTTTCCAGTTATCCGAAACTTTTCCGGCAAAAACTTTAGATTTTGAACCGCTTCCATAGCCTAAAAATCCGATTTCCTGCCCTGCTAATTCTTCATTTTCATTGAAAGAAGTCTGCAATGCGGAAAGTAAAGCCATGAAAATTGAAGCTGTATACATATTCCCGATTTCTGAAGAAGCCCTTTGGGATTTTTCAATTTTATCATGGATAAACTGAATATATTCTTCAGATTTTGCAACCGATTTTTGCTCATCAGGGGTTTCATAAGACAAAGCATTTTCTAAGCTGTAAATCTCGGTGAAAACTCTTTTTCCGTGAAAAGCATAAGGAAGATGGAAAATAAGGTATTTCCAGGTTTCATAAGGTTTATTTTTTCCGGTAATCTCTTTATAATGATTATAAGCTTCTCTGATTCTGTCCTGATAACATTGGTTGGAATATTGTCCGTCAAAAACAGGCTCATCCGTAAAAACTTCAATTTTTTCAGGGAAACTTTCGGGAGCATTTGTTAAATCTTCTTTTGTAAAATGACGTCTCGGCTTGAAAAAGTCGAAAACAGATTCTGTAGCTACTCCCCAGTTGTTTTCAATTTCTATTAATTCTGGCTTGGAAGATACCAAAACAGCAACAGCACCTCCTCCCTGCGTATATTCTCCGGAAGAAGCCAATTCATATTTTGCATAATCACTCGCAATGACCACCGCTTTTTTATCAGGATTTGCTCTTACGAAATCTAAAGAATTGTGAAGAGCATCTACTGCTCCGATACAGGCGAAAGTCATATCTACCACGTCACAGTTTTTGAAACATCTCTCTCCGAATTCTGCTTCTAAGACTTTTTCAACCATTTGCATGGCGTAAGAAGCCGTTGGTTTTGCAGCATCCAGAGCACTTTCTGTTCCCAGATAAATTCTTGATATTTCTTTTGGATCGATGTTGTAATCTTTAATCAATTTCAGCAAAGCTTCAGCTGCAAATGTTGCTGCATCTTCATGAACATCAGGAAAACCCATTTTATGTAATCCTAATCCTTTTTCCAGTTTTGCAGGTTCAATCCCCCTTTTTTCTGCTAAATCCTTAATTTCCAAATATAAAGAAGGCACATAATAGCTTGCCGCCTCAATTCCAAAAGTCATATTATTTTAATTTTATACGAATTTAAAAAATGTAAACGTTTAATTAGTTATAGTTTTTGCTAAATATTTAAAATTTTTAATTAAAACAGTAAAGTCATAAAATTTTAATCTGTTTTTTCAAGCAAAATTCTGAATCTGACAAATTATTTAAAAAGCACCTCCGGGGAGAGATGCTCCGACTTATAAAAAATTTAGTTTTTATGCAACCTTATTCTTTATTTTTTTATCATTTTAAATGTTTTTATTTCTCCATTCTCAGTTTGACCTGAAACAATATACATTCCGCTGCTTAAAGCAGAAACATTGATACTTCCCTGGTCACCTTCAACCTTATTAGCCTGAACCTTTTTTCCTGATTCGTCATAAATATTGATTTCCTGTATTCTTTCACCCCCTTTAAAGTTTAGAATATCCTTTACCGGATTCGGGAAATATTTAATCTGTGTATTCGACAGCTTTGAAATTTCTTTGCTGCTTAAAACATCATTACTTATAGTAACATTATCTATTAATGTAGAATATCCCTGAGCATTTTCACATTCTATAGCAACCTGATAAATATTGGGCGGCATTCCGATATTGGCAAAAAGATACCAGGAAGCGAAAGGAGGCTGAAATCCCATCAATGTTGACCAAGGATCTGTAGCAGACATTCTATAATAAATTCTTACCCAGTTTGCATTGCCATTTTGTTGCGGATTGATGAGATAGAAACTGATTTTCGGAGAAGTAAGACCGGCAGAATTTAAAGGCGGGCTTACCAGTTTGGTTTTATCAGCAGAAGTCGTATTTGCAGGAAAATTGGCAAATTTAGTTCCCGCAAAGGCTGTAACTCCTATACTTCCCGTAGTTGCGGCAGAAGTAAAAGTCCAGCTCACATTATTCGTTTCATATATTTGCGTCCAGCTTGCTCTGGTTGGCGAACTGTCTTCAAAAGTTTCCGTCCAAGGAAATGTAGAAACCTGCGCATTAAAACCAATTGCAAAAAGCACCAATAAAAAAGAAAAAAATTGATGATTCATCATCTATTTTTTAAATTGATGATGAATCATCAATTTTTTTCTTTTTTATTGGT
>JBCNMJ010000090.1:0-16864 GCA_039594975.1 Chryseobacterium sp. | reverse complement strand
AATAAAATTTCGACTCATTCATTATTATGTACAAAAAAAGCCTTTCAAAATTGAAAGGCTTTTTTTCTTATTTATTGTAGTATAAGTTATTTTGAAGCAAGTACTTCTTTGTTTGAAGTAGATTTACCATGTACTTCCTCTTCTTTTCCTTTTTTAAGGAAGTCATAAGCGATTGCCGATGCCACGAAGATGGATGAGTAAGTACCGAATCCGATACCGATTAACATTGCAAACATAAATCCTCTTAAGTTATCTCCACCGAAAATGAAAATTGCCAAAATTACCAAGATTGTAGTAAATGAGGTGTTGAATGTTCTACCCAATGTACTAGAAATAGAATCATCAAATAGTCCAGCTAATGTTAAAGATTTTTTCTCTCTTAAGTATTCTCTAATTCTGTCAAAGATAATTACCGTATCGTTGATTGAGTATCCTAAAACTGTCAGGATCGCAGCGATGAAATCCTGGTTGATCTCCATGTTGAACGGCATATATTTATGAAGCAATGAATACGCTCCCAAAATGATTACCGCATCATGGAATAGGGCTGCAACTGCCCCCAAAGAGAACTGCCATTTTCTAAATCTCAATAAGATATAGATAAAGATAATTCCTAATGCACCTAAAACTGCATAAACACCGTGAATTTTAATATCATCTGCTACCGAAGGCCCTACTTTTTCAGAAGAAATGATTCCGGCATGTTCTTTATCTGCAGATTTGAAATCTTTTAATGTAGTTCCTGCAGGTAAGTTTGATTTTAATCCTTCAAACAATTTCTGCTCGATAATCTGGTCAGCTTTTAAAGATTCATCTTCAATTAGATAATCTGTAGAGATCTTCAACTGGTTGTTGCTTCCAAAAGTTTTAGCTTCTACTGAAGAGTTTTTCCCGTCTTCGGTTTTGAATAATGCTACTAATTTATCTTCAACATCTTCAGCTTTAACTTCTTTATCAAATCTTACCACATAGTTTCTACCGCCAGTAAAGTCAATACCATATTTGAACCCGTGTGTAGCAATTGAAATGATACAAACCACCGTTAAAATAGCTGAGAAAATGTATGCGTATTTTCTTTTTCCGATGAAATCGATCCAGGTGTTTCTGAATAGATTCTTTGTTGCAGGAGTCCAAACAGAAAGTCCTTTTCCTTTATTTAATCTTGAGAAGATCATTACTCTCGAAAGCAATACAGACGTGAATAATGTCATCGCAACCCCGATCATCAATGTCAATGCGAAACCTTTGATAGGTCCTGTCCCGAAGAAGAACAATACAACCGCTGTTAAGAAAGTCGTCGTGTGACCATCGATAATCGCATTCAATGCATGTTTGAAACCATCCTTATAAGCTTCAAGGATACTCTTTCCTGCAAATAATTCTTCTTTTGTTCTTTCATAAATGATAACGTTTGTATCGACCGCAACTGCCATCGTTAAAACGATACCCGCGATACCAGGAAGGGTAAGAGTGAAATCTCCCGAATCCATAATACCGAAAATATAGAATAAGTTAATAACCATTGCAATTACCGCATAAACACCAGCCCCACCGTAGTAGAAGATGATATATACGATGATGATCGCAAATGCAATCATGAATGACATTAAACCTGCATCAATAGACTCCTGTCCTAAAGATGGTCCTACCACTGTAGCCTGAACTACTTTTGCACCTGCAGGTAACTTACCTGCTCCTAAAACATCTACCAATTCTTTAGCTTCTTCCTGAGAGAAGTTACCAGAAATCTGAGTTCTACCGTTAGGAATTGCACCTACAACGTTCGGAGCTGTATAAACTCTACCGTCCAATGTTACCGCAACTGGTTTACCAACGTTTTTCTCTGTTAATGTTTTCCATTCTTTAGCCCCTTTAGAATCCATCTGCATGTCTACTACTATTCTGCTTAGCTCATCATAACTAATGTTTGCAGTTTCAACAGCACCGTCTACCGGAGCTTTTTGGTTGATGTTACCTCTGATTGCATACAGTACTAAACTTTCAGCATCTGTAGCCTCAGGTTTGTAACCCCACATGAATTGGGTATATTTAATGTTAGCCGGACGTAAAGACTGAGCTACTTTGCTGTTCAAAATTTTGTTTACAACAGCTGTATCAGATAACTTTACACTTCCAACCGCACTTGGACTCATAGATTTTCCTCCTTGGATGATATTTGCAAAATTTGTGTTTTTTGCAACACCCATAGAATCTCCTTTTGCAGCTACCATTGTGCTTAATGTTTGGAAATAAGGAGCGATCTCAGTGATTTGTTGTACTTCCCAGAATTGAAGTTTAGCAGAAGTCTGAAGCATCTTCTTTACTTTATCGATGTCTTTCATTCCCGGCATTTCTACAGAAATTCTAGCAGTTCCAGGTACTCTCTGAACATTCGGCTGAATTGCGCCTAATTTGTCAATTCTCGTTCTGATCACCTCAAAAGCTGTTCCTACAGATGCATCAATCTTTCTTTTCACAATGCTTTTCACCTGCTCATCCGGTGTATTATACTTTACCTCAGTAAGCGTTGTATTCCCAAAAATTTCAGGATCTGCCAACTTCAGATTAGTCCCTTTAGCTTTGTTTACTGCATCAAACTGTTCAAAGAAATTGTCGATGTAGGCTTTTGTAGAATTCTTTTGTGCTTCATCAGTTTTGTTTAAAGCCTCAATAAGAACAGGATTGGTAGAATAATTGGTTAAATCATTCACAAGATCTCTTTGGTTGATTTCCAAAAGAACGTTGATCCCTCCTTTCAAGTCAAGACCAAGTTTCATTTCCTTGTCTTTGGCTTTAGTGTAATAAAGTTTTGTGAATCCCAGGTTCAGAGTATCCTTAGAAAGCTTTGCAATTTCTTTCTGATACTTTTCCGGATTGTCTCCTGCAATAGCAGTTGCCTGCTTTTCAATTTTGCTGGCGTACCAAGTTGGTAATAGCTCATTTAAGCAAATCAACCCTAGTACAATAGCAACAATTGTAATAAGTCCTTTTCCTTGCATTTTGTTATAACTACGTTAAATTAAGTCGGCAAATATAATCATTTTATTGAATTTTATGAATTTTTAACAACAGAAATCGTTTATTTTCAGATATATCGGCATTCTTATTTTCATTTAAGATTTAATAATTTTTTGGTCATATTTTAGTGAATTTTTCAACGTTTGATTGGTATGAAATTTTCATTCAGATTTAATACACTAAATATCAAAATATTATGAAAAATTTACTTTTTTGCGCAAGTATTTTTTCTTCTCTTATTATTAATGCCCAAAGTATTAATTTAGAAGAATTTGCCACGGGATTTACAGCTCCCGTCGAAATTGCACATGCGAATGACAGCAGAATGTTTGTTGTTCAGCAGAACGGAATTACCAGAATCGTACAGCCTAACGGAACCATTAATTCTGCCAATTTTCTGAATATAAGCTCTAAAGTTACTTATGGTGGGGAAAGAGGACTTTTAGGCCTTGCTTTCCACCCGCAATATGCTACAAACGGTTATTTTTTTGTGTATTATAATGATACTAACGGAAATATTACGGTAGCCAGGTATACCCGAAGCTCAAATCCTGATGTTGCTGATCCAACTACAGAAAAAATTATCCTGAATCTTCCCAAACCATTCGACAATCATAATGGAGGAAGCATTCATTTTGCACCCGATGGGTATTTATGGATCGTAACCGGAGATGGTGGAAGCGCTGGAGATCCAAACAATAATGCTCAAAATAAAAATTCACTCCTAGGAAAATTGCTGAGACTTGATATTAACTCTACAGGACCCTACAATATACCACCAAACAATCCTTTTATTGGCGTAGATGGAGCAGATGAAGTCTGGGCTTACGGATTGCGTAATGCCTGGAAATTTAATTTTGACACTACTTCAGGAAATATAATGATTGCGGATGTGGGGCAAGGTCAGATTGAAGAAATTAACCGGCAGCCAATTTCTCAGGCCGGTCTTAATTACGGCTGGAGATGTTATGAAGGGAATACTCCTTACAATACAACAGGCTGTCCAAGTACTTCAACGCTGACTTTTCCCGTGGCTGCTTACAATCACACCGGAGGAAAATGTTCAATTACCGGAGGTTATATTTACAGAGGCACCCAATATCCGACTTTACAGGGAAGATATATTTTTGCCGATTACTGCTCTACCCAGCTCGGAATTTTAAATCCGGACGATTCTATAACCTGGACTTCAGCATTCTCCGGAAATAATTTTTCAACGTTTGGAGTCAACAATCAGAATGAATTATTTGTAGCTGCTGTCAACAATGGCAAAATATTCAGAATTACTTCAGGAACACTGGCTACACAGGAAAATACACTTTCTCCGCAAATAAAAATTTATCCCAATCCAGCTTCAAAAAGAGTTTTTATTGACGGTATAAAAGGCAAAGATATTTCTGTTGAAATTTTTAGTGCTGATGGAAAAACAGTTTTAGAATCTCAAAAAGTAGAAAAGGATAAAGGGATTGATATTTCAGGAATTCCTGCCGGAGTCTATTTCATCAATCTGAATTCAGAAAATTTAAAATATTACAGTCAAAAATTAATTATTCAATAAAATATATTCAAAAATCTATAAAAAAATCCAGCCAATAAATGGTTGGATTTTTTTCAATATAATGATAATTTCAATTTTTAAATTGTCATGGAAAAAATTCTTGTTTCCGGCTTATTTCTCATCATTCTCAAATCAAAAACCATGGCTACATTTCTGGTAAATGCTCTTCCTTTTTCTGTTATTTTAATCTGATGGTCATGAATTTCAACCAATTCATCACTCTCCATTTCCTTCAGCATTTCAAAAGCATTTTCCAGTTCAGGGAAAGAATTATTGAGATCAAAAGTCGTTTCAAGCTGACACATTAAATTCAAAATATGTCTTCTTACAATAAGATCTTCCTCGTTCAGGATATGTCCTTTTACTACAGGAATTTTTCCTTCTTCCACTATTTTCTGATATTCCTCTACCGTTTTCACATTCTGTGCAAAAGCATACCATGAATCTGAAATCGCTGACATTCCCAAACCAACCATCAATTGAGTTTTGCTTGAGGTATACCCCATGAAGTTTCTGTGCAGCTTTTTCTGAAGTAAAGATTGATACAAATCATCATGTTCCAAAGAAAAATGATCCATTCCCACTTCGATGTAACCTAATTCTTCCAGCAGTTTTTTACCATCTTCATACAGACGGCGCTTTTCTTCACCACTCGGAAGATCATTTTCATCAAATCCTCTTTGTCCAACTCCTTTCACCCATGGAACGTGTGCATAAGAGTAAAATGCCAAACGATCCGGTTTCAGTTCCATTGTCTTACGGATTGTATTTTCCATGGCTTCCCAAGTTTGATGCGGAAGTCCGAATACCAGATCATGACTTATTCCTCTGTAGCCAATCTCTTTAGCCCATTCCGTTACTTCTTTTACCTTTTCGAAAGACTGTATCCTGTTGATCGCCTTCTGAACTTTAGGATCATAATCCTGAACCCCAAAACTCACCCTTCTGAAACCTAAATCATAAAGTGTCTGCAAATGTTTTTTGGTAGTGTTGTTTGGATGTCCTTCAAAAGAAAACTCAGGATGTTCTGCGATTTCAACCGTTCCAAAAATTCCTTCTAATAGAGTTTTCAAATTTTCCGGTGAAAAGAAAGTCGGTGTTCCTCCTCCCAAGTGAAGTTCTTTTAATTTTGGTTTCTCATCAAAAAGCTGAAGATACAGCTGCCATTCTTTCAACACACTTTCCAGATACGGAATTTCAACACTGTGTTGTTTTGTGATACGTTTATGACATGCACAAAATGTACACAACGCCTCGCAGAAAGGCAGGTGAATATAGATAGAAATCCCCTCTTCTGCATTGGTTTCCTTAAAAGTCCTGATTACACTTTCTGTCCATTTTTCAGATGAAAAACTATCTTCATCCCAGTAAGGAACGGTAGGATAAGAAGTATAACGAGGTCCGGGAATATTGTATTTATCTATTAAAGAATTCATTTCAGATTTGATTTTAAACCGAATTTCAATTTGAAATTTCTTAATGCAAAATTAAGTATATCTTATGAATATTTAATCATGAAATATATTAGGGTCTTTTTTCGAAATTTATAATGAGTCTAAATACTTTTAAAACTCACTTTGCAAGCCATAATAGTAGTGATGAATTCCAAAAAAGTTTCCTAGGTTAGAAATAATTAAGAAAATTATAAATATAAATAGTGAAATTTTTATTTTTTTAAAAAGAAACTTATTGCCAATTATTAAAAATACAGAACCTATTAAAAGTGAATAACCAAAGTTCTTAAGTCCTGTTTCTAAACAGAAAATTTTCATATTTCTCAATGTCTCTATTTCAGATTTTCCAAATGGAGGCCTTACTATTAAGGCAAAGTCAAAGAAAAAAATATAACTAAGAACGAAAGCAATGGTCAATATTATAATTAAAAAGAATATTTTCATTGAACATTATTGAGTTTCATTTTAGCTATTCTGTCTTTTCCAGCGAAAACCACCGCATTCCCATCAACCCATTCACAAACAAAAAATCCTTTTTCATCAGAAATTTTTTTCCAAGTCTTTCCAAAATCTGAAGAATAACTAATATGCTGATCTCCTACAGAAATCATTTCTTTTCCTTTAGAATCAGGTTTGATTTTTACACAAGTTGTATACCCCGCATTTTTTCCTGATGCCTGAACTTGCCAGGTTTTTCCTCCATCATTAGTAGTCGCAATATTGTTAATATTATCCATTTGTTTTGTATAATCTCCACCAACTGCAACTCCAAATTTGTCATTATAAAAATCTATTGAATACATCCCTTGAGAAGATTCTCCCTGTACGAATGGAGTATTAAAGACTTCAATTTTTTCATTTTTTAAATTCATTCTCAGAATTCTTGATGCTTTTCCGCCGGTTGCAATCCAAAGATATTTTTTGCTTGAAGCTATATTCGTATTGCTCGCAGCAAAAGCAGCCTCTCCTTCATTCAGACTCAAATTGCTTTTAAAATTGCTCCATTTACCATTTCTAAAGACAGCCAGTTTCAGATGATTATCTTTATCTGCATCGCTAAAAGTATAGGCCAATTCATTATTTACAAAATGTAAGGCATCATAAAAAGCGGTCTTTACTGTATCGTTAAAAATAATTTCAGAGATTAAATCTTTTTTACTGATCTTAAAAAACTCGGCCGGACTTTCAATATTGATGGCATAAAACGAATTGTTATCCTGGGCGAGAGTTCTGAACTGTAATTTTTTTTCAGATAATTTAATCTGTTTCTGGTTTTGGGGATTGTATATATCTACAAAACCGAATTTAGAATCCGTTCCGCTATACCAGACCTTATGGTCATATAATTCAATAGCACGAATACTTATTTTATCATTAAAGATGGTCTCTAAGCTTACCACCTGTTGAGAAAACGAAAGGATTCCTAAAAAAGAAAACAACAGAGGAAATATTTTTTTCATAAAAACAAAAATAAAAAATCCACAGAAAAATCTGTGGATTTGTAACGTTTTAATTTTTTATAGATCTAAATCAGGCTTTTGTAAAGGCTCCTGCTCTGCTTTGAACGTTTCGCCATACCCAACTTTATGAATTTTAGAATGTCTGATACTATAAGCAAAATAAATAATCACTCCTAAAGCCAACCATGCTGTTGATAATAATTTCGCCTCATGGCTTAAGTTCCAGATCAAATACACATTGATACAGATTCCTAATGTTGCAATGACAGGCAATGCAGGAACTTTAAAATTTCTAGGCAAATTAGGTTCTCTTTTTCTCAAAATCCAAACTGCTACACATACCATAGTGAAAGCAAATAAGGTTCCGAAACTCGTCATATCAGCTAATTTACTGATCGGCGTTAATGAAGCTACGGTAGCAATTACAATTCCTAAAAGCATCAAGCTTTTTGCAGGAGTTTTTCTTACCGGGTGTACATCGCTGAACATTTTAGGAATCAAACCGTCTTTCGACATTCCCAAGAAAATTCTTGATTGTCCCATAATCATTACCATCAATACAGAGATCAAACCTACTGTTGCTGCAATCGTAATAATATATCCAGCCCATCCCTGACCAGCAATTTCAAATGCATAGGCTACAGGAGCTTTGATAGCATCAGGAAACTTCCCTTGAGGATTAAAGTCTGTATAATGCATCATCCCTGTAAGAACCAATGAAACCAAAATATATAATACTGTACATACCAAAAGTGAAGCAATAATTGCAAATGGTACATCCTTTTTAGGATTAATAGCTTCTCCTGCTTGTGTAGAAACAGCATCAAAACCAACATATGCAAAGAAAATTGCTGCAGCTCCGGAAATAATTCCCTGAATTCCGTACGCTTCTTTCATGGTCTCACCTTCTTTAACCATTGTAGCTGCAGGAATAAACGGATTCCAGTTTTCAGCATTAATAAAGAAAGCACCTGCAATAATTACAAATATAACCGCTGAAACTTTCATGATTACAATAAGGTTATTTGCTTTTGCGGCCTCCTTAGTTCCTTTTATTAATAAAGAAATTACTACAATAACGATTATAAAAGCAGGTAAATTCATTGAAAAACCTTCTCCTGCATAACTTGCAGGATCCGAAGTAAGATAATCCGGCAGATGAAGGCCAAACATTTTTAACAATTTATTAAAGTATCCGGACCACGAAACGGCTACCGTCATGGATCCCATCGCATACTCCAGAATAAGTCCCCAACCGATAATCCATGCAAAAATTTCTCCTACAGTTCCATAGGCATAAGCATAAGCAGAGCCTTCTACGGGCAAAATGGAAGCAAATTCTGAATAACACAGAGCTGCAAAAACACACGCGATTCCTGCTATAATAAAGGAAAGTGCCAATGCAGGACCAGCATGATAATAAGCCCCTGTACCCGTTAACACAAAAATTCCGCCCCCAATAATCGCACCGATACCGATAGCTGTAAGACTCCATTTACCAAGTACTCTTTTAAGCTGACTACTTTTAACATCATTCTCAAAAGCACTCATCGGCTTTTTCGTCCAGATTTTTGACATATTTTACTATTTATTAAAGATTTACGAAAATATAAAAAATTTAGAAACCTTAACGTTTATTGACAATTTTTCGTCATTAATTTTAAACAATCAACCTTAAAAAACTGATTACCACTACATTTAAATCATTTCCAACTCTCTTATTTTTTGTTTATTTTTGAACTCATGAATATATATGATCTTTTCATAAAACCCTATGAAAGCTATACTTCTCTCCAGATTTTCCTGGAAGCCTTTGCAACCGTCTTCGGAATCTTGAGTGTATATTTTTCCATCAAAAAGAATATCTGGGTCTATCCTACCGGAATTATTTCCACTTTAATATATGTTTACATTCTTTTCAATTTTGGATTATTGGGAGATTGTATGATTAATGTGTATTACACTGTGATGAGTATTTACGGATGGATATTATGGGCAAAAAATTCTGATGACCATATTCACGTGGAAGTAACCTGGGCATCCAGAAAAGAATGGATATATGGTATTATACTTTTTGTATTCAGTGTAATTCTAGTCACAACCATATATTATTATAAACCTTATATAGACAATCATTTTTCCATGAAAGGCACGAATCTTGGTTTATATCATTTAGATTGGGGAAACAAGTTAGACATTGCAACCACCTCCATATTTTTGGTCGGAATGTGGTTTATGGCTAAAAGACGCATTGAAAACTGGATTTTTTGGATCATAGGAGATTTTATTTGCATCCCTATGATGATTTATAAAGGTCTCGGAATCACTTCGGTTCAATATTTGGTATTTACTATAATGGCTATCTTAGGATACCTCAATTGGAAAAAAAGTTATAAAGAAAAAAAGTACAATTAAAGTCATGAAAAATTTATTTAAAATAGCATTTGGCATTTTAATGATGAGTAGCCTCACTTCTTGTGCAGTATATTCAGATACTGGATACGGATATGGGGACCCATATTATAATAACGGATATTACTATGCTCCAAGCGGATATTACGGAAGCGGAGGATATTGGGGAAATGATGGATATTATTACCGAAATGATTATACCTATTACTACGACAACGGAATGCCTTATTATTATTACAACTACAATAATTCTAGGAGAAAGGTATATGTAGAAAGAAGAAATACAACCTCACAAAGACCTAACAACGGGTTCAGAGGAGGTGTGAACGATGGCTCATATAATGGCGGTTACAGACCTAATCCCGGAAACAATCAGGGTCAAAGACCTAATAACGGTTTTAGAAATCCAGGTAATCAGGGTAATCAAAACCAAAATAACAACCGCCAGGGAGGATTTAGAAATAATTCAAATTCAAACAGCGAATACCGAAACCCTTCTAACAACAGCTCAAACGGCGGCTTTAGAAATAATTCGGAAAGCGCACAGCAGAATAATTCTCAGCAAAACAACACTCCTAACAGAAGCGGCGGAGGATTTAGATAAAACGATTATAAATAAGAAAACGAACAGCTAACACTGTTCGTTTTTTGTATTAATTATAGTAATTTTGCAAGTTCAAATTGAGACAAAAAAGATATGGATTTTTATAAATATCAGGGTACTGGAAATGATTTCGTCATGATAGACAACCGTTCTGGAGAATGGAATGATCTTTCAGTGGAAAATATTCAAAAACTTTGCGACCGTCGTTTTGGAATTGGCGCAGACGGACTTATTAAAATTAATGTAGCCGAAGGATATGATTTTGAAGTGGATTATTACAATTCTGACGGTTCAAAAAGCTTTTGCGGAAACGGAGCACGCTGTTCTGTTGCTTTTGCATTTTTCCTTGACATCTTTGAAGGAAAATGTAAATTCATGGCCATCGACGGGGAGCATGAAGCAGAAATCCACAATGGGATCGTAAAACTTAAAATGAGGGATGTAGAAACCTTTTCTAATGATGGAGAAGATATTGTGATGGATACCGGTTCACCCCATTATGTAAAATATGTTGAAGATATTATCAATTATAATGTTTTTGCCCACGGAAATGGAATAAGAAATTCTGAGAACTATAAGGAAAAAGGAATCAATGTCAATTTTGTTGAAAAAATTTCTGATGATGAAATTTTCGTAAGAACCTATGAACGAGGCGTTGAGGACGAAACTTACAGTTGCGGAACAGGAGTTACAGCTTCTGCTTTAACTTTTCTTCAAAACAACAATCTAATTTCTGTAAAAGTAAAAACCCTGGGAGGAAATCTTAAGGTTTATTCTGAAAAAAATGGAGATTCTTTTCAGAATATCTGGCTGGAAGGACCCGCAAAACAGGTTTTTAGAGGAAAAGTAGATCTTATTTAAAAACCAAAAAAACTTTAATCACCATTTAAATGAAAAAAGCAATTCTTTTCATCATCCTGCTTGTATTTGTAGTAGGCGGATTTTTTGGAGTTAGATTTTATAAAAAATATTACGGAAACAATATCAAAAAAGACGGATATGTTTTGATTCCCCACAAAGCGAGTTTTAAACAGATCCTAGATTCTGCGGCAAAATATGTTGATAATCAAAAATCTTTCGAAGCCGTAGCAAAAGAAAAAGATTTGGCTCAATATTTCAAGGCAGGCAGATATCACTTCCAAAAAGGACTTGGGAATGCTAACCTGGTAAATATGATCAAGGCAGGAAATCAAAGCGAAAACAGCTTTAGAATTGGTGATTTTGGAGACGTCTATCAGATGATTGGTAAAGTGTCTAAAAAAACAGAACTGGATTCTTTAAAATTTGTGAATGACCTTAATGCCATTGCAACAGAAAAAGGCTACCATAATGCCGAAGATCTGAAAAAATACTTCTTCATCGATACTTACAATTTTTTCTGGACGGTAACTCCGGAAGAATTTTTCAAAAAATTTGATGATCAGTACAATGAATTCTGGAATAATGAGAGAAAAGCAAAAGAGCAACAATCAGGCTTAACGAGAGATCAGATTTATGCTTTGGCTTCAATTGTTTATAAGGAATCCGGAGGTAAAAAAGATGAGCAGAAAACAATTGCTGGATTATATCTCAACCGTTACAGAAAAGGAATGAAACTTCAGTCTGATCCAACGGTAATTTATGCCATAAATAAACAGACCAATTTCAAGGAGCAAATCAAAAGAGTATTCTATAAGCATTTGTCTACTCCATCTCCATATAATACGTATGCCAACAAGGGAATTCCACCGGGTCCAATCTGTATAGTTGATAAAAACTCTGTTGATGCTGTTTTAAACGCTGAAAACAACAATTATATTTATATGTGTGCAGATCCGTCAAGACCGGGCTATCATAAATTCACCGATAATGCGGAAGAGCATGCAATGAATGCAAAAGCTTATCAGGACTGGCTCAACTTAAATAATATCAAATAATAAATAAATTTAACTTTATTTTAACTAATCAATAATTAACATTCAGCTTTAAAACGCGACATATACATTATAAATAATAAACAATCTTAATATTATGAAAATTCGATGTATTTACAATTTCACAATATTAAGGTAAATCTTTCACGATTTTACACAAAAAAAACGTTATGAATCAGACGGAAATCATTAACATTTTCACTAAAAAAACCTTAGGACTTACTTTTGTACTTTCTGCGGCCGCATTTGCTTTTGGACAGGAAAAAGTGGGTATTTCGGGAACTGTTGTCAACAAAAACAACCAGCCTGTACCTTATGCTTCTGTTACCTTTAGCAACAAGACAAGCAAACTTCTCAGCGATGCTGCTCTTACTGATGAAAAAGGTCAGTATAAATTAGATCTTACCCCGGGAAACTATGATATTACGGTAGAAGCAATCGATTACAAGAAAAGTGTAATCAATAAACAGATTTCCACAGCAGGAAATATCGGAGCTTTATCCATTGAACCGGAAAAAAGTGCCACCAATATAAAAACAGGAGATATCCAAGCAGTTGTAATCACAGCTCAATCCACAAAACCTTATAAAGTTGAACTCGATAAAAGAACTTACGACCCTTCTCAGGATATTGTAAGTAAAGGTGGAAACCTTCAGGATGTACTTTCTAATGTACCTTCTGTTTCCGTAGATACCGATGGTACAGTTTCAATGAGAGGAAGCTCGAATGTGAAATTCCTTATCAATGGAAAACCTTCTGCATTACTTGGAATTGATGACGGCGCTAATGCTTTACAAAGTATTCCAGCTGATCAGATTGAAAAAATTGAGGTAATTACTAATCCTTCTTCAAAATTTGAAGCAAGCGGAACTGCCGGTATTTTAAATATTATTTTAAAGAAAAGTAAAAAGACTGGTTTCAACGGTAGTGTTATTGGAACTTTAGGATATCTTCCTCAAACCAACTTAAATGCTAACCTTAACTGGAGAAAAGGTAATTTTACATGGTTTCTAAATGGTGGTGGTGGATACAGGGAGTCAAAAAATACAAGTAGAAATAATGACTACTTTAATAATGCTGTATTAGACGATGATTTAGTACAAAGAGATACTAACTCTGAAACCAAAAGTAAAAACAACAATTATAATGCTTCCGCGGGGATAGTATATGATATCACTGAAAAAACATCAGTAAATGCATCCGGTACTGTAAGAACATTCGACAGTGAAAATTTTGGTAATATTGATTATACTTACACGCCATTTAAAAACCCTTTGTATACATCAAACAGAAGCACTTTCGGGACTAATAACAACCTTGCTTTTCAAGGGGATTTTGGATTAGACCATAAGTTTGATGATAAAGGACAAAATTTATCATTATCATTAAGTTTACAGAGAAGCCGATCATATAATGATACCAATATCGATGATACCATTAATAGTTTAAAAGATATCATTAATCAGAATACGATCAATAAATCTGTTATTGGTAAAGCTGACTATGAGTTGCCTATTGGTGAAATTTCAAAATTAGAAGTGGGATACAGAATTGACATCAATACAAATGATTACAGTAATGATGTCCGTGAAAGCACAGCAACAAAGCCTTTGGATTTCCTTAAGCCATATACTTATGATGCGACCTATAAAGAAACCTTCAACGCTTTCTATTTACAATTCAAAAGTAAAATCGGAAAACTGGGTTATCAGGTGGGTGTAAGAGATGAATTGTCGAATGTGGATATTAATTATGTGAGTCTGAACCCAAATCCTGCTAAAAATTCAGTTATAACCACTAAAAATTATAACAATTTATTCCCAAGCGTTTATTTAAGCTATGATTTTGCGAAAGACAATCAACTTCTATTAAATTATACGAGAAGAATAGACCGCCCGAGATCATTCTTTATGATTCCTAACCCGAATTATAGTGACAATCAAAATATCTTCGACGGAAATATAGATTTAAACCCCTCTTACGTTGACTCTTTCGAATTTGGATATAGCATTTCTAAAAAGAAATTTACGCTGAATCCTACCTTATATTACAGACATCAGACTGACGACACAAAAATGTTGGTATATAACATTTTAGCTACAGATGATAATGGAAATATTATTGATCCAAAACGCATAGAATCTCATACGAAACCAATTAACTTGGGTACTGATGACCGCTATGGTTTAGATTTTAATTTCAATTGGGATGCAACAAGCTGGTTGAAGTTCTTAGGAAACGTTGATTTATTTGGATATAATACAAAAGGAAGTACTTTATACGATACTTTTGATAAAGAAGGAAATCCTATTCAGGCAGTTGCTAATTTTGAAGGTAAAGGATTTTCCACAAGGGCAAGACTTTCTTCAACAATTAAAGTTGACAAAACATTTAGCTTCCAACTACAAGGCTTTTATAGAGGAGGTCAAAAAACAGCTTACCAAGACAGAAAAGATATGTATGCGATCAACTTTGGAGCATCAAAAACAATCTGGAAAGGAGATGGGACTTTAGCATTTAATATTCAAGACATCTTCAACACCAGAACGATGAGATCTACAACATATACGGCAAATAGCGTTAGAGATTCATATATGCAATGGCAACCAAGACAGTTCTCTGTTTCTTTAACTTACAGATTTAAGCAGGGAGAAAAAGTAGAGCAGCCCAAACGTAAAAAAGATATCAACTCCAATGCAACCGGAGACGATCAACAGGGGGGGCCAATGTAATCCTTCTTTATACAACACAAAAAATCCCGAAAGTAATACTTTCGGGATTTTTTTATTTGCTTATTTCTTTATTGGATAATTTCTGCTTTTCCGCTTCAAAAATTCTTTTTCTTAAATCACTTGATGAAAACCTGTGGTCTCTTTTATTGTAAAAGATTTCGATCCCTTTTTCTTCGCAGTATTTTTTCCCGGTAAAATCTCTATCCATATAATCATCACCGATGATTCTTACATCTATTACAAATGACTTCAAAATATCTTCTAAATCCTCTTCTGTATAGTAAGGAATGATCTCATCAACTGCATTCACCGCTTTTAGCTGGATATACCTCTCTACAATAGTCTGGGTTGGCTTATTTTTACTAGGACGGTCATGTGAAGGATCAATCTGTAGTCCTACAATAAGGTAATCACATACTGTTTTGGCTTCTTCCAACATTTTTATATGACCGGCATGAAGCAAATCAAAGGAGGAAAATGTAATGCCTATTCTTTCTGTTTTCATAATGTATATTAAATTTCGATGATAAGGATCTTTAATCAACCAATATTTAGCTAAGGTATTATTTAAATTTATAATTTTTCTACAAATTTCGAAAATTTAATTTCTCGAATTCAAGTATTTCTGCCATTCCCAGGTTGTTTTCAAAGCATCCTCTAAAGTTGTCTCTGACTTCCAGTTGAGCTCCTTTTCTGCTTTATCCGCATTGGCATAAGCAATCGTAATATCTCCTTCTCTTCTTGGACAAATCTGATACGGAACTTCAACGTTATTGGCTATTTCAAAAGCTTTTACTACTTCCAATACAGAAGACCCTTTTCCAGTACCCAAATTATAAATATCAATCACAGCCTCTCCAGATTGATTCTCCAATAACCTTTTCAGGGCTGCAACATGGGCTTTTGCCAGATCCACGACATAAATATAATCTCTCACTGCAGTTCCGTCTTCAGTAGGATAATCATCTCCCCAAACATTTAACTTTTCTCTTATTCCCGCAGCGGTCTGCATTACATAAGGAACAAGATTATTCGGAACTCCAATCGGTAGCTCTCCGATTTTTGCTGACGGATGCGCTCCAATTGGGTTAAAATATCTCAATAAAGAAATTTTGCGGTTGTATGCCTTAGCAAAATCAATCAAAATCTCTTCTCCCATCTGTTTCGTCTTTCCGTAAACACTTTCCGGCATTTTTAGTGGTGTATTTTCGTCAATTGGCATTTGATCTGCCTGTCCATAAACTGTACAAGAAGAGCTGAATATAAAGTTTGAAATGCCTCTTTCTTTAAATTCCTGTAGAATATTGATTAATGAAAATAAATTATTCTCATAATAATCAATAGGCTTTTCCTGGCTCTCTCCTACTGCTTTATAAGCCGCAAAGTTGATACAACCCTCAATGTGATGGGCTTCAAAAACCTGGTTCAACAGCTCTTTTCTCTTTAAATCAAAAGGATAAAAAACAGGTTTTTTCCCTGTGATTTCCTCAATATTTTTTAAGATAAATTTTTCAGAATTTGATAAATCATCTACAATAACAACTTCAAAATTGTTATTTAATAGTTCTACAACCGTGTGTGAACCAATATATCCTAAACCTCCCGTTACGAGTATTGCCATTTTTAGTAATAATTATATTTTTAATCTTTGTGTATTCCTATATCTTCTATTTCAGAAAATTTTATTTTGAATTTATATTTATTATTAAAATA
>JBCNMJ010000089.1:0-16953 GCA_039594975.1 Chryseobacterium sp. | reverse complement strand
GTTTTGAGTTGTCAACATCTGAATTGTCAACACCATCTTCTTCACCACCTGTAACTCCGATTTCCACTTCTAGAGTCATCTGAAGTTTAGCCATCCTTTCGAAATATTTAGCAGAAATTTCTAAGTTTTCTTCTAAAGGCTCCTCAGAAAGATCAAGCATATGAGAAGAATAAAGAGATTTTCCTGTTTGCTTGTAATGCTCTTCGTTAGCATCCATCAATCCGTCAATCCAAGGCAATAATTTCTTTGCACAATGGTCTGTATGAAGAATTACAGTTGCTCCGTAAGCTTCAGCTAGAGTATGAATATGTTTAGCTCCGGCAACAGCCCCTAAAATCGCTGCCCTCTGCCCATCGTTGTTTAATCCTTTTCCTGCGTTGTAAGCAGCTCCACCATTTGAAAACTGAATAATAACAGGAGAGTTTAATTTCGCTGCAGTTTCCAGAACTGCATTAATGTTGCTAGAACCAATTACGTTTACTGCCGGTAATGCAAATTTATTTTCTTTAGCATATTGAAAAATATCGGTAACCAATTGACCTGTGGCAACTCCTGCCGGAAAAATTCTGCTCATGTTTTACTTTTTATATAAATTATTAGGATCTTGTAAAATTGTTGTAAAGGTAATCATTTTTGCTCAATAACTAATTTCTTTTATCGCGGCCCCAAAGTAGCTTTTGACGGATGGTTTCGTAAAAACTTAAATTGTTGGGCTGCACCAGAAGAAGCTGGAAAGAAGCCTTTTTTATGATAATTTCCTTATCTGTTTCTATATGTATTAATCTTGAGTCTAAAGAAAGGGAATATTGGGGAACCCTGCTTTCTACCCTAAACTTGATTTCTACTCTGTCATTAACCACCAAAGGTCTTACATTAAGATTGTGAGGTGCAATAGGAGTAATGACAAAATTTTCGTTATTGGGAGAAATGATCGGTCCGCCGCAGCTTAATGAATATGCCGTTGAACCTGTAGGTGTCGAAACAATTACCCCGTCTCCCCAGAATACATTTAAAAATTCATCATTAATGTATGAATCCACAGTAATCATGGAAGTCGTTTCTTTTCGGGAAACGGTCACATCATTTAATGCATAAGGGAAAAAACCTTCTTCTAAGCCGGGAGAAACCACTTCAATTACCGATCTTCGGCTGGTTTTAATATCTCCTTTTAAAATGGCATCCAGCTCTCTGAACGCTTCTTCTTTTGTAAAGCTTGCCAGAAAACCCAGTCTTCCGGTATTTACACCAACAACAGGAATTTCTAAATCTTCAATAAAAGTTAAAGAGTTTACAATCGTTCCGTCTCCTCCAAATGTGAAAAAAAGATCCACTTTTTTCTCTAGAAGATCTTGCTTACAATTAAAGGTCTCGAAAATTTTTGAAAACTGAAGGGCTTCAGCCATTTCGTCATAAAGAACAGATGCTACACCTCTGCTTTCGAGCTCTGAAATAAATTTACTGAGATATAAAAAGGTGTCAAGATCTTTTTTCTGAGAATATATGGCTGCTTTCATGCTTAGATTTCTATGAATTTTTGGAAAAAGCCGAATCTGTCCTTATACAGGTCCGATTTTTCATCCGAATAATATTTTTCCACAATTCGGTAATCATATCGGTCGAATGTGGCGTCTATCGAAGCTAGGTTTTCATTGCTGATCTTTATCGTCACATGAATCACTTCATCCGACATAAAACTGATAAATCCTCCGTAAAATTTAGAATTGTTGCTTTCTATAATATTGGCAATTTCTGTCATGGAATATTTTCTCGCCGGAGTTTCTATGGTAAGGATTGCTCCCGTTTCAGAAAACAGCGGATATTTTGATAAATCCTGGAAAATATCGTCGCAGCTTATATATCCTAAATATTTTTCATTTTTATTGATAACAGGAACCACATTGGTGTTAAAAGTATGAAACAGACGAATACTGTCCATGATATTGCTGTCTTCCGATATCGCAAAACGTTCTATCTGGTGTTCCAGGTCTTTTAAAGTACCCTCTTCTTCTTCATAAAGAAAGTCTATGGCAATAGCTCCGTAAAAATGATGGGATTTTTTGATGAAAACATGAGTATATCCAAAGTCTTCTAATAGATCCCTAGCTGCTTCTATTGAATCAGTCAGGCTAAAACATGGAAAGTCTTTTGAGATATAATCCTTAATAAACATGGTGCTAATTTATAAAAAATTAAACTAAAATTTTTCTGTATATCGCTTTTTTTTAATGATTTTTTTTGAAAAATGATGTTAAAATTTGTTTGTAAAGGAAAAAGAAGTATCTTTGTCGCCTTTCATTTTTACTTTTTATTAGATTTATTTCAAACTGCACTGTCTTTTAGACATATGCAGTTTTTTTATTTTAGGGCTTTTGCAAACTCCCACATTACAATTCCTCCGCATACGCTCACGTTTAAAGAGTGCTTTGTTCCCAATTGAGGAATTTCCAGGAAAGAATCGATATTAGGAAGAGCTTCATCACTGATTCCTTCTACTTCATTTCCTAAGATAACAGCATATTTTTTAGATTTATCAATGGTGAAATCGGTGATCATTTGGCTGTTTGTCGTTTGCTCTATTCCTACAATTTCGAAACCCTGAGATTTTAAATCGTCGATCGCGGTATTAATATCGCTTTCATGGCTCCAGTCAACACTTTCCGTAGCACCCAAAGCTGCTTTGTGAATTTCACGGTGAGGAGGTTGCGGAGTAATACCGCAAAGAACGATCTTCTGAATCAAAAAAGCATCTGCAGTTCTGAAAGTAGCACCTACATTGTGCATGCTTCTGATGTTGTCCAAAACAACTACCAAAGGAATTTTTTCAACGGTTTTAAATGTTTCCACATCAATCCTGTTGAGTTCTTCCAGTTTTAATTTTTGTACCAATGTATTATTTTGTAGAGATTAAAAAATCAAAAATAACAGTTTTTTAGCAAACACGATTTTGAAACTAGGGAAGTTTATTTAATCCCATGATCTGATGAACATTTCTTTCAATATTTTGTGCCAGTGCTTCCATAGGGATATCATTTTCATCGTTATTGAAAGGATCTTCAATTTCTTCGGCAATGAGTTCTAAGCTCATCAAAACATAATACACAAAAACAGTAAGAGGAATCATAAAAAGACCAATGCTGATCACATAAGCAACCGGTAATGCCATGACATACAGAATGATGAACTTTTTCACAAAAGAAGAATAGGAATAAGGGATCGGAGTATTTTTAATTCTCTCACATCCGCCGCAAACTTCTAAAAAACCGCTGAGTTGCGTATCCAGATACAGCATTTCCACATCAGAAATTTTCCCTTCTTTTTTTAAATGATTCAGTTTATAGGTCAAAAGAATAATGATTTCATTGGGGCCGTGATTCTTTATAGACTGTTCAATCTCCGAATAATCTTCGTCCAGAGCCAATCTCGTAGAATCTTTGGAAAGGTGTTTGGCTAAGAAATGAGGGAAAAACTTTAAATATCTCGCAATCTGTTCGGCATCTTTTCTGTCGTTTTCAAGAATAGAATTGATTTTTATAGCAAAATTCCGGGAATCGTTTACCAGTTTTCCCCAAAGTTTTCTTCCTTCCCACCATCTGTCATACGCAGTATTGGTTCTGAAAACCAATAACAAAGAAAGTACAAAACCAAGCAGGGAATGAATCATCCCGACGTTACTGATCCCCGATTTTGAAGTAAGATGAAGATATTCGACTTCTAAATATTCAATTCCCCACGAATACAGGCCTACAATAATCATGCTTGGAAAAAGGATTTTCAAAGTATCGCTTTTATGCAGGCTGAAAAGGATTTTTAGAAAATGTTTGGTGTCGTAAACTCTCATAGGTTTCGTTGTTCTTACAAATATAAATTTTTCGTTTTATCCTGACTTTACGGAAAACCATAATTTTTTTCATGACATAGATTTTTTCTTTGTTGAAAAATTAATATAAATGGGGTATTACAGAAAAGGATATTTCAGGAATGGAAAATGGGTAAGTGGACATTACGTGAGTACATTTGGTCGCAATACAAGAAAATCAAAAAGTCCTCAAGGCTGTGCTGTGGCGGAATAATTTCAATATTATTATATTTCTGTAGCTAAAAAGCCTGGGATTATTGCTGGTAATGATAAATAAAATTAATGATGAAATTTTTCTGAGTTTCAAAAAAACACTATTTTTATTTCGCATTAAAAAATACCACACAAAATGATTTTCGAAAGTGTAGATGTTGTTACAGATATCAGTAAAGAAGATTTTCAGAAAAATTATTTCAAAAAGCATAAGCCACTCCTGATTAAAAATTTTGCGAGCCGATGGGAGGCTTTTGATAAATGGAATTTTGATTTTATCCGTGAGAAAGCTGGTGAGCAGGAAGTCCCTTTATATGATAATAAGCCTGCAGATGCTGCAAAAAGTTCAGATGCACCTGTTACGCATATGAAAATGAAGGATTATATTGATACCATAAAAAGCAAGCCTTCGGATCTCAGAATTTTCTTTTATATCATCACAGACCGGCTTCCGGAATTATTGAAGAATTTTACGTATCCGGACCTGGGAATGAAGTTTTTTAAAAGACTTCCAACCTTGTTTTTTGGAGGAAGCGAGGCGCATGTTTTAATGCATTATGATGTAGATCTGGGAGACTTTCTTCATATTCATTTTGAAGGTAGGAAGAGAATTTTATTGTTCGATCAGAAACAGTCTGCTTTTTTATATAAAGTTCCGTTATCGGTACACACAATCTATGATGTTGATTATGAAAATCCTGACTATGAAAAATTTCCGGCGTTGAAACAGGCAAAAGGTTTTGAAATTTTCATGGAACATGGAGATGCACTTTTTATTCCGGGAGCGTTTTGGCATTTCAACAGATATCTGGAACCCGGATTTTCAATGTCACTTCGTGCCCTTCCGAATAAACCGAATGTTTTTGCCAATATGCTGTACCATGTTTTCATCATGAGATACGCCGATAAGTTGATGCGAAAGCTTTTTAAAGCAAAATGGGTGAATTACAAACAGAAATGGGCATATAAGAAAAGCTCGAAAGCTTTGGCGAAACATTCTGGCTAGAACTTTTATTTTCCCAGAGATTTCACTAATGACTATGTATATTTTCTTTGTTTAGAAAATGAATGGATAAAATTTGTATAATTTGTGGGAGACTATAAATGTAGTTTTTCAAAAACTTTCCTTCTACTATTTTATTTCATACTTTTACCGACCTAATTTTAAGAACGATTTTAATGGCAAAGGCAGCGAAGAAAGAAACCCCGTTAATGACGCAGTATAATACCATCAAGGCGAAATATCCTGATGCACTTTTACTATTCAGAGTGGGGGATTTTTACGAAACTTTCGGGCAGGATGCGGTGAGAACGTCTCAGATCTTAGGTATTGTTTTGACAAAAAGAGCCAATGGTGAAGGTCACATCGAACTTGCCGGATTTCCACATCATTCGGTGGATTCTTATTTGCCAAAATTGGTAAGAGCGGGAATGAGGGTTGCAATTTGCGATCAGTTGGAAGATCCGAAAATGGTCAAAGGAATCGTAAAAAGAGGAGTTACGGAATTGGTAACACCCGGAGTTACATTCAACGATCAGGTTCTTAATTCAAAAAAGAATAATTTCCTGATGTCCCTTCACAAAGAAAAGGAGAGATTCGGGATTGCTTTGGTTGATATTTCTACCGGAGAATTTTTGGTGAGCGAAGGAAATTTGGAAAAATTGCTTCATATTGTCAACACTTTTGACCCGAGTGAGATTATTTATCAGAGAAGTGTTCAGATTCCGGAACAGCTTAAAAATAAAAATGCTTTCAAGCTTGAAGATTGGGCGTATCAATATAATTTCGCTTATGAAAAGCTTACCAATCATTTTAAAACCAATTCATTAAAAGGCTTTGGGGTTGAAAGCCAGCCGTTGGCAATTACCGCGGCAGGAGCCATTTTTGCTTATCTTGTTGAAGATACCCATCACAATTTATTATCCCACATCACTAAAATTCAGGTGATTCCTCAGGAAGATTACCTGATGATGGATAATTTTACATTGAGAAACCTTGAAATTGTTTACCCAAGCAATCCGCAGGGAAAATCATTATTAGATATTATCGACAAAACTTCAACTCCGATGGGAGGAAGACTGTTGAGACGAAGAATTATTTTGCCGTTGAAATCAGTTAGTGAAATCAACAGAAGACTTGCTTTAATTGATTTTCTGAACGAAAACGATCAGCTTAAATATGAAATTTCCCAACTGTTGAAATCGATTTCTGACCTGGATCGACTGATGGGAAAACTGGCGGCAGAAAAAATTTCGCCTAAAGAATTGGGATATCTTCGCCAGAGCTTGATTAATATTCATAAAATCAAAGCCTTGCTTCATCCTCATGCTGATGTTCTGGCTTGGCTGGATCCATTGTACGATCAGGATGAATTAATTAAATGCCTTCAAAATCATCTGAATGACGAGCTTCCTGTTAATTTAGCAAAAGGAAATGTCATTAAGGAAGGAATTTCTGAAGAGCTTGACCGTTTGAGAGGGTTGCAGTCTAAAGGTCGTGGTTTCCTGGATGAAATGTGTCAGAGAGAAATCGAAAGAACAGGAATTTCGAGCCTTAAAATAGATTTTAATAATGTTTTCGGATATTATATTGAAGTTCGAAATACTCATAAAGATAAAGTTCCGGGTGATTGGCTGAGAAAACAGACATTGGTTAATGCTGAACGTTACATCACGGAAGAACTGAAAGAATATGAAAATCAGATTCTTGGAGCTGAAGAGAAAATAGGAGTGCTGGAAAATGAGCTGTACAGAAATGTATGCGCCGAAACCATGATTTATATTGATCAGATTCAGGAAAATTCAAATATTATTGCACAACTGGATGTTGCGGTTGGGTTGTCTGAACTGGCTGTTTCTGAAAGCTACACAAAACCTGTTTTAACAGAAACTTTTGCGATCGATTTAAAAGAGGCGAGACACCCGATCATTGAAAATGCGCTTCCTTTAGGTGAAAAATACATCCCGAATGATATTTTCTTAGATAAAGATTCTCAGCAGATCATTATGGTTACCGGACCGAACATGGCAGGTAAGTCGGCGATTCTTCGTCAGACGGCTATTGTTTGCTTGCTGGCTCAGATCGGAAGTTTTGTCCCTGCAAAACATGCGAAAATCGGGATTTTAGATAAGATTTTTACAAGAGTAGGAGCAACGGATAATATTTCTGCCGGAGAATCCACTTTCATGGTTGAAATGAACGAAGCAGCCAATATCTTGAACAATATTTCGGAAAGAAGCTTGATTTTATTGGATGAAATTGGTCGCGGAACATCTACATATGACGGGGTTTCTATTGCTTGGGCAATCGCAGAATACCTTCATCAGCATCCGACACAGGCAAAGACATTATTTGCAACGCACTACCACGAATTGAACGAAATGACCGTGAATTTTGAAAGGGTGAAAAATTTCCACGTTTCTATTCAGGAAAATAAAGGGAATATTATCTTCCTAAGAAAGCTGATTCCGGGCGGAAGTGAGCATAGCTTCGGTATTCATGTAGCGAAACTGGCGGGAATGCCTGCAAAAGTGGTTAACAGAGCCAATGAAATCCTGAAGACACTGGAAGCAAGCCGTACTCAGGGAAGTTCATCAGAAAGCATCAAAAGAGTGACGGAAGAAAATATGCAGTTGTCCTTCTTTCAGCTGGATGATCCTGTTTTAGAGAATATTCGTGAAGAACTGACCAAAATAGATATCAATACATTGACACCCATAGAAGCTTTAATGAAGCTTAATTCGATAAAAAAAATGATTGGAGGATAATCCAATCATTTTTTTGTTAAGGTATTTGATTCATTTTTAATACTTCTGCAAAGAAAGCGGGAAGCTGTAAAGATAACGAACTGGCTTATCTGCCACTAAAGCAGGTTTCCAACGAACCAGCATTTTCTTCAATGCTGCTTCTGCTGCTTTTGCATGATCTTTATTGTTGCTTATGGCAGCAATATTATTGATATAGCCGTTTTTTTCAACGATAAAATAAACGCGGGTATCTATTTTTTTACCTTTTGCGTAAATTACTTCCATATTCTCAGCAAATTTTCTGCGGAAAAGTGCCATTCCACCAGGGAATTCCGGTTCTTTATCTGCGGTCATTACTACACCCGTAAGGTTGATCCTCTTTTTCAGTTCTACATAATGAGGAAGTGACTCCACATTGATAATAGTTGCCGGAGCAGGAGCCGGAGTTGTTTTTGTTTCAGGAGTTTCCTGCGCAAAAGCAAAAGAAACCGTAAACAAAGTAATCAGCAGCAATATCCTTTTTTTCATACAATAATTTTCCACAAAAATAATTATCCTTCTCGATATAGTGATTATTTTTAAAGAAAATTAAAATATCCTCAAAGTTCTTAACAAACTTTAACAGGAAGTCTCTGTACACTAATCTTTTGATTTTCTTAATTTTGAGTATGAATAAGATAATTTACTTCGTTATTTTACTGTTGGGCACACACTGGTATTCTGCGCAAAATCAAACTGATGTTTCCTTTGTGAAATATGAAGAACTCGAAAAAAGAATTCAGTCAGAAGGGGATAAATTGCTGGTGGTAAACTTTTGGGCAACTACTTGTGCTCCATGTGTAAAAGAGCTTCCTTACTTTATGGAAGTGAATAACAAATATAAAAATGACCCAAAATTTAAGATGCTTTTGGTCTCTTTAGACAGAGCTGTAGATAAAGAGAGGGTTTTAAAATTTATAAAAAATAAAAATCTTGAGGCAGAAGTCATTTTACTGGATGATATTAAGAGAATGAATACCTGGATTCCCCGGTTTGAAAAAGGCTGGGACGGAAATATCCCTGTAACGATCTTTTATAAAAATGGTGAAAAAGTACATTTTAATGACGGTGAAATGAGTAAAGAAGACTTAGAAAATACAATTGCTAAACATTTAAATTAATAATATGAAAAACTTAAACATCTTAATAATAGCTTTTATTGTTGGATTAGGACTCCTGAGCTTTACCACAACAGATCATGATAAAAAGGAACACGGAAAAGAAAATAAATCTTTGGTAAAAGGCTACGAAGTAGGAGATGAAGCGACTGATTTTAAGCTGAAAAATGTTGATGGAAAAATGGTTTCTCTGAGTGATTTTAAATCGGCAAAAGGATTTATTGTTGTTTTCACCTGCAATCACTGTCCTTACGCAAAAAAATATGAAGACAGGATTATAGCATTAGATAAAAAATATAAATCTAAAGGGTATCCTGTAATCGCCATTAATCCGAATGATCCCTCCGTGCAGCCTGAAGACGGATATACACAAATGGTCGAAAGAGCAAAGCAAAAAGGATTTACTTTTCCGTATTTAGTGGATGAAGGACAAAAGATTTTTCCTCAATATGGAGCCACAAAAACACCTCATGTCTTTCTTCTGCAGAAAGAGAATGGGAAAAATATTGTAAAGTATATTGGCGCTATCGACAATAATTATGAAAATCCTAATGATGTTTCAGAATACTATGTTCAGGATGCGGTAAATGCGCTGATTAAAAATGAGCCGATAAAAATGACAAAAACTGTTGCGATAGGATGTACTGTGAAAGTGAAGAAATAATATATTTGTTACCAGAATTTATACATCGGCATTCATTCGAATGCCGATTTTTTATCATCAAGATTTAAAATGATGAAATTAAAGTTTAACCTAAAATATTTTCTGATTACGGGTATAATTTTCTTGACAGAAGTTTTAATTGCAACCCGATTAAAAGATATTTTCTTTGTAAGAGCTTATCTTGGAGATGTAATTGTTGTCATACTTCTATATACACTTATTAAAAGCTTTTTCAACATTACAGATAATGAAAAACTGATTCTTGGGATTCTTGTTTTTTCTTGTCTTATAGAGTTTGCCCAGTATTTTAATATTGCAGAAAAATTAGGTTTCCGGTCCGGAAGCATTATGTATATCGTTATTGGAAATTCGTTTTCCTGGATTGACATTTTGTGCTATGCTATCGGATGCTTATTGCTTTATATTTTTGTTAAATTAAAGATAAATAAGAATTGAAATAGATGAGATCCTTCGGCTTCGCTCAGGATGACAGACGTTATTACTAACCCTAAAAATGGAGAGTATTATTTTTTGTGTCATCCTGAGCGAAGTCGAAGGATCTTAGAATTATAGGTAGAAGTTATCTTCCAAAACTATCATATTTATCCTCCGCATATTTTATGAAGCGGTTGAGTAAGGCAACATTATCCTTTTCCATAGGAGAAAGATCTTTGTCTACATTGTTGGAAACCGGGATATACCAATCGGTCTGCTCAAAAAAGTTTCTGTAGGTCTGCTTTTTAAAAGCATATCCATGTCTTGCAAAAACGGAATTTTTAATGATTTCCATATCCAGTTTTCGAAGGTTTTTAAGATCTTTTTCCGTTAGCTTTTGCTTGGATGCGTTGATTTTGAAAACCGCATCAGAAGCAATCCTGTTTTTTGAAGCAGTATAAGTTTCTGTTTTTCCTGTTTCTTCATCGGTATATTTTTCAACGAAATCTTTTGGGTTTTCCCAGTCAATTAAATCGCTGTCTTCATTCAGCATGAAGTTGGGGTTGTAAACAAACTCTTTTTTGATCAGTTTCAGTGTTTTTAAAGGGGCTTTTACGGAAGATGTATTAAATGCACTCCATTTCCCGGTAAGACTGTCATTGTTTAATTTAACTTCAAATCTCCCATCGGTTTTATCATTTCCAGGCTCATCCAGAATAAACGATTTTGTTTCTTCATTAAAGACTCCACGGAAAGGACGCTGGTTTCCATTTACAATACTTTGGCCGTAAACACTGTCTTTTGTTATTCTATTAATTTTTAAGGAGATTTTCTTGTAAACATCGCCTTCATATTCTTCTCCGATTTCCGGTGTGATCATCTCTTTTCCGGCAAAATCACCCATATAAATTCCATAATATTCTTTATGAATTTCAGGAACAACTACCGAATCTTTCTTTGCCGTAAGGCTGTCATTTGAATGATCTGTTGCTTTTGCTTCTTTTTTGCAGCTTACCAAACTTATGGTAAACAAGGAAATTAAAGTTAATTTTAAAATTTTCATATGTGATTTTTTATTGATTTTTAGTGGCCATATGCAATCGCAGAATAAAATGTTGGTCTTATAACAAAAGATAAAGCGATTTCATAGGTGCTTTTTTGTGATTAAATATTCAATTAAAATAATATTGGGAATCCATCCCATCCAGGCAATAATTTGGTAAACATCCATTGGATTGGGGTGAAATAAATATACAATAATTACTTTCCACATTCTCAGGGTGATTGCAGAGACGGTTAACGCAAGACTGCGCCACATCCATTGTTTATGCTCTTTAAAGTTTTTTTGTCGGGCCAATTGATAGGCTTTAAAAGTCGAAAACCACCACAGACTGCCTAAGATAACGAATGAGATTTTAGAGTAAATTCCTCCGTTAGCAAAAATTCCCATGTAAATTCCTGAAGGCGCCGCGAAAACTAAGATCAGAAAAATATAAATCTTTCCTGCATTTTTATGAAAGTTTTTTGCTCCGAAACCTTTTCTGAGAATAGCTAAAAATCCGCTCAACAGCACAAAAATACTTGTGTAAACATGAGTATAGAAAAAATATAAGTATTCCGGTCTTTCAATGACTTCTGTTTGTTTGATCATCAAAAAACTTACCTCCTTTCTAAGAGGAATATATTCTAATGTAATTTTAAGCATCAGCCAAAAGAAATATCCGAATCCTATGATGAAAAGGATTTTAAAAATGCTAGAAATATTTTTTTTAACCAAAAGCATTTTACTGATCTTCTGCAAAAGTTATTGTAATTGGAAAGCTATATTTAGAATTGATGGCTTTATCATTTAATTTCTTCGGAACCCATTTCAATCTGCTCATTTCTGTAATTACTCGCTCTATTTCCTTATTCATAGATTCATTAATTCCAGTTGCTTTTATATTAGTAATCTTTCCTTCTGAGGTAACAATGAATGTCGCTTCGGATTTTGTCATTCCATTTCCATTGATTTTGTCCCTATCAAAAATTTCATAAAATTTCTGTCTGAAATTATAGTCTCCTCTGGGATAAACACTATCATAAATATTATCAACTTTCATATTTTCTTGATTAGATGAAATACTCTCTTGAGAGAATGTTTTAACAGAAATAATCAGTAAAAGTAAAATTAATAATTTCATGATATTGTTTATTTATAAATTATTTAGATCCTGTGCAATCAGCCACGCTTCACTCCAGCAAGCCTGAAAATTAAATCCGCCGGTTACAGCGTCAATATTCAATACTTCTCCTGCAACGTAAAAGTTAGGCAAAATTTTCGAAGACATATTTTTAAAGTTAATTTCCTTTAAATCAACACCTCCTGCGGTTACAAATTCATCTTTAAAAGTCGATTTCCCGGTTACATTGAATTTCTTTTGGCATAAATTTTCAATGATTTTCTGCATTTCCTTTCCTGAAATTTGGGCAACCTGTTTATTCAGATCAACATTGGAAACTTCAAGAATTCTCTGCCAAAACCTGTTGGTGACTTCAAAAATTTTAGACTGTCCAATCGTTTTTTTAGGATTTGACTGTTTAAACTGTTGGAAAAGTTTTTCAGCATCCTCTAGATCTTTAGAAATAAAATTAACTTCAATCTCGAAATTATACTTCATTTTCGCCAGATTAATCGCTTCCCAAGCTGAAATTTTCAAAATTGCCGGTCCGGAAAGCCCCCAATGCGTAATCAATAAAGGGCCGCTCTCCTGTGTTTTTAATTTAGGAATAGAGGTTTCAGCCATTTCAAAACTTGTTCCGGCCAAATCTTTCAATAAAGGATCCTTAATATTAAAAGTAAAAAGCGAAGGAACCAGATCGATAATTTTATGGCCTAAATTTTCTATCATTTTCAGCGATTTTGGCGAGCTGCCTGTTGTGTAGACTACAAAATCAGCTTCGAAATCTCCCAAACTGGTTTTAACGATGTATTTTTCATCCTGCTTTTCAATTTCTTTGACGGAGCATTTTGTTCTTATTTCAACGTTTTTTTTCTGAGTTTCATTCAGAAAAGTATTGATAATGGTCTGCGATGAATTACTTTCAGGAAAGATTCTGTTGTCATTTTCAATTTTCAACGAAACTTTTCGTTGATCGAACCAGTCCATCGTGTCTCCCGGTTGGAATTTAGTAAAAACACTCAGTAATTCTTTATTTCCGCGAGGGTAGAACTGAACAAGTTCTCTTGGATCAAAACAGGCATGGGTTACATTGCATCTTCCTCCTCCTGAAACTTTTACTTTCTGAAGGACATCTGAGTTTTGTTCGAGAATGGTAATTTTATATTGCGTTTCGTCAAGATTCGCCGCGCAGAAAAATCCTGCTGCACCGCCTCCGATAATGATAATTCGTTTCATAGTTTATTAATCTTATGCTCAAGATTATTTTTACAAAACTACAATTTTTATAAACCATCTTATTTGAGTAATTTTGAAGAATATAACTTAATGATTCTAAAACTGATTTTTAAATGATTTTTTACCATAAATTCGAAGTGCGTTGGAGTGATCTTGATGCCAACAAACATTTAGCCAACTCATCTTATGTCCAATATTGCGCTCAGGCAAGAATGGCTTTTATGACCAAAGAAAAAATGGGTGTTACGCAAATGAGCAGATGGGGAATTGGTCCAGTAATTTTGCATGAAAGATATTCTTTTTTCAAGGAAATCTATGCAGATCAAACCGTGATCGTAAGTGTTGAAATTGATGGGTGTTCAGAAGATTCATCTATTTACAGATTTCTTCACAAATTTTATACTCCCGATGGGCAGCACTGTGCTACTGCGGAAGCTACGGGAGTCTGGATTGATATGATGCTGAGAAAAATGACAACACCGCCGGATGATGTGGTAGAAGCAATGAACAAGTATAAATCTCCGGAAACTGTTGTTCTGACGAGAGAGGATTTCAAAAAACTGCCTTTCCATCCGAATAATATTGATCCGTCGGTTTTCAATTAAATAAATGGTAAGCGATAAATGATCGTTGGTGATGAATAGAAACATCGAAATCGTTTATCATTTATCAAAAATCAATTATAACTAAAAAGATATGTTTGAAGATAAATCACAGGAATTAACACCGATTTCCAAATTGGGAGAATTCGGGCTGATAAAACACCTCACAGAATATTTCCCTTTGTCCAACGAATCTTCGGAGCTTGGAGTAGGAGATGATGCAGCAGTTATTAATCCCGGAAATAAAAAAATTGTTGTTACGACAGATGTTTTGGCAGAAGGGGTACACTTTAATTTAGGATATGTTCCTCTGAAGCATTTGGGGTATAAGGCGGTTGTTGTAAATCTTAGTGATATTGCAGCTATGAACGCAATTCCGACTCAGATCTTGGTTTCCCTGGCTGTTTCTAACCGTTTTCCGGTAGAAGCTTTAGAAGAGTTATATGCTGGAATTCAGGCGGCTTGCGGGCGATATAAAGTTGATCTGATCGGAGGTGATACTACAAGCTCCAATGCGGGTCTTGTAATGAGCATCACGGCAATCGGGTTGGAAAATGAAGAAAACATTGTGAAAAGAAATGGAGCAAAACCAAATGATCTCCTTGTGGTAACGGGAGATTTGGGAGGAGCCTATATGGGACTGCAGATCCTGGAAAGAGAGCACGCTGTTTTCTTGTCAAATCCGGATATGCAACCTGAAATGGAAGGCTACGACTATATTCTGGAAAGGCAGTTAAAGCCGGAAGCAAGAACAGATGTAAAAGGGATTTTAAAACAATTAGATATCAAACCAACGTCTATGATTGACATTTCAGACGGGTTGGCTTCGGAAATTCTGCATCTTTCGGACCAGTCAAAAGTAGGGTTCAGGTTGTATGAAGAGAAAGTTCCTATGGACAATCTTACAATCTCTACCGCAGACGATTTTAATTTGAATCCTGTAATGGCCGCGTTAAGCGGAGGTGAAGATTATGAACTGTTGTTTACAATTTCACCAAACGATTTTGATAAGATTAAAAATCATCCGGACTTCACCATTATTGGTCATGCAGTTGAAAAAGAAGAAGGGAATTTTATGGTAGCAAGAGGTTCCAATCAATTGGTTGCCTTAACGGCGCAAGGGTGGGATGCTTTTTTAGGGAACCAGCAAAACGATTAAATTTTATTTAATTTTAAATATTGTGAGACCACTGCACTTCTGTAGTGGTTTTTTGATTTAAATAATTAATTTACAAATGAAAATTAGTTGGATGAAATTACTTATATATTCTCTTTTCTTATTCATTATTTCTTGTCAAGGAATTGATCAAAATGAAGTTTATGGAAAGTACTCTCCAGTTTCGTATAAAAATACTTTTGATACGTTAATAATTAAAAAAGAAGGTAAATATAGGAGGGTCGTTTATGATAAAAAGAAAACAAAACTTTTAGATTATGAGTCTGCATACAAATTAGATGGTAATGCAATTAATTTTGACAGTTTCTATTTTAATCTAGATCAAGATTTAGTTGCTTTCCCAAATGATGTTAAAGATGTTGATATGACTTTTACAACATATTTTGAAGAAATTGATGGAAATGTGGGATTTTGTTTTGGCTATCATGAAGGAGAAAATTATTATAAAAAAGAGATAACTTCATCTAAATAAAAAATCCAGCTCAAAATGAGCTGGATTTTTTATTTAGATGAAAATTTTACGCTTTCGCAATATTCAAAATAACCTCCATTGCTTTTTCCATACTTTCCAAAGCAACGTATTCGTAAGGTCCGTGGAAATTGATTCCTCCTGCAAAAATATTCGGACAAGGCAATCCCATATAAGACAATTGCGCTCCGTCTGTTCCTCCTCTGATCGCTTTGATTTTAGGCTCAATTCCCGCTTCCTTCATCGCTGCCGCCGCAAGATCGATGATGTGCATTTTTCCTTCAAACTGCTGCTTCATGTTTCTGTATTGTTCTTTAATCTCAACTTCAGCAGTGCCTTCACCATGTTTTTGATTGAATTCAGCAACTTTTTCTTCCATGAATTTCTTTCTTGCTTCGAATTTATCTGCATCATGATCACGGATGATATATTGCAATTTAGCTTCAGAAATATCTGCATTTAAATCCATTAAATGATAGAATCCGTCAAAACCTTTCGTTGTAGCCGGAGTTTCGTTAGCCGGAAGCATTTGAGCAAATTCAGAAGCCAATAAAGCCGCATTGATCATTTTTCCATATGCATAACCAGGATGAACGCTCAATCCGTGGATTTTTACCACAGCTCCTGCTGCATTGAAGTTTTCATATTCCAGCTCCCCAACTTCTCCACCATCCATAGTATAAGCGAATTCAGCTCCGAATTTAGCAACATCAAATTTGTGTGCCCCTCTTCCGATTTCCTCATCAGGAGTAAATCCAACCGCAATTCTTCCATGCTTGATTTCAGGATGAGCAATTAAATATTCAGCAGCTGTAACAATTTCTGCGCAACCTGCTTTGTCATCTGCTCCAAGAAGGGTAGTACCGTCTGTAGTAATCAGGGTTTGACCGATATATTTTTTTAGACTTTCAAATTTTGAAGGAGATAGCTTGAAACCTGTTTCTTTATTTAAAATCAAATCATTACCGTCATAATTTTCCCAAACCTGCGGCTGTACATTTTCTCCGCTGAAATCCGGTGAAGTATCATAATGCGAAATAAATCCAATGGTGGGTTTGTCATCATTTTCGAGGTTTGAAGGCACATATCCCATGATATAACCATTGTCATCAATTGAAACATCTTCAAGACCAATCGTTTTCAGCTCTTCCGTAATGTATTTTGCAATGTCCCACTGTCTTTCTGTAGAAGGGGTTGCTTCGCTTTCTGCATCACTTGTTGAGTATATTTTTACA
>JBCNMJ010000088.1:0-17060 GCA_039594975.1 Chryseobacterium sp. | reverse complement strand
GTAAAAATCGGCTATATTGAGACGCACAACCGTAAAGAAACGCATGCTTTATTGGATGGATTACCGATTATTCCGAGAAGAAAGCTTTTCTATAAAGGAAAAGAGCTGGAAGAGCTGGATGTTCAGGCTGTGTTGAATCTCCGTCCTGAAGTGGTAATTATTGACGAACTGGCCCACACCAATATCGAAGGAAGTAAAAATGAAAAAAGATGGCAGGATGTTATGGAAATCCTGGATTCCGGGATCAATGTAATTTCAGCGGTCAATATTCAGCATATTGAAAGTTTAAATGAAGAAGTAAAAGACATCACCGATATTGAAGTAAAAGAAAGAATCCCGGATTCTATTCTTTCTATGGCAGATGAGGTTGTCAATATTGATTTAACAGCCGAAGAATTGATCAATAGATTAAAAGCCGGAAAAATTTATGATCAGACAAAAATCAATGCAGCGCTGAATAACTTTTTTAAAGCTGAAAGTATTTTACAGCTTCGCGAATTGGCTTTAAAAGAAGTGGCATCACAAGTTACCAGAAAAGTTGAGTCGGAGGTTACCATTCATAAAGCCATAAAAAAAGAAAGGTTTTTGGCGTGCATCAGTTCCAATGAAAAAACAGCTAAAAATGTAATACGAAAAACAGCAAGATTAGCCAATTATTACAATAGTCAATGGTATCTGTTGTATGTTCAGATTCCTCGGGAAAGTTCAGATAAAATTGCATTGGATAAGCAGCGTCATCTGATTAATAATTTTAAATTAGCTACAGAATTAGGAGCTGAGATTATAAAAGTGGAAAACACCAATGTTGCCCATGCTATTATGGAGCAATGTGAAGAGCGGAAAATTACAACGGTATGTATCGGAAAACCACATTTAAACTTATGGAAAATCATTTTGGCAACAGATACTTTCAATTCATTGTTGAATAAACTGTCGCAGGAGAATATAGATTTGGTTATATTATCATGAAAATCAAAACAAAACTTAATATTGGTGTAGGCCTTTTGTTTATTATGATCATTGTACTGTCGGTTTTAAGCGGATGGTATATCAATCAGTTAAAACGGGATACCAATAACATCTTAGTCGCGAATTACAATACTCTGGAGTATTCCAGAAATATGTTGTTGGCACTAGAAGAAATCAATTCGGATCCATTGGCTTTCGGAGTGTTTGAGAAGTATCTGGATAAACAAAAGAAAAACGTTACGGAGTCTGGAGAAAGAGAGGCAACTGAAGAAGTGGTCACTCATTTTTCAGCCCTGAAAAAAGATACTCTGAACGCTTCATTAAAATCTTCCATAAGAAAAGATATTGCCGAGCTCATGCAGCTTAATATGGCTGCCATTCAGCACAAAAGCAGCATTGCCGATGAAACCGCTAAAAATGCCATTACGGTTATTTCCATTGTAGGAATGCTGTGTTTTTTGATAGCGTTTATTTTAATGGTAAACCTTCCATCAAATATTGCCGATCCGATTAGAATTTTAACACAGAGTATTAAGCAGATTGCCAATCAGAATTATAAGGAAAGAGTGCATTTTAAAAGCAACAGCGAATTTGGTGAGTTGGCAAGATCTTTCAATACCATGGCCGAGAAACTTCATGAATATTCAGAAAGTAAGCTGGAGAAAATCTTAAAAGGAAAGAAGCGGATCGAAACCCTTATTGATAACATGCAGGATCCTGTGATTGGAATTGACGAAAATAAAAGAGTACTCTTTGTAAATGATGAGGCTTTAAATATTACGGGCCTTAAGAAAGAGAATTTTGTCGGAAAGCTCATTCAGGATGTTGCAGTCACTAATGATCTGGTGAGAAGTATTATCAAAGAGATCATTCATCCGGACGGAAAAACAGAAACTGAAGCTATGAAAATCTATGCAGACGGAAAAGAAAGTTATTTTGAAAAGAATATTATCGATATCAATATTGTACCTACAGGAGAAGAAAACAGTCAGTTTATCGGGCAGGTAATTATGTTGCATAATATTACGCCGTTTAAAGAACTGGATCTTGCCAAGACCAATTTCATCGGAACGGTTTCTCATGAATTTAAAACACCAATCTCATCAATAAAAATGGGATTGCAGCTGCTTGAAAATGATAAAATAGGTGAATTGAATGAAGATCAGAAAAACCTGGTCAATGGAATTAAAGATGATGCGAACAGATTATTGAAGATTACCGGTGAATTACTGGATATCACCCAATTGGAAAGTGGATCGATCAAACTCAATATAAAACCTTCCGAAGTATCCCAAATCGTTGAATATGCAACAGATGTCAACAAGGCTGCTGCAGAACAGAAACAGATTAAAATTCAGGTAAATATTTCCCCTGAGATCAAAACGGTTTTGGCAGACAGTGAAAAAACAGCCTGGGTTCTCAATAACTTACTTTCCAATGCTGTACGCTATTCTTATGAAAACTCTGATATTGCTATAGAAGTAAAAAAAATAGAAGATAAAATTATTTTTTCCGTAACGGATACTGGACAGGGGATTGAACCTCAGTATATTTCAAAAGTATTTGACCGTTATTTCAGAATTCCGGGGACGAAAAAAGAAGGAACAGGACTGGGATTGAGTATCAGTAAAGAATTTATCGAATCTCAAGGTGGAGAAATTTTTGTAAAAAGTGAATATGGAGCAGGAAGTACATTTGCTTTTATTTTAAAAGAACATTAAAAAAGCTTACTAAGAGTAAGCTTTCTATAGATAAATTTAATCTGAATATTCTTTTAATAATTGTCTGTAGCTCATTAAAATTTTAGACTTAGATATAAATCCGATGAATTTATTGGTGTCGTCTACTACAGGTAAATTCCACACTCCTGTATCATCAAAGATCTGGAGAATTTCCAAGGGACGGTCTTCCTGATGAATGATAGCAGGAGGAGCTTTCATAATTTCAGTTATTGTTACAGGAATTTTTTCAGCATTGAATAAATAAGGTCTGATATCATCCAATGTCAGAATCCCGCGCAGTATTTTTTCTTCATCTACAATGGCGAAAATATTTTTATCCCCGTTTTTCACCAATTCAAACAGATCATCAATTGGTGCATTTTCAAGAATCGTCTGAGAATATCGGTCTATAAACTCTTCTGTTTTTAAAGAAAATAAAATGTTTTTATCATGTTTGTTGGTGAAAATTTTTCCCTGATCAGCCATTGATTTTAGCTCCGGGGAAATAGGAGAGAACCATTTAGCAATAAGATAAGACAAAATGGAAACAATCATCAGTGGAATAAACAGGTCATACCCAAAGCTGGATTCAGCTATCAAAAAAATTGCCGTTAACGGTGCATACATGACTCCGCTCATAGCTCCTGCCATTCCTACTAAAACAAGATTGGTGATTGGAACTTCTGTAAAGCCTATTTGCTGGCATACGATCGCAAATAAATAACCGACAGTTCCGCCTGCAAAAAGTGAAGGGGCAAAATTTCCCCCGTTTCCTCCGCTGAAAATGGTAAAAGAGGTGGCAAATGCTTTTAACAAAAGAACCAACACCAGAAAGATGATAATGGTAAGATCCTTAATCTCAAAATACCGGAAAAGACTGTTTTCAATAATTTTATGGGTATCTCCATTGGTAAAAGCCTTTACCGTTTCATAACCTTCTCCAAACAAAGGTGGAAAAAGTACGCATAATAAGGAAAGAACAGCACCCCCAAATATGGCTTTTCTGAGACGGGACATCTGTAATCCTTTGATAAAATGCTCAACCTTCTGCGAAATAACAACAAAATACCTCGCATATAATCCCGTGATCACTCCTAAAACCAAATAATAAGGCACATTGCGATAGTTGAAAGCTTCTCGTGCATAAAATCTGAAAAGGACGTCTTCCTGAAGTAAAACTCTTGATAGCAGACTTCCGCAAACAGCAGCAACCACCAATGGAATAAAATCCGTGAACACAACGCCTGTCAGTAATATTTCAAAAGCAAACATAATCCCCGCGATAGGCGCATTGAAAGCAGATGCAATCCCTGCAGTGGCTCCGGCTGCTAATAAAAGGGTACGTTCTTTATAGGTAAGCCGGTAAGTTTGTGCATAATTGGAGCCTATTGCTGCTCCTGTTACAGCTATGGGACTTTCCAGACCGGCGGATCCTCCAAGTCCTACCGTTATTGCACTCTGAACAATTTGAGAATACATCTTAACCGATGAAACAATACTGGAGTTCTGTGCAATTTCATATAATATGGCTCCGATTCCCTTTCTGTCTTGTCCTTTGAATAAAGTAAGGACAATACTTGTTGTCAGAACAATTCCCAGGAACGGAAAAACAATGTAAAATAAAATCTGGTATTCAAAATGAACTTTAGTGGTAATAAAATGATGAATACTGTGAACTAAAGTTTTTAGTAAAACCCCTGCTAAACCGGCTGTGCTCCCAACAAGAATTCCTGATAAAACAAGAAATTGGTTTCTGCTGAGCCTGTTATTTAGCCAATGAAGAATAAGTTCGTAGCTGCGTGCTTTTTCAAGTCCAAACTTTTGAAAGTCTCTTTTAAACTTTAAAAAGCTCAGCAATTTTTTTTTATTATGAATTTTCACCTGCTTAAATTTGGGGATATGCAATCAATAGAAATGTAAATGTAAGAAATTATATTTTTAATGATTGGATACCAAGATTTGAATACTAAAATCTCCAAAACCAATAGATTTCGGAGTATAAGATAAATTATTGCTGGAAAGTTAGTTAAGCGTATAGTTAGAAATAACCAACCTCAAAATAAAGTGAACATAATTTTCTTCCGCTTCTTTTCTGTTAATCAGCTTGTTTTTATATTCATAGGATGACAGAACCTGTATTGCCTTCTGATACATTTCAAAATCTTCTCCTTTTATTTTGATTCTACCGTTACCTTCCTTAGTTTGAATGAGATTATTGTCTAAAGTTCTGACTTTGAATAAGACATGATTGAGTTTTGAACGGGAACGCATTGAACCTGTATGTCTTTCAACAATATTCACTTTGAACGAATCAAATACGATGTTGTTAAAAACGACGTTTGAACCGGGGTCCTGCGTATTGAGTTCAAGTGTATAATTCATAAATTTTACTTTTTGCAAATTTACGTAGAAGCAGAAGATTTTCAAAATAAAATAAGAAAATCTCTTTCGTAATTTTTTAATTTAAATTTTAATTCCAGTGAAATTTTTTAATAAATGGAATATTGATCATTTGTGAATGAAAAATTTTTCAATGCAAAAACTCGGGACGGTCAATACGTATACAATGCTCGCTGCCCAGATACAAAGGGTTTCCATGTTTTTCAGACCAGAATCCATCCAGTATATCCTTACTGATGCAGCGGTAAACAGCTACACCTTTATATATCTTGTGATCTTCACCTTTATAATTAAAATTAATCACCAAAATCTGATCTTTATAAAATCCTGTACCGTTTTGTAGCTGATCTCCAATCATCCATTGGGCAATAATTCTCTTGTTTTCATCAAGAGATAACGTTAATATGCCATGATAGGAAATATGATTGGTTTCTTCCTGATTGCTGCCCTGAACAGAATAACTGCCTACAAGATCTTCTACTGTCATTACTTGAATTTTAGTCCGCAAAGTTAGAAATCTTATCTTGAAGTTTAAAAATGACCTTCATTTATTAACGCTTATTGAAGCGTGAATTGATTTTTTGTGAGAAAATTGGGAATTCATTTCATAATATTAACCTTATTTAACGTTTAAAATATGTAACAAATATTCCCTTGTTGGTGTCTTATAATTGGAAAACATAACTATTAATGAAAAATATTATAGCGCCAATCGCTTTATTAATGGGCACTTTAGTTTTTGCCCAAGCTGAAAAAGACACTGTAGAATCAAAAGTAAAAGAGAAAGAGATAGAAGCAGTCACTTTTGTGGCAAAAAAACCTACCGTTGAGTCTAAGGCTGACCGTACTGTTTTTAATGTTGCTAATAGCTCTATTCTTGCAGGGAACACAACCTGGGATGTATTGCGTATGACTCCTTTGGTAAGTATAGATAATAATGATGCAATAAAAGCAGAGGGAGAAACTGTCACCGTTTATATCAATGACAGGAAAACAGTCTTTACCGGTAAAGAATTAAAAGAATATTTAAAAACAATTCCGGCCGACAATCTGATGAAAATTGAAGTGATTACCAGTCCGTCTTCACGTTATGAAGCGACAGGATCAGTGATTAATATCGTTTTAAAGAAAAGAGATGATGAAGGGCTGAAAGGAAGCGTTACTTTTAATAACAGACAGAATACTAAAAATTCTCAGTATGCGAATCTCAATCTGAATTATCACAAGAAAAACTTTACCCAGACACTTATCGGAAGTTATGGTGATAATACGAATGTGCAGAGCAATTCAAGTCTTTACACCTTATATAAAGATAATTCAACTACTCAGATCAACTCAAAAACTATTGGAAGATACAGAAGTCCGTCTGTTTCTTCAACTTCGGAATTCGAATTGAATAACAAGAATACAGTAGGGGTTATTTTGGAATATTACCAAAGTAACTCAAGCTCTTCTTCTGATGCGGACGGATTAATGAATATCAATGGGGAATTTGATAATTCATATAAACAAAATCAGAGTTCAAATGGTCTTAACCGTAATTTAGGCACTAATCTTTTTTACAAATGGTATGATAAAGAAAAGAATAAGATTTTAGATATAAATTTTGGAGCCAATTATTACGGACAGTCGGATGACAGTTATTTTATTAAAGATATGCTTTCCGTTAAAGAGGGGGTATCAACAAAGGATATAGGTGTACTTACTGACACGGAAAACAGAAATTATTACATTAAAGTTGATTATACCCAGCCATTAGGAAAATCAGGAGGAAATTTCGAGATTGGTGGTAAAATGAATTTCAATAATAATGTAATTCCGAATAGCTTGTATGGAAATAATCTGGAAGGTCTCAGTAAAAGCGATACTTTCCATTACGAAGATAATATAGGCTCAGTCTATGCAAACTACAGTAAAACGTTCTTTAAAAAATTAGAAACCAGAATCGGACTCCGTTACGAATATATTGATTATCAAATTCGTCAGAATGTTGCCGGAACTTCTAGAAAAGATTCTTATGGTAAATTGCTTCCCAATATTTTGCTGAAGTATTCTTTCTCAGACAAATATGATCTGAGTCTGACGTATAATAAAAATATATGGCGACCTTGGTATGCGGAATTCAACCCGTTCCTGATTCCTAATAATGATGGGTTTTACAGCCGCGGAAATATGGATCTGGAACCTAACCCAAGTGACAGAGTGTACATGAAACTTGGAATTTTGAAAAAATACTTTATTTCGGCGAGATATATGTTTACCGATCAGGATTATTGGACGGACTATGTAGAAGGAACCCTTACAGATGCCCAAGGAAATACTCGGAAAATTACCATTACCCAGCCGTCTAATTTTGCAGGAAAGGTGCATAAATATTATGTATACGCCAATACAAACCAGACTTTCTTTAAAAATAAATTTACAGTGAATCTTGGTTTGGGATGGTATTATATTGATAACAGCGATTTTAATCAGAAAAACAAACTGGATGGAGCAAACAGCTATATCAGTTATTTAAGTGCCTCTACCAATCTTTCATACACCAATCTATTTAACAAAAATATTAACCTGAGTGCATGGGTTGAAGTTTCCAACCAAAATAACGGGAACTCTACCACCAACAAGGCGAATGTTTTCCATAATATTTCTGTGACGAAAATATTCCCGAAAACACAAATGGAGGTCAGTCTTCAGCTGATGAACATCTTTCAGAGACCTAATTATGATGCTACAACATATACGCAGGGAGGAACGTTCAGAAATGCTTCGAAATGGGATTGGTACGGTGCTTCCATTTCATTCGTAAAACGATTTGGAAACCAAAAAGTAAAAGAAAATACCAAAACCGATGTTGAAAAAAACGGAGGCGGAGGAAAATAGTTTCGTGTTTTCTAAATGAAGCGGATCATGATACATTCATGATCCGTTTTTTATTTAAACTAAAATTAAAGGAAGTACTTTTCTAGGCATTTATTATTTAGAAGATCTGGATGTAAAAAGCATATAGGCCAAACCTAATCCCATTCCGGCAAAAATAGACATAGTCGTTTTTCTTGAAAGTACAGGAAACATTGTTTCGCCATAAATCCGGTGAGGTTCTGATGATGGAGAAAGAACATTTCCGGCTTCATTGGGAGCTTTTTTCACTTTCATTAATACTCTCATCGCTGCAGAAGCCGTATTGATGATAGGTTTAGGGAATAATCCATATATATTTTTGAGAGCCAGAGAAGTTAAATCTGGAAAAAGATCCTTTTGGGGATTTTTGGCAAGTTGAACAATACTTGTGGCTGTATCTCTCGGATCTGCTGCAAATGGAGGTATCTTAAAATCTAATCCTGAATATTTGGCAGAATGCATATTTCCGGTTGATCTTTGAATTTGCGGATAAAGATTACAAATATGGATATGCGGGAAATCAGATAGTTCTCCGTGCAGGCATTCCATCATTCCGCGGATTCCGAATTTGGCAGAAGAATAAGCCGCACTGTAAGGAGCAGGCATAAAGCCGCCGATAGAAATATTATTGATCAGTATTCCTTCCTGTTGTTTTTTGAAAATAGGTAAAACACTATAGGCGCCATGCATATAACCAAACAGATTGGTTTTTATCACCTGCTCATTAAGTTCTATAGGGATTTCTTCAAATTTTCCGCTTGCCATTACTCCTGCATTATTCACCCAGATATCTATTCTTCCGTTAAACTGCAAAGCTTTATTCGTAAGATTTCGGACATCTTCAGCGATGGAAACATCTGTCGGTACAGCCATTGCTGCCACATCAAGATCCCGGCATAGGTTTACAGTTTCATCAAGACCTTCTTTTCCTCTTGCAGCAACTACAATATTGCAACCTTCTAATGCAAAAGCTTCTGCAATAGCTCTTCCTATTCCGCTACTTCCTCCGGTAATGACGACGGTTTTTCCTTTTAAACTTTTTTGTAATAGATCTGCTGATTTCATTTTGTGATTGTTTTGGTTGGTATAAGAAATCAACCTATTATTATGCCATTTAAGTGTTTATAAAGACTGACTCATCAAAGAAATAAAATCTGCAGATAAGATTTTTATTATTTTTTCTTAAATAATCTTAATTATTGCTAAAAGAACTAATCAGGAAATTTTTTGGCACAAAATTTTAATAACGAAATGTAACTCATGTTTAATTTGAGTTTTCATGGTTATTAGTTTTTATCCTCAGAATTTCTGAGGATTTTTTTATTTATACCGGAAAATAGAAAAAGTAAATGTTACTGTCTTATTTCTTTTTTATCCCGATCATTCGTAAAGCTGTTCGGGTTAAATATATTTCATCAAATGAAGTAAGTGATTCAACATCTTTAAAAGCTGAAAAACTAAGATCATTTTTATTAAAAGACAATTCAATGGAATTATTATAGGCTGCAACTATTCTCACCCGGGAATAGCCGTTATAATCTACTTTAAAATCTTTAAACAGGCATTGCTGTTCGGCAGCCTGGTAAATTCTGTATTCTTCAAATGCGGTAATGTCATTTGTCTCTCCTTTACTGTTATGTTCAAGAGCTTTCCAAGAAGTGTAGTTTTTAGGTTCCTTTAAAACGTTTCCTTGCTGATCCACCGGAACAAACATTCCTAGACGCAAAGGTTTTTTTAAGAAATTAGCATAGTTCTTCATCAGTTTTAATGTTTGAAGATCTGCATATCCTTCATGAGAATAGTATTCTAAGACGAACATAGTCATCGGAATCAGCTTATGAGACGCATCAGGCTGCATAATTGTAAAGGCATTAAAAAAAACTAAAATTAATATTTTTATTCATTTTATCAAATTTGATTGATAAATAATACTTTAATTATTTTAATTTATTGATTTTTAGTTATTTATTTTTATTTTTTAAATGGTTAATAACCTGCAATGTTTCAAAATAAAATTAATCCCTATTTTTGCTGAAATTCATCGGAAAATGAAGAATATACTAAGCTGGGTTTTAGTTTTATTTCTTACCGTTTCACTTTTAAATAATTGTCTGAGCCATAAAGTTCAGAAAGAAATCACTCAAAAAAGATCTTTCATTGCAAAGCTTAGAGAATTGTACGCTTCTGGTGATGCTTCAAAGTGGCCTGTTCCTATGCTGGATGAAGAGGCAAAACCATATTTTTCAGAAATAGGGCATCTTCCTGAAATACAGTTTCCGGCAGATAATATATACTCTCCGGAAAAAACAGTATTGGGAAAGACTCTCTTTTATGATCCGCGGCTCTCAGGTTCCAATCAGATTGCCTGTGCTTCCTGCCATGATCCTGAGTTGGGATGGTGTGATAACAGGATGTTTTCTTTTGGACACGACAGACAATTAGGAACACGAAATGCGATGAGCATCTTAAACACGGCGTATGCAACATCTTTATTTTGGGATGGACGCGCAAATTCTTTGGAAGAACAGTCTCAAATGCCCATCCAGGATCAAAAAGAGATGAGTGAGCATATTGATATGGCGGTTGGAAAAATTGCTAAAATTAAAGGATACGAAATCTTGTTCGAAAAAGCTTTTGGAGATAAAGCCATAACAAAAGAGAGAATTACCAAAGCGATTGCTACGTTCGAAAGGAGCGTAAAAAGTCCTCCAAGTAAATTTGACTATTTTATTGATGGTGAAGCTAATCTTTTTACAGATGATGAAGTAATGGGGTTGCACTTGTTCCGTACCAAGGCACAATGTATCAATTGCCATAATTCAGGATATTTTTCTAATAATCGTTTCGAAAATATAGGAACATCTTTGCTAAGCTCAGAACAAGAAGATTTAGGAAGATATTTGGCAACTAAAAAACCTGAAGATGTTGGTAAATTTCGGGTGCCAAGTTTACGGGAAGTGGTAAGAACCGGACCATGGATGCATAACGGAACTTTTACATCGTTAACAGATATTATTCAAATCTATAATAAAGGAAACCCGGAACCTTATAAACATCGGACTACTATATATAATGGAGCGGAATTGATTTCTCATAAATCTGATATGCTAAGGCTGCTTGATTTAACAGATGAGGAAATTATGCAGTTAGAAGTATTTTTAAGAACGTTATCAACAAAAAACCAGAGAATTTCACCCCCGATTCTTCCTCAATAAAAAAATAAAACCCACAATAATAAAATTGTGGGTTTTTCGTAAATAAAATATATAATTAAGATTTGGGTGCTTACAATTTATAAATTCAAATTTTGTCTTTATGTTTTATAAACTTAACTGTACAACACGGTGCAAATATTATGCCTGAAATCCCACGAATTTGTGATTTTTCATAAAATTAATTGATGAAAGATTCTAACATGTTCATTTACTGCTGGAAAAATATATGATGCTTTAATTAATTCAGTTGTTAAGGAGATGTAATAGGTTTTCTGACTAGTAAAAATGCAATGAAAAGGATAGCGGCGAGTAGGCTTACAAAGAAATTCCAAGAAGTGGAATGCAGTAAATATCCGGTGCCGCTTCCTAAAATGCTGGAACCGAAATAATAAAATAACCAATACATAGACGTGGCAGAAGATTTTCCGAATTTTGCACGAATAGCAACCATTTGACTTGCCATGGTGTGAGCAGAGAAAAAAGATAGGGTAAATAATGCTAAACCCAATATTACCAGATAAATATTATTTGAATAGAAAAACAATAAAGAAGCAAACATCATTAAAATAAAATACTTCAGAATATTTCTTTTCTCATAATGTCTTGACAAATAACTGGTAAGCATGGTTCCGAAAACTCCGAAAATATACATCAGGAAAATTAAAGCTATGAAATAGTGACTCAACGAAAATGGTGGAGCTTCTAGCCGGAAACTCAAATAATTATAGATGCTCACAAAAGTTCCCATAATGAGAGCAGCAATACAGAATAAAGATAAGAGAAACGGATCTGAAATAAACTTTCTCATTTGCTTTATCTTTAAAGAATAATCTGTTTTTTGAGGATGAAAAAAAAGGGAGTTGGGAAAAATTTTCCAGAAGGTTAAGCCTAATATGAGGCTTGCTATTCCAATAATCATAACAGCTGTTTTCCAACCGTATTCTCCTGCAAGAATCGTGGAGGATATTCTTCCGCTCATTCCTCCGATTGTATTTCCACTCAGATACATGCTGATAGCAAGTGCTATCGAAGATATTTCCACCTCTTCGGTGAGATAGGCAAGAGCAACTGCCGAAACTCCTGAAACTAAAAAACCTTTTAAAAAGCCAATTGCAATTAAAATTTCAAGATTAGGGATCCAGGTAGAAATAAAAGTCAGAAGAGCAGAAGAAAGTAGTGAAAACACCATAAGTCGTTTTCTGGAATAAGCATCAGCTTTAAAAGCAAAGAAAAAAAGTCCTGTTGCCATTCCGATGGTGGAAGAAGATACTAAAAGAGAGCTGTTTCCCGCTCCTGCATTAAAATACTCACTTACTAAAGGAAGAAGAGGCTGAAAAAGATAAAGCTGAGCAAATACAGAAAGTCCGGATAAGAATATACCTATTTTAATATATTTGAATCTGTAGCTGTTCTTATTCGCTTTTTCTGAGTTACTCATAATATCTTGCTGTGTTCGGAATAATAGATTTGAAAGAACAAATTTCTTACTATTTTTTTAAACTGAAAGTACTAAAGTTTTAATGAAATCTATACAGAAAATTGATTGGGGATTTAATTTTTAAAGCAAAAGGTAATCTAAAAGAAAATGAGTTGAGGATTGTGGAAAAAAATATTTATATATTTTTGTGAATTAAATATAAATATATAACTATAAATCATATATTTGTATTAAATAACTCCACAAACTAATAACTAAAAATGAACATAGATTTTACAACGGCAACTTTCAAAGATTTTGAAAATATACCAGGTCTTGATATGATGGATCGTGCTGATGCTTATTATGATTTCTTGGACTATATGAAATCTAATGGACATCGTTATAGATTACAGAATAATACAGGATGCAGCTCGGTAATGAGTGTTACTGCGGGAAATACGACTAAAGAGTTTATTAGTTTCGTTACCAGTGATTACTTAGGTTTTACGCAACATCCTAAAGTAAAGCAGGCGGCTATTGAAGGAATTGAGAAATTTGGCGCGGGTACGGCAGCGACACCTCTTATCGGGGGATATTATTCCTATCACAATGATCTGGAAGAAAAAATAGCTTCTTTTTTTGGAAGGTCACAGGATGAAGCTGTAATTTTTACTACCGGATATACCGCAAATAGTGCCACATTACAGATCCTGCTTCAAAAAGAAGATATTGCCATTGTAGATATGGCTGTACATGCAAGTGTGTATGAAGGATGTATTTTAACGAATAGAAAAACATTCCCGCACAATAATCTGGAGGCTTTAGAGCAAATTTTAAAGACTTCAGAAAGTCAATACCGTACCAAATTGGTAGTTATTGATGGTGTATATTCTCAGGATGGAGATACGGCGCCAATAGAAGAAATATATCAATTGGTGAAAAAATATAATGCCTATTTGATGGTGGATGATGTACATGGAGTAGGGATTTTAGGTAAGACAGGAAGAGGTACCATTGAAGATACAGGTTTACTGAATAAAATTGATATTATAACAGGAACATTCAGTAAGACATTTGGGAATCTTGGAGGATATGTCATTGCTAATAAAAAGCTGACTAATTTTATCCGGTTTCAATCTCGTCAGCAAATATTTTCGGCAACGACTCCGCCTCCTACCGCTACGGGAATTATTAAAGCCATTGAATTAATAGATGAAGAACCGCATTGGCGGTTAAAACTGTGGGATAATATTAATTATTTCAAAAAAGGATTAGATGATATGGGATTAGATACAGGGACTACTTGTTCTGCTGTTATCCCTGTGAAAATTGGAGATCCGCATGTTACAGGAGATGCAGGGAAGCTTCTTTTAGATCACGGGATTTATACCAATCCGATAATATATCCCGCAGTAGCGAGAAAAGATGCTCGTATAAGAATGAGTATCACTGCAACACACGAAAGAGAGCATCTTGACAAAACGTTGAGTGCATTTGAGGATATAAAAAATAAATTGCATATTGCAAAAAAATAATAAACATGCCTAGAAAAGTTGTACAAGGTCCTATCAGAGACAAAGAAAAGACCAAACAAAAACTATTAGCCGCAGTTGGAAAAATTTTGAGAGTAAAAGGCTATTCAGGACTGAAAGTAAGTAAAATTGCTGCAGTAGCTGGATTTGATAAAAAACTGATCTATGAATATTTCGGAAGCACCGATAAGCTGATTGATGAGTATATCAAATCTCAGGATTATTGGAGCAGGGTGAATCAGGAAAATGTGGAAGTTGATATTTCAGACGGGGGTAAAGAACTGTCTAAAATAGCCATTCTGAGTCAATATGATAATCTGAAAAAAAATAAAGAGCTTCAGAAAATTATCCTTTGGGGGCTTTCTGAAAGTAAACCTATTCTTAAGAAAATTGCGGATGAAAGAGAAGAAATGGGTGAGATGCTTTTTACTAATATCGTAGATCCTTATTTTGGACCGGAAGATTCGGTAAGATATAGGGCAATTGCAGCGCTGCTTGTTTCCGGAGCTTATTATCTAAATCTTTATACAGGGCATAATGCCAACAAATTCTGTGGTATAGATTTAAAAACAGACGAAGGAAGACAGGAAATTGAAAAAGCCATCGTTGATATTATTGATTATGCTTACCGGAAGAAAGAGAAATAAAAATGTTATTTTCTGAGAAAATAATTTTGTGGATAATTTGAAACTTTTACCCTTTCAGATTAAAACTTTATTTCTTATTTTTGACCAATGGAAAATTTTATTGTATCTGCAAGAAAGTACCGCCCGCAAGAGTTTGATACCGTTGTTGGGCAATCTCACATTACAGATACTTTAGAACATGCGATAGAAGAAAACCAATTGGCTCAGGCTCTGCTTTTTTGCGGACCTAGAGGAGTTGGGAAAACTACTTGCGCCAGAATTCTGGCTAGGAAGATCAATGAAAAAGATGGTTCTGTTTCAGAAGATGGCTTTGCGTATAATATCTATGAATTAGATGCAGCGTCTAATAACTCTGTGGATGATATCAGGGAATTGATAGATCAGGTTCGCTTTGCTCCTCAGGTTGGTAAATATAAAGTATATATTATCGACGAGGTTCATATGCTGTCTTCTGCAGCTTTTAATGCTTTTCTTAAAACATTGGAAGAGCCTCCTGCTCATGCAATCTTTATTTTGGCAACTACAGAGAAACACAAAATCATTCCTACGATTTTATCACGTTGCCAGATTTATGATTTTAAAAGAATTACCATTGAAGGCATTCAAGGGCATCTTAGGAATATTGCTCAGAAAGAAAATGTACAGTATGAAGATGATGCTTTATATTTAATTGCTCAAAAAGCTGATGGCGCGTTAAGAGATGCACTTTCTATTTTTGACAGGCTTTCCACATTTTCCCAGAAAAATATTACACTGGCGAAAGCTGCTGAAGTGTTGAATATTTTAGATTATGATCAATACCTTAATATTGTTGATTTAGCCAAAGAAAATAAAATACCTGAAGTATTATTCTCTTTCAATGAAATTGTAAAAAAAGGATTTGATCCGCATATTTTTATTGCAGGTTTAGGAAATCATTTCAGAGATTTGATGATGGCCCAAAATGCCTCTACTATAGAATTAATAGAAGTAGGAGAGCAGACCAAGGCAAAATTTGTGGAGCAGGCTCAAAAATGGAATGCCCAACAATTAATAGACGCCATTGAAATTTGCAATCATGCGGATATTAATTATAAAAATTCTAAAAATCCTAGGCTTACTGTAGAAATCGCCTTAATGCAGTTGGCTTCTTTAACGGCTAATGGAGACGTTGCAAAAAAAAAAAGTTCATAATATTAGCTCCGTTTCTTGAAGAAAAGCAAGAAGTTAAAATTCCCGTACCGGCACCACCTCAGGAAATAAAAGAAACAAAGATAGAAGCTGTAGTTTCTGTTCAGGAGGAAAATGCCATTGTTAAAACATCTAAACCTTTATCAAAACGTCCGTCTACATCAGGATTCAGCATTAATTCTTTTCTGAATAAAGAAGAAAAAACAGAAGTAGACGAGAATGTTGCGGTAAAAACCGAAAATCTTCCGCAAAATCATTTTACAGATACCGATCTTCAGATGGAATGGAATCTGATGCTGAAGCAATTGCAGAAAAAAGATTCATTCATTTTCAATGCGGTGAAAACATTCAAAATGTTTAAGTCAGCTGAAAATCAGATTACAGTTTCTTATCCTTCAGATTCTGCAAAAGTGGAATTTGATAAAGTGAGTGGTGAGTTTTTCAACCATTTTAAAAGGAAAGTCCATAACTATTCTATTGAGATTGAATATAAGAGAGACTTTGAAAATCTCAAGGTAGAAGTGATGACCAAAAGAAAAATCTTCGAAAAATTTATAGAAAAAAATCCACTTTTGAAAGATCTTGATGATTTAATGAAGTTTGATTTGACATAATTTTTATATATTTGTCAAATATTTCAGTTGAAAATAGGTTTTCAACAAGAACAAATTGTAACAAGAAACGCTAAAATAAAGACATTTCCAGAATATAATGGAAAAATTGACTAACACATATCAGTCTTTTTTTGCACCCGCTAATTACTTCTTTAGCGGTTATTTTAGTTTTTCTGCTTCTTATTATAGAAATTTCAGAACGTATTACCGATTTTATTGGTACTGTTAACTGAATTTCTTTCCAAAAAATACAGGAGAAGTAGAGCCCTATTATTTTCCTGATTCCTTTAAACAATTTTGAACGGCATTTTTTGAAAAGAATTATAAATTAAATTTTATAATCCAAAGGGCTATTGCTGTCAACGAAAAAAAATATAATAAAAAAACAATAAATTTAGAATAATGAATTTAAATGATTTAAAAAATGAGTGGATCAATGAGCTTACACAGCCGTTAATGATCGCAGGACCATGT
>JBCNMJ010000087.1:0-17312 GCA_039594975.1 Chryseobacterium sp. | reverse complement strand
CAGTTCCGGATCGTTGCGTGTCAGCTCGATCAGGCTCTGTTCCAGCTCGCTGGCTTCCTCTTCCAGGCCCAGTTCGGACAAGCGCTTGACCCGGTGTACCCACTGGCCGACATCGTCATCCTCGAGGTCATCGAAGATCAGCTCATGGGCTTCACGCAGCTTGTTGCGCAAGTTTGCGCTGACCAACAGGCTGGCATCGCCGCACACGCCGTTGTCCTCGTCGACCACTTGCATATGCAGGGTGCCGACGTGATTCAGGTGCTGTTCCGAGAACGGGCTGTCCAGCAGGTTCAGGCGCAACACGCCGTTCCTGTCGGTGGTCAGCTCGTGGGTCATCTTGCCAGCCTTGACTTCGACGAGGCGCTCGCTCCAGGGCACGCTGGTGAACTCTTCGCGCTTGTCCTTCTGAACTTCGCTGATGCCCGCCAGGTTCTGCTGAGCGCGCCCGTTGGACGGCGTGTTCATGAACGGATTGAGGCCATCCACGCCATAGCTGAGCCAGTCGTGGGTCATGCTCTGCGGCAGGTTGCCGAGGGCGAACACGTTGACCACGTTGGCCCCTATCCCGGCCACCACAGCTACCGCACCCAGCGGGATCTCGTAGATCTCCCGCCAAGGCTGGTACGGGGTGTAGCGGTCGTAGCGACGGGTGACCTCGTAATCGGTCACCTCGAAACGCTTCCGTTCATGGATGCGCACACGCCGTTGCGGAAGCTCCATCACCTTCGGCTCGCCGACATCGATCTGCAGGGTGTGCTCGAGCAGCTTGCGCTCGACGCGCTCCTCATGGTCGCTGCGCTGGGACATCTGGTTGGCGCAACCGCTGACGAGCAGGGTGCCGCACAGTGCGGCGCCCCCCAGGGTAAAGGTACTTCGCTTGGACATGATTACTCGTGCATTGATTATCAGCGGCGAACGCGGGCCTGCAGGAAGGTCAGCACTTCATTGAGCGGCAGCGGTTGGGCGTCCTGCTCGGTGCGGTGCTTGTACTCCAGGTTGCCGTCGGCCAGGCCGCGGTCGCTGACGACGATGCGGTGTGGAATGCCGATCAGCTCCATGTCGGCGAACTTGATGCCGGGGCTGGTCTTCTTGTCGCGGTCGTCCAGCAGCACCTCGTAGCCGGCTGCGGTCAGTTCGGCGTACAGCTTGTCGGTTGCCTCGCGGACCACGTCGGTTTCGTAACGCAGTGGTACCAGGGCAATCTGGAACGGTGCCAGGGCGTCGTTCCAGATGATGCCTTTGTCATCGTAGCTCTGCTCGATGGCGGCGGCGACCACGCGGGACACGCCAATGCCGTAGCAGCCCATGGACAGGGTTACCGGCTTGCCGTTCTCGCCCAGTACCTGGCATTTGAGTGCTTCGCTGTACTTGGTGCCGAGCTGGAAGATGTGGCCAACTTCGATGCCGCGCTTGATCACCAAGGTACCCTTGCCGTCCGGGCTTGGGTCGCCTTCGACGACATTGCGCAGGTCGGCAACCTGTGGAACCGGCAGGTCACGCTCCCACTATGGCGCTTTTAAAAGCACTGCAAATTCTCGTGCTGGAAGAAGAAGCCAAAAGCCCGGGAAAAGTTATTGACCATGATTTTATTACGAATAAAACTGCCGGCTTCAATGAATTGGTTGGAGAATTAAAATGGTATGACCTTAATTTTTTATCAGAAGAATGTGGCATTCCGGTTGAGAATCTAAGAGAAGCTGCACAGATGATTGCCTCCAGAAAACGAATCATCATTTGTTGGGGAATGGGAATTACACAGCAGCACAACGGGGTGGAAATGATTTACAATATTGTGAATATCCTGCTGATGAAAGGGAGCATAGGAATCAAGGGAGGAGGAGCGTGTCCTGTTCGGGGCCACAGTAATGTACAGGGAAACAGAACGTTACTTATCAATCATCATCCAACAACTGAGCAATTGGATAAACTGGAGGAATATTACGGTTTTAAAGTACCCAGAAAAGGAGGATATGACGTTGTAAACGCGCTTAAAGCAATGCATGAGGGTAAAGTGAAATTTATGTTCTGCATGGGAGGAAACTTCCTTTCTGCCGCACCGGATACAACTTTTACAGCAGAGGCAATGCGAAAATTAGAAATGTCAGTAATTGTTTCTGTAAAATTAAATAGAGGCCACCTTATCCATGGAAAAGAAGCCTTGATCTTACCTGTAATTTCCAGAAGTGAAAAAGACATAGTAAACGGTGAGCTTCAACACGTAAGTACGGAAAATTCAATGGGCGTTGTGGAATGGTCAAGAGGAGTTCTCGATCCTATTTCAAAACATCTGATCAACGAAACTCACGTTGCCTGCAGAATGGCAAAAGCGGTTTTAGGAGAACGTTCCGTAGTGGATTGGGACAAATTTATCAACAGTTATGATGCTGTTCGTAACGATATCGAACAATGCATTCCAGGATTTGAAAATTATAACGAAAGGGTAGTGCAGAAAGGAGGCTTCTACCTTCCGAACGGTCCAAGAGACGGGATATCAACAGTGAATTTTACCCTGGAAAAGCGGCTTTCAATATAACTGCCGTGCCGGATAATTCGCTTGCAGAGGACGAATATTTAATGGGAACTACCAGAACACATGACCAGTTCAATACGGTTGTTTATGGTTTGAATGACCGCTACCGTGGAATTTTCAACGAGAGAAGAGTAGTTATGATGAACGAAAAAGATATTGAAAAGGCTGGTCTCAAAGAAGGCGATCATGTAGATCTTTTCAACTATGATGATGGAATCGAAAGGATTGCACCGCTTTTCATTGTCGTAAAGTACCCTATTCCTCAGAAAAGTACCATGACTTATTTTCCGGAAACCAATGTTCTGGTATCGATCAATAACGTGGTAAACGGTGCCAATATGCCGGCTTCCAAATATGTCCGTATCAAAATCCGAAAGCACAGTCCCGAAATTTTTAAAAGGATTGATGATCATGTCATTGCTGCAGCCGGAACAAGTATCGAACAATCATAAAATATAAAGTATTTAAATAAATTATCATTCAGTAATGATCATAAGAAAAAAGGAACATTGGTTCAGAATGCTTTTTGTGTGGCATGGTTCTGTTTTGCCGGCACTGCTTCCCCGTTTGGGATTGCTTTTAATCCTTTCTGTATTGGTGACCTATTTTCATGGAATAATTCTCTCGTTTAAAGTCCCATTAAACCCTACACCACTTACACTGTTTGGTTTTGTATTGGCCTTATTCCTCGGATTCCGGAATAGTGCCAGTTATGACAGGTTCTGGGAAGGAAGAAAATTATGGGGAGCCTTGTTGAATACTGTACGTGCATTGACCCGACAGGCAATGACTTTGAGTAATAGAAAGCACGATACCGTTTCTGTCCATAATTTTGTACAGCTTCTTAGTGCCTTTGTTTTTGCCTTGAAGCATCAGCTTAGAGGAACAGATGCTTATGAAGATTTAAAATCAAGGCTTGATGAAGACCAGCTGAAAATCATTGCGGGATCAAAATATAGGCCGGCCGTTATTCTTCGCTTGCTTGCGGAATGGGTCCAGAAAGCGAAAGATGAAGGTTGCTTAGATTCCATTCAACAGGCTCGTTTTGATAAAAATTTTGATAATCTTTCTGATATTTTAGGAGGTTGTGAAAGATTGGTTTCTACCCCAATTCCTTACAGTTACCGCGTTTTGTTACATCGAACGGTATATATTTATTGTTTCTTGTTGCCTTTCGGTCTTGTAGATTCATTGGGATGGTTTACTCCTCTTATTGTTGTATTTATTGCTTATACATTTGTTGCATTTGAAGCGATTGCTGATGAAATTGAGGAGCCGTTTGGAACGGATGCCAATGATTTAGCCTTGAACAGCATGTGTGTCATGATTGACGAAACTATTCATGAAATGGTGGGAGAACATATTGCTGTTTCCCAGAAAATAACTCAGAATATTATTGATTAACATTAAAAAAATGATTATTCCTTAATGATTTTAAATTAAGAAATTATCATTCATTGTATTTTTTGAATGCCGTCTTTTAAAGAATACACTTCCTTTTCAGGAAAAATGTTCTTAATTTTTCTTACCGCTTCTGCACTGCGTTTCCCGGATAGACAGTAAACTAAAATAGGTTTGTCACAACCCGAAATATAATCTGAATGGTTCTGTAATTCTTCTAAAGGAAAATTAATTCCTCCAATATTAAATTGTTCATGTTCCTGTGGTGTACGGACATCTATGATTTCAAAATGATCTTTCTTCTGCATCAGTTGCTCAAACGTAATAGTTTCTACAGTCTGAGGTAAACCTGTAATCTGCACGGAAGTTTTTCTTAATTTAATGATCTGGGTTTTGCCGTTCAGTACATTCATCATCCAGAGTTTTCCTGCCAGTGAATCTTTGGGATTTGTAAAATATTTTATAGCTTCATTAGCCTGCATACATCCGACAATTCCCGCCAGTGTAGGCAGTACGCCTCCTTCTCTGCAGTTCGGTACCTGAGATTCTTCCGCATTCGGAAAAACATCACGGTAATTGGGAGAATAAGTACCATCTTTCTGTAAAACATTCCAGATGCTTACCTGACCTTCGTATTGGTAAATGGCACCATATACCAAAGGTTTTCCGGTCAGTACACAGGCGTCGTTCAGCAGACATTTTGTTTCGAAATTATCGGTTCCTTCAATAATCAGATCAAATTCAGAAATCAAATCCATTACATTTGCAGAGGTTACCCGGAAATTGAACGGAATGATTTTTACCGATGGATTTTGTTGCTGTAACTTTTTAGCAGCAAGATCAACTTTTGATTTTCCGATATCTTCCGGAGCATATAAAATTTGCCGGTGAAGGTTGCTTTCAGAGATGGTATCATCATCAGCAATACCAATTGTTCCTATACCGGAAGAGGCAAGATATTGTGCCGAGGGACAACCAAGCCCTCCCATGCCTACGATCAGAACTTTGGCATTTTTAAGAAGTTCCTGGGAGGAGGTCCCAAATCCTGGTAAAGCCATCTGGCAATGATAACGTTCAAGCGGGTTACTCATCTGTTTCTGTCTTTCAAATCTGTTTTCTTAAAATTTCCTGGGCTTTTTCCCTATCTTCGGGAGTATTCACATTCATTAAAGAATCCGGGTTACTTGGTTTCAGGATTAAGGTATCACTGTTGATCAGAACTTTCCTTGGGCAGGTAATTCCTGATCCTAAAAAATTGAGGAGCAAAGGATAGCTTTTAGGCTCCCAAATCGTAATTAATGGTTCCGGTAATCCGTCAAAAGGACTTTCATAAGTGGTGGCTGCTTTTTCTATATTCCTGTTTTCAATTAAAAACTCTAACGATTTTTCATCCAATAAAGGTAAATCGCAGGCAACGACTAACCATGCCGTATCTCTTTGGGAGCGCAATGCCGAAAGGATTCCTCCAAAAGGTCCCATATTCAGAAAAGTATCAGTAAGGGCATTGTAATTTGGATCAAAATTTTCCAGCTGATCCTGTCTGCAGGAAATAAAAACCTCGTCACAAAACGGAGCTAAAAGATCAGCCGCATAATACCGCTGCTCTTTGCCGTGCCAGTTGATTTTATCTTTAGGGTTCCCCATTCGCTGGCTTTTTCCTCCTGCCAGTACCAAGCCGTTTAATTTGGGAACATCAGTCTCTTTTGAAATCATTTTTTCCTCCGGATTTTTCGATGAGTTGTATTTCTTTGATTACGATGTCATGACTCATCGCTTTGCACATATCATAAATGGTAAGTGCGGCAACAGATGCCCCTGTCAATGCTTCCATTTCGATGCCCGTTTTAGCTTCGATCTCGGCAGTACAATAGATTTCAATTTCATTTTGAGCGTTGATTTCAATATCTATTTCACAGTTGTCCATACCGATAGGATGACAGAGAGGGATCAGGTCACCAGTTTTTTTTGCAGCCATTATCCCTGCAATGATGGCAGTCTGGAAAACAGAACCTTTTTTCGTTTTAAAGTTATCTTTTTGAAGCGCTTCCAGAATATGTTCAGGAAGTATCACAATGGCTTTGGCAGTCGCTTTCCGGTGGGTAACTTTTTTATCGCCTACATTCACCATACCCGGCTGTTCTTTTTTATTAAGATGTGAAAAATTTGTCATGAGTACAATTAAAAATTATATTTCCAGATTTTGTAGACTTCGCCTTTCTTAAATTCATTTTTTTCCAGAGGAAGTTCTATGAATGCATCAGTTTCCGCAAGATGGGAAAAATCTCCGGATCCATTAGTATTGACTGATTCTGCAATCAACTGTCCTGATGGATTCATGCTGAGTTTAACCTGGGCGAAATATTGTAATGAAAAAGGAAAATTGATATCATTTTGTAAAACGGCATATTGGGGATTTTCCGGGATTTCCAAAGATTTTTCCAGCCAGGGAATAAAATACCGGTGCAGACACATGAATACGGATACCGGGTTTCCCGGGAATGCAAAAACCAATTTTTCGTTTTGGCTTTTTCCGAACCAGAAAGGTTTTCCCGGTCTTTGCTTTATTTTGTGAAATAGTTTTTCTATTCCCAGCTTTTCGCAGGCTTTGGGCAGATAATCGAATTTTCCCATAGAAACTCCGCCGCTCATCAGTAGAATATCATAATTGTCAATACATTGAGAAAGTTCCTTTTTTATGAATTCAAGATCATCATTCCAATGCAGCCAGTCAGCATCAATTTTATATTTTTCCAAAACAGATTTTATAGTGATTCCGTTGGAACGTCTCAGCTGAAATGGAGTAGGAGTATTTTCAGGTGGAATCATTTCGTCTCCTGTGGAAATAATGGCTACTCTGGGAAGTTTTTTCACTGTTAGAAATGTTTTTCCGACTGATGCAGCAATCCCGAGAATAGATGGTGTTATTACCTGATTGGCTTTTACCAATATTTCTCCTGCCTTTTTATCTCTTCCTTTCAGATGGATATTCTGTCCTTTTTTGATATTAATATTAATGCTTGCAACATTGTTGTTGATCAGAATATCTTCATAACGAATAACAGTATCCATTGAAGAATGCAATGAAGCTCCAGTCATAATTTCTATGCAATCATTTTCATTATCAATAGAAACCGGAACTTCTCCCGCTGCCTGTACAGCTTTGATGTTAAAGTTTTGTATTCCCCTTTCATAGGAAGTAAAGCTGATGGCAATTCCATCTACCGTTGATCTGTCGAATGGCGGCAAATCGCGATCTGCTAAAATATCTTCAGCTAAAATTCTTCCTGAGGCATTTTCATAGAAAATTTCTTCTGTCCCGAAATTTCTGACCTGGGAAAAGATGATGTCTTCTGCCTGCTGTACACTGATCATTTCCATAATTATCCTCCTATTGTTGCCATTGACTGATGTATTTGTGAAGGGTTTAAACTCTGTTTCTGAGCTTCCCAGCCGTCTTTCGGCTTTTTGTGGATGCTGCTGATGATAATGTTTTTCAGCTCTTCATCTGTTTTCCCCATACGGATTTCATCTTTCAGATTAATGCCGGTTCCTTCATACAAACAGGTTCTGAGGATTCCGGAAGGCGTGATTCTTATCCTGTTGCAGTCTCCACAAAATGAACGGGTATAAGCTGCAATAATTCCTATACTTCCTGTAAATCCCGGAATTTTATAATTGTATGATGTTGAACTTTTAGGATCCTCTGTCTTTTGTATTTCAGAGAAATGATCTTTGATGTGATTATAAATTTGTGCAAAATTCCATTTCAGGGAAATATCAGTTTCACTTCCGTTAAAAGGCATTTCTTCAATAAAGCGAACGTCTACGGGAAGGTCTTTTGTAAGCGTTACTAAAGGTATAATATCCTCAATATTTTCCCCTTCCATCACCACTGTGTTGATTTTTACTTTTATATCATGCTGTAAGAGACTGTCTAATGTTTTCATTACCTTACCAAAACTGTTTCTTCTTGTAATTTTGAAAAAGCGCTCTTTATCAAGGGTGTCAAGGCTTAGATTGACAGATTTTATCCCGTATTCTTTTAGTTGTGGAATATATTGTCCGGTAAGAAGGCCATTGGTGGTGATGCTGAGGTCAGTAAGTCCGGTTAATTGTGATATATTCTGGATAAGCTCAATACTGTTTTTGCGGACGAAAGGTTCTCCTCCTGTTATCCTGATTTTATCGACGCCCAATTCCGTAAATACCGAACAGATTCTGAGCATTTCTTCATCAGTCATTAATTCATTTTGCTTAATCCAGTCAAGGCCGTTTTCCGGCATACAGTAAGTACATCGGAGATTACACCGGTCTACGATAGCAAGCCGGAGATAGTTGATGCTCCTTCCAAATTGATCTGTCAACATGTAAATAGAATAAGTCTTATTACAAATATACTGAATGTTTTTCTGCAAAAGACTTTAAAGATAACGAACAATTTTTCACCATTATGGATAGCCACAAAGTATCAGCATTTTGCATCATTTTATCTAAATATGATAAATATTTATTTATATTGGAACCTCTTGAAATTGTGAGCTGAATTTTTCAATAAATTTGGAAAAATAGTATGGGCATGTAACAAATAAAATTTGTAAACAACCAATTAAAATATTAATGATCAAAAAAATATGAAAACAAAAATTCTGTCTGTTGCAGCATTGGGAATTGCAGTCTGTTGCTTTATTTCCTGTAAACAAGATAAAACTGAGACTTCCCGTGAGCATTATATTGAGACAAAAAACATGGATCAGTCGGTAAAGCCGGGTGACGATTTTTATGAATATGCAAATGGAAGCTGGATGAAAACGGCAAAAATTCCGGGAGATCAGTCATATGTAGGAGGTTTTTATGATATTGTAGATTCAACAAAGAAAAGATTGAAATCGATCCTGGAAGATGCTGCAAAAAATGAGAGTAAAGCCGGAAGCATTCAGAAAAAAGTAGGGGATTTTTATGCTTCGGGAATGGATTCGGTGACGATCAATAAACGTGGGTTTGAACCTGTAAAGCCATTGTTAACAAAAATAGATGCCATTAAATCTGTACCGGAACTGATGAAGTTTGTAGCTGAAGAAGAAATGAACGGTTCCGAAAGCCTTATCGGTTTTATGGTGTATGCGGATCAAAAAAACAGCGCTATGAATATCGCCTGGCTGTCTCAGAAAGGACTTGGACTTCCCGACAGAGATTATTATTTTAAAAATGATAAGGAAACCAAAACCGTTCAGGATGCCTATAAAAATTATTTAACCACTTTATTCAAACTTACGGGCTCCGATCCTTCAACAGCGGCTAAAAATACAGAAACCGTTTATAATATTGAGAAGAATTTAGCATCATCCCATAAAACAAACGTTGAGCTTCGGGATGTTGCTGCAAATTATAACAAGGTAGCATTGTCTAAAATAGAAAAAGATCAGCCCAATTTAAACTGGGGTCAGTTCTTTGCAACTTTAGGGACAAAAGTAGAGTCATTGGATATGGAGCAGCCTGCATATTACGATAAACTGAATGCTATGCTCACAACAGTTCCGCTTTCGGATTGGAAATTATACCTTAAAGCACATTCACTCAGTTCTTATGCAAATCTGCTAAGCAGTGACTTTGAAAAAGCATCTTTTGAATACAGTAAGGCTTTAACAGGGCAAAAGAAGCAAAAGCCAAGATGGGAACTGTTGGGAATAGCTACAGATAAAGAGCTTGGAGATGTTTTAGGACAATTGTATGTGGAGAAATATTTCCCACCGGAGGCGAAAAAAAGAATGGATGAACTCATTTCCAATTTGACCAAAGCTTTTGCAAACCGTATCCGGAATTTGGACTGGATGAGCGATGTTACGAAAAAAATAGCTGAAGAAAAGCTAAAAGCGATTAGTAGAAAAATTGGTTATCCGGATAAATGGAGGGATTATAGTAAAGTAAATATTGATAGAACAAAATATTTTGAAAATACAGTTGCCTGCAATCGAAATAATTTCGAATTTCAATTATCCCAATTGGGTAAACCTGTTGACAAAACTTTATGGATAACAACACCATCAACGGTGAATGCATTCTATAACCCATATTTGAACGATATTAATTTCCCGGCAGCAATTTTACAGTACCCGATGTTTGATAAAGACGCTGATGATGCGATCAATTATGGTGGAATTGGAATGGTTATCGGGCACGAATTAACTCATGGGTTTGATGACCAGGGATCTCAGTATGACAAAATAGGAAATATGAAGGACTGGTGGTCAAAAGATGATAAGACAAAGTTCAATGAAAAAGTAAAACAAATCCAGAAATTGTATAGTGGCTTTACGATCCTTAATAACCTTCACGTGAATGGTGAACTGACTACCGGAGAAAATATTGCCGATTTTGGGGGAATTGCGATTGCTTATGATGCCTTTAAAATGACAGAACAGGGAAAAGGAAACAAGAAAATTGACGGCTTTACTCCGGATCAGAGGTTCTTTTTGGCAATGGGAAATGCATGGCGTACAAAAATGACCGATGAATTATCCCGTCAGCTTATCAATGTTGATACCCATTCTCCTGATAATTGGCGTGTTAATGGACCTTTGATGAATTTTGAGTCGTTTTATAAAGCATTCAATGTAAAACCCGGTGACAAAATGTATAAAGAGCCTAAGGACAGGATAAAAATCTGGTAATATATTCTATTCTGATAAATAAGTATAAATTGAAAAGGCTGATCGTGAGATCAGCCTTTTTATATCATCTATTTGCTTCATCAACGCCTTTTGAGGCTTGCAAGTTCAAAAGATTAAATAATTACCAATCAAATCGCAGGAATTTGAATTTGGACTGTTGTTGAAGATAAATCTATAAAGCCCTTTGTATTTAAATTTGATTTGGTGAAATACTTCCTGCGATTGTTGGTCTTTAAATTATTTTTATTCTGGCAACTTAAAATAATCCGTTATGTATTATAATGACTTAGATGCTTATAAAGATTCATAAAATTCATACTGAAGATCATCTTCTGTAATCAGGGTATTTAATGAACTGTAAGGATCCTGCTCTTCCTCCGTTTCTGCCAGAACTTTAGATTCCTGAATTAATTTTCCTTCAGGGCTGAAAAGTTTTATTAGTACCCATTTTCCATTACGCTCGAGCTCCTTTAAGCCGTGTTGGCATTTATATTTAATTTTTCCGCTTTGAAGTATGCCTTCTTTTACAGTTGCTTTATTGGCAGCTTTTCCTTTAGCATACTGTACAATTTGTGCTGTGAAACCACTTGCCTGATCAACCGGTTGACTATAGGTATAGGCAACAGCTCCATTTTCATCAAAAACAGTAGAATTGTATACAGTCTGATCCTTATTGATCTTTGTTTCTTTTTTTAGTTTTCCATCTTCTCTGAAAGATTTTGAATTCACTAAAATACCGTCTTTATACTGCTGTTCGATAAGACCTTCGTAAAGCGTACCCGTATCCGGCATATCATCTTTATAAGTTATTGCTCCTTTTAGTTTCCCGTCTGCATCATAATATTTGATTTCCTGGGTCATTTCATCTTTTAGTATCCTATCGTAAGATAGCTTTCCATCTTCATCAAAAATTTTTTTAAGAACTGCTGCTCCGTTTTTATAAGTATCAATAGAAGTAAAACCTGAAAACAGATAATTGAATTGATAATCGTCGCCTTCAAACGGTCTGTAGAAATCGTTTTCTTTTTCGTAAACGTAGGTCAGATTACCTATTTGTTTACCCGCTTCATCATAGGTTTTTTTATAGCTGTCTTTTTTGCTTTTCTTTTCTTCCTGCAGAATTCCCCCTTTCTTGGAGTAGATTACGCTTTCAGTTACTATTCCGTCCTTATTTTGCTTTTCAATTTTAGCAACTTTCATCGGATCATAATAATACTCTACCGTTACATTATCCCCGGAATTTCCAGAATTGTTTGTACCAATATATTTTCCTTTTTCACCATAAAATTTAGTTTCATACGACCCTTTTTTATTATCAGTGATGATTTCATAACGTATGCCTTTTATATCTTCGTCATAAACTACCGACTTGAAGTTATCCGGAGTGTCATAGGTTGTAACCGTATTATTATAAGACATCTCTTCCGGATTTTTATACATGTAGATCTTACCGGTAAAAGTGCCGTCCGCTTTATAAGTCAGATCCTCCAGAATTCTTCCCTGTTCATCATAAGTTTTAGCTGGTCCAATCTGGTTGCCTCCGGAAAATGTTCCCATGCTCAATACTTTACCTTCAGGATTGTACCATGTAATTTTACCCTCGAAGACTTCACTTCCCGGTGTGGCATCTGAGACAAGGCCTTCCATTTGAAGCGTCCCATTTTTATAATAATCTCTGATTAAAGTGAGTTTTCCCTTGCTTTCTGTTTCACGATAATATTCCATTTTGCTCTGAGTGGTTTTTTCCCAGTTTTCGTCAAAATAGATCTTTTCCTGTGCACTTGCGTGAATGCTTATGACCAGGGCAAGAACCGCTGATGTAAATAATTTTTTCATGTTTTTTTTAAGATTTAGGAATATGAAAAAGTCTTAAAAGCTTATATGTGCTTTTAAATAATCAAAATAGGATTGCTTTTTGGGTTTTATTGTAACTAAGTGAATATTATCAATTGAAGTTTTAACAATCAAATTGAATGTCTGCTTCCGACACTTTTTTAATTAATTTCCCTTTGGCTGCTTTAGAAGAAAGGTATAAAATTACCCGCTCTTCTTCATAATCTCTGTTGGCACCAAAAATAAAATCAGGTTTTCCATCTTTATCAATATCCCCGATAAAAAGAAGCTCAACAAAAGTGTCATTAAATGATTCTTCTTCTAAAAACAGTTGTTCCGGAGAATCAGTTGTTGATATATACAGTTTGTAATTTTTTACATTTTGAAATATTTCTTCTCCATTGTCGGTGTGTACTTTTTCCGATGAAAGCACCTTGCCTTCTGCACGCAACGTATATTCTTTATTTGCGAAATGAAATTTTAATTTTTCTTTTGGCCAAATTTTATTTTTCCCGATTGTAATGGTCTCTACTTCACCAAGTGCCAATTGAGGGCTGTTCATCAGCAAAATGGAATTGTTTTTAGAATTAATAATCTTTGTAGAATCCCCGGAACATTCGGAAAATCCTCTAACAATATTATAATCCGCCTTACCTAAATAATATTTTCCATTCTTTTTGTATAAATCGAGCCAGTTTTTTGTTAGTTCATTGACTTCATTTTCTTCCCCCTGATCCCGATATTCTTTAGGAATGAGAATTTCAAAAGTATCATTTATTTTTTCAGTTACCCAGGGTTTTGATTCGGGGATTTTGCTATTTAAATGATTTTCTTTTTTATCATTATTCACGTGGTGGTCGGTTTTCTCTGTTTTGTCTTTACAGGAAAACACTACAATCAGGGTTGATAAAAAAATAATTCGCTTCTTCATTGTTTACTTTTTTGATATGCTTAAAATACGCAAATCCCGGGATTCTAAAATTCCAATTCGTGTTTGTAATTATTGGTATTACATATCATTTTATATTTCTTCATCATTTGTGTTTTTAGAAATATCTTGAGCAAATTTGAGGAAAATTAACCTCTTAAAAAATCCCTGATTTCAGCTAATTTTGCCCTTCCCATTTCAGTCATTAAAAATTGGCTGAAATCAGGGATTGAAAAATTAAATAAGAATAACGATTTTTGAAAGTGTCATTTAATTGAATATTAAAAATAACCGGGAAGAAATGATAAAGTAATAACTTTGCATCCTTTCACCACCTAAAAATGCTGCTCAGATTTTTTTCTTTTTTTCGTTTCTCTGTTATCTTTATATGCCTTGTATTAGCAGGTCATAGCGCATCGGCTCAGAAATTGACCAATATCCTGGAACTGCAATACCAAAAATACAAGCCGGGAAGCATCCAGCGAATGATGATAACCGGAAAATATGCACAAGCTCTTTTCTTTAATAAACAGGAAAATAAAGCTTTTGCTATTTTAAATGAAAATATTGCTTATGCGAAAAAGGAGACAGACGGAAAATATGCTGCTTACTTATATACTGTTGCGGCGATAAATTATAAGCTGCTGGATAATGTTAAAGCCTGCGAAAATGCGTCCAGGCTTGCCCAGTTCTACGAATTAAAAACAAAAGACCGGGAAACAAAGGGATACGTAGCTTATGGACTGGGCTGGATCAGTACCCGTACTAACAAAGAAGCCGAAGGAGTCCGCTATTTTTTAAAAGCCTTATCATTCTATGAAAAGTCCCCGCATTCTGAAAGTTTAAATGGCAGAAAAGCATCTGTATACCGGGAACTCAATAGTATTTATGCCGACTGGAATGAATATGAGCTTCAGGAAAAATACAGTAAATTATCATTGGAAATTGCCTTGCAGCAAAATGACCCAATGGGTTTATTTGAGGCTTATATGGCTATGGGGTATATGTATGAAAAACGGTACGAATCCACTGAAAACAAAACTTTTATCCGCAATGCAGAGTCATACTATATCAAAGCGATAGATACTTATAATGCCAATAAGACACGTATGCCGGTTCCTTCCCATCTTTCTTTTGTGGCAATAAATCTGGCTAATTTGTATTTAAATTATTTTCCTGAATCCTATAAAGGCAAAGCGCTGTATTATGCCAATTTAGCTAAAACCCAGGGTATTGCTACAGAAAACCATGATCATGTGGCCTCCGCAAGTGGTCTTCTGGCTGAAATAGCCTTACAGAATGGAAATAATAAAGAAGCAAAAGATTATCTGTTAACAGCACTTGCGGAATCAGAATACAGTAATGATACTAATCCGCAGATCAAGCTGGCCATTTTTGAAAATCTTTCTCAGCTTTTCCAAAATGAAAATAATTTTAAAGAGGCCATATTTTACCAAAAGAAATATATAGAAACCTTTAAACAAATTTATGATCAAAAGAATGCGGCTTTAGGTAAAAAACTGGAGGTACAATACGAAAGAGAGAAGCAAAAACAGCAATTGCTGCGCTTACAGTTAGCCTCTCAAAAACAGGAACAGCAGCTTAAAGAGATGAGCTGGAAAAGTTTACGCCAGGCTCAGAAATTGGAAAATCTTGAATTAACGAAAGAAAACCAACTTAGAAAACTGAAATTTACTGAAATAGAAAACAGTAAAAAAGCGCAGGAACTTCGTTTGTCGCAGCTGGAATCCTTTAATAGAAAACAGGAAGTGGATCTTTATAAAGAACGGATCAATTATAAAGAGAAAATCAATACATTTTATATTGGTTTAACAGCCTCTGTTTCTTTATTGCTTGTACTGCTTCTATATGCTTATTTTCAGAGAACAAAAGGCATCAGGCAAAAAGAAAAATTACACCTTCTTGAAATGGAAAAAATGACACAGAGCTCGAAAATATCCAATCTTACATTGATGCTGAAAGGCCAGGAACAGGAGAGGGAAAGGATTGCCCGGGATCTGCACGATGGCCTCGGAAGCTTACTTTCCGGAACCAAAATGAATCTATTTTTATTAAAGGATAAATCTAAGGATGAAGATCAACCGCAAATAGAAAGGTCAATGGAACAGATCGATATAGCAGTTGACGAACTGCGCCGTGTTGCTCATAATCTTATGCCGGATCTGTTGCTGAAGTATGGCCTTCAGGAAACGTTGACGGAGTATGTTTCCCGAATGGCTACTCCAAAGCTGGATATTGATGTTCAGTTTTTATATTATACAAATCAGCTGCCACCGGAAAGCCAGTTGCTTGTGTACAGAATTGTTCAGGAACTGGTCAATAATGCTGTAAAACATGCTGCTGCAGAGCAGATTATTATTCAGTTTATCGAAAATGAGTCCGATTACGTTATTATTGCAGAAGATGATGGGAAAGGATTTGATATCAATATTTTGAATCATCTACATTCTGCAGGATTTCACAATATACGTTCGAGGGTTGAGTTTCTAAAAGGAACAATGCATATAGAGTCTCAGATCAATATAGGAACCAATATTGAAATCAAATTTCCCAAATAAAAAACATTATGATTAAAATTGCTATCACCGATGATCATCCATTACTGTTGGAAGGCTTAAAAAATATTCTTTCCCAGCAGGAGAATTTTATGGTTGTTGGCTGCTATTCCTCTTCAACTGAACTTTTTACTGGATTGGAAAACCATGCTTTAGATGTTTTATTACTGGACATTAACCTGTCCGATGGCAACAGTATAGATTTGATTAAACCCATATTAAAAAAATATCCGGCTATTCAGATCATGATTTTGAGTGTGCATAATGAGTTTGCAGTGATTAATAGTACTCTGGAAGAAGGTGCTATGGGATATATACAAAAGAATGCTCTGGTTACAGAAATCATTTTAGGAATACAGACCATCCTGAAGGGGGAGAAATTTTTATGCAATCAAACCAAAAGAATCGTGGAGATGAAAGCGAATTCAGGATTAAATACGGTACCCAAATTAACCCGTAGGGAAAAGGAAATTTTGCAGGAAGCATCTTTAGGCCTTACCACAAATCAAATAGCAGATAAGTTATGCATAAGCCCGCATACGGTAGAAAGTCATCGCAAAAACCTGATTGCCAAATTCAAAACTACAACTATAAGCACTGCAGTAAAATTAGCAATGGAATACGGATTAGTCTGACTATAATGAAATATAAAGTTTTGGATGCTTATAAAAACCATGAGACACTATTGATATTTATAGTGTTTTTTATCCTTTTCGAATATCACAGACATCCATAATTTTTATCTGGTCTCTCAAATAGTATTTTTTTGATCTTATTCTGCTTAATGTCTTTTGTGTAATTCCCAGAAATGAAGCAATCATACCCAGAGTAAGAAATTTATAGGCATTTGGATAGGTTTTTATAAAATCTTCATACCTTTCTTCGGCGGTTTGAAACAGCATTCTGTCAACCCTGGACTGAACCATGATTAAAACACTGCTCATAACCATTCTATATAAACGCTGAATCTCAATATATTTATCAGATAACTCTTCCAGATCGCTATAACTTAATTTCCAAATTACGGAATCATCTAATAATTCAATACCTCTTTTGTCAGGTATCTGCCGGATAAAGCTGTTGATAGACAGTAATAACGTCTGCTGATCTCTGAAGCCATCAGTAACATCTCTCTCATCCTTATAATAAAAAATTCTTGCAGCTCCTTTTTCAATAAAATAGACATATCTGCAAACCTGTCCTGGTTTTACCAGTAAGGAATTCTTTGAAAGTTCTTCTTTTTCAAGCTTTTCAAAAACAGCCATCATTGCTTCTGTTGACAGATTAACAGATCCTTCTGAGCCAATAATTGAATTAATGTAAGAATTAATAGCATAAAAAATATTCAGCATCTGAAAATAGTTAATTAAATAACA
>JBCNMJ010000086.1:0-17344 GCA_039594975.1 Chryseobacterium sp. | reverse complement strand
ACCAACAGGGCGAAGAAGTCTGGGAAAAATACTTTGCAGGCAAGAACCACGATTACCTTTCCGCATCCCTTTCTACACAGGACGGAGGCTTTGTTTTGGCAGGAACTTCGTATTCAGGCAAAGGCCTAGACAAAAAAGACGACTCCAAAGGAGGTTCCGATATCTGGCTTATCAGAATCAATGAATTTGGCGATGAACTTTGGCAGAAAACCATAGGCAGCACTTCCGATGAAGAAGCCAGAGCCGTCATTCAAACCACTGATTTAGGCTTCTTTGTCGCAGGAAACGTTCAGAACTCTGCACAGGGTTACGGCTCCAAAGATGTTCTTATCATTAAATTAGACAAAAACGGAAAAGAAATCTCCCAACTTATTTTAGGCGGAAAAGGCTTAGATGAAGTAGAAAAAATGATTCCAACAAAAGACGGAGGCGTTTTACTCGGAGTCTATTCCAGAAGTTCCGAGATTCGCGGTTCGGGATCCGATTCCCCCAATTTGAATTCCGGTACTGGTACTCCCACCCCGAATCCCATATCCCGTTACCCCAAATCCACAAATAACCAGGGAGAAGGCGATTACAAACTATAAAGTCACTGTAACCGAGCAAAATTCTTTATAAATCGAAAGACAGCCATAGACCTTATATAAGGTTTTAGAAAAGAGAAATTCCTTCCATTTTTTGAGGGAATTTTTTATGGTCTTATATATGTAAAGCCACGAATTTGCTATTTTACATATTAACATGTTGGTTTTCAGTAATTTACACATAACAAAAGGCAGATTGAGTTTTGTTGTCTTTTTCCTACTTAGAAGATTTTTCCACATATTCTTTAGGAGGTGGTGGAGCTGGAATTTCATACTCTTTTATGGGATAAAAATATTTACGGATATCTCCTTTAGCTATTAGCTCTAAATGTTTAAGGTCTTTGATTTTATAAACAAATCCTTTTTGATAATCAGCCCCATCATAGTAAGGAGGTTTACTTAAATCTTCTTTAATAGGGACAGAAGTTTTAAGTATTTCAAATATAGGATTATACGGTTGTGTGATAATAATCTTTTTGTCTTTATATTTAAATACAGCAATTTTTCTTATAGTTAAAGTAGGTTTTAAGGTACTTTCATGTTTAGAAGACATAATTATTAAAGTATCATATCTATTCAAAACATAAAATGTTTTATCAGATTTAGAAATACTTGTGTCTTCAGTACTTTGTATAACTGTATTATAAATTTCCTCAGATTTAAAATAATGATTTTTAATCTCTTTCTTACAAGAAACCAAACACAAAATTAAAAATGTAATATACAATACTTTCATACTATTTAAGTTTTTTTAAATCTAATTGTCCAGACCCTAAATTCCTTTTATATGGGTCTTTATTTTGCCAATGGTATTGCCACAAGGTATTTTGACCTTTGTTTGGAGCAAAGAACAAGTAATGTTTAGGATATGTTGTTTTGCCAGTTCGTTCATAATATCTATTATCCCAAAAACGAGAAACACCATAATCTCCATCCGTTTGTCCATTAATTGGAGAGGGTTGGTTGACATTCTTATGAGAATGAATTTCAAACAGTTGTTTTGAAAGAGATTGAAATGTAAAGTCAGAGGGGGTTGAATCATCATCATGCCCTGTTAAAACGGTATAAGAAATACTTTTCCCAACCTTAAATCCAGAAACACCCCATTCTACATCTGAGTTTTTAGCTGCAAAAGTAAATACATTGCTAGCATCTGAGGCATTCGTTGTTCTTCCAAAATTTATTCCTTTTGGATATTCAGAACTTTGCAATCCATAATTAGTTGCCAAGCTACTTATGATTGAACCATCTGTTGGTTTTGCCTTGTCTACAACCACAGGATTTATTTTACTGTCAACATTTCCTTTTTTATCCGTAGCAAACAACCTGTCATCATTTCTTTTTTCACTCCCATCATTAGGGTCAACTCTGGTAACGGTACCATCTTTTAAAAGCTTAAAATCAGTAAGAGGGGCTCTTCCATCCGGGTCAACATTGCTTATAGGATTATTAAATACAAAGTTGTATGGTGACCAATTACTAAATTCTTCGCTTAAAGGGTCAGGAGAAAACCACCTACCTGCTGTATCCAAATAAGGCTGTGCATCTGGGTCACTTAAATCTATTTCCCTAAACTCTGTAATCTCTTTGGTTTTCCTGTTGTACTTTACAGAACCAATATTAACTACAGCATCCATATCGTGGAATTCTAAGTATTTCCCTTTACTTAGTGTAGCAATCTTAGGATAATAGCCACGGTCTTTAAAAGGATTTCCAATAGCAATATTTTTCCTTCTTCTTTCAGCTTCTTCAGGAGTAATGGAATCTCTGGTTTTCAAAACCTCATCCATGTAGGGTCTGCTTCTTTCTTCTTTGGTAAGTTTTACAGGATTTACCCATTCCTTTTTTGTCTTTGTCTTAATTTGAGTTTTCTTGACCTGAGCCTGTGTAATTCCAGTGAGAAGAACAAAACCAGTCAGTACAATTCTTTTCATAGTCATTTGTTATTTTGTAAAGTTATTCATTAATTTTTTATTCTCATATTTATCTCTCTCGGTTCTCAGAGAGACCAGCCAGTCTAAATACATTTCCTCTGGCATCTGCCTGTAGCCTATGTCATAAATATGCCCGTATTCCTGTGTCATAAGCTCCATGAGTTCTTTGGCTTTTGGGTCTTGTTGAGCTTTTTTAATGTTTTCAGGATTAGTGGAACTCAAATTCTGTTTATCCATCAACTTTTCAAACTGTTGTTTATGAGTTTCAGCCCTAAGGATAAGAGCCTTTGCAAAGTTTGGATAAATCTCTATTGCCCTGTTTACAACTTTTAATACAAACTCACCATCATTGCCAGGGAAATTCCTGTTATAAGCCTGTGCTAAATCAAATAAGCACAATACTAAACTTTCCTTATCATTCAAAGCTTTCATAAACACACCATTTTTAATGGCATCCAAATGAATATACCCCGAAGCCATTAACCATGAATCCTGAGGAAACATCCCACTGGTAAGCTCTGTATTATACCAGCCATCAGATTTAATTTGATGTTTGATGTACACATGATTCGGGGCTAAGGCTAAATTGGCTGTTTCTCCTAATTCCTCTGCTAATATCTTGTACAAGTAAGGCATGGAGTTACAATTTCCTTTCTTGGTAGCCAACAATTTTGAAACAAACAAATTGGTAATATCATTATGCCCAAAAACATCCTTAAAATCGTAATTAAAAGGCTTATACTGTATTACAGTATCTTTTACAGCAATAGGCAAAGTCTGGCACATAATAGAGTATATTGCTGCATATTTGCTTACTTTATCTTTATCAGATTGCTTGTAGTTTAAATCTCTGTTGGCTATAATAGCTTTAGCAAACTTTGTTAAAAACCTGATTTCGTTATTGAGCTGTACAGTATCAAGCTTTCCTTGAAAATAAGCATTCTCTACACTGAATACAGCATTTTTAAAGCTATATTTTTGCTTGTCATTTAACATATTGTCAATGGTCTGATAAGCATCATTGTAAAACTGGTTATTTTGGGCTTTAACTATTCCTGAACCTAGCCATACCAACACTAAGAATATAAAGGATATAGTTTTATGAGATAAATATTTTTTCATTATGGTTATAAATGTTTTGGGTCTATTGGGAAATACTGGGCTTTCTCGTTAGACTGCTGAGATTCTTTTTTCTTTTGTTCCTGAGCTTTTCTCAAAGCTTCCTGTTGTTTCTGCTTTTGCTTTTCAGCATTAATCTGTTTCATTCTTTCAGCAAGAGCTTCACTTTTTTGCCTGTTGGCTTCACCTTTCATATTCCCTAGCCATTCTTCATAAGCTCCCTCAGGCATCGGAATAAAACCCAAATTGTCAATATTGTTGAACTGGGCTTTAGTTTCCTGTAATAAAGCCAATGCTCTGGGATAAAACCTAATGTTTTGTAGTTCCTCAGGATTTTCAAGGTTTTTAATTCCTAATTGACCTGCTATATATTCCAGTTTAGCTTGTTGGAAAGTTGATTTTAGCAGGTTGGCATAAATGTTTTTTGGTGAGTATTCCAATGCTTTATCCAAAGTCTTTCCTACAAACTCATCCATTCCGTATTTATGGGCATAGCCATTGGCTAAATCTGCATAGAACTGTGCTAATAACTCTTTTTTGTTTTGCTCCTTCATATAAATATCATTCTGCAAAGCTTCTGATTTTATATAGCCTGATTCCAATATAATAGAGCTTGTAGTAAATATTCCATTGGTAAGCTCTGCATTTTGCCATTCTCCCTCTTCATCCTTAAACTTGACATAAGTATGGTTGGGAGCAAAGGCTAAATGAGCTTCTGTATTCATTTCTTCTGCCAGCATCAAATAATACAATGGCATGGAGTGGCATTGCCCTGAACCAGTTTTAAGGAGTTTGGAAACAAACATCTTACTCCAGTCCTTTGCACCCATATAATCCTCAAAGTCATACTTGATAGCTTTGTGCTGAATTCCTCCTAGCTTCATGCCTTTAGATAGGTACTCAAAAATCATCAGGTTTTTATCTGTATTGCTTTCAGTATCCTGCTTCCTCTCTTTCATTTTCTGCAAGAGTTGTTTTGCTGTTTTCTGAATTCCAGATTTAAACTGATTATAATTTTGTTTATTCCCGTAAAAAGCATTCTCCACAATAAAATTGGCTTCACTTATAGAGTAATTGTCAGTATTGAGTGAGGCTAATTGATTGTAAGCATCATAATAGGATTGTGTTCCTGCTTTTCCTGAAAATGAGGGAAGGTTATAATAAGAATCTTCTAAGGCTTGTTGTCTGTAATAGTTCTCTTGTTTATTTCTGAGCTCCTGCTCCTGAGCAACCTTCTTAAAATCCTCCTGAACCATTCTCATATTCTGCTGTTCTATCTGTGAACTTCTTTGATTGTATAAACCACCATGAGGAACAGAGGGAACCACAGACCTTGCTGGACTTCCGTAATTTGGATTTGAAAAGTTACCCAGACTACTTGGAGTTGGGGCTTGGGAAGTAGGAAAATTTGGAATTTGCCCCAATCCACATATACTGATACACAACAAAGGCAAAACCTGTAGTTTTTTCATCATAAAGACTATTTTTTTGTGTGAATGAAGGGTTTGCAAGTTTACAAAATTTCAATGAGTTGTGAAAATTAAAACGTTCATACCCTTATTATTTAGGCAAATCTAAATAAGGGTAACGACAAAATGTGTCACATTAAAATTTGATTTAAAGTTATTATGAAAATTATATGTTGAGGACTTTGGTTTTAGCCAAAATATGTTAATTTTGGTTGTTATTGAGGGATATTACGTTTTATCTAATTTCTGAATTTCTTTAAGAATCTTCAAGAAAACTTTATTTAATTCCAAATGTAAATTAAAAATACTATTGCCAATTGTTTAAGTAATAATTAGATGATAATTGTTTTAAATAATAATTTAAAGATGTTGCCATTAGAAGTAAGTGATTTGTTATTTTTTTATAGAGCAATTGTAAGTTAATTATTTAAGTGATGCAATAGGTAAAAATACTATATTTGAAATTCTTAAATAGTGCTTGTACTTTAATGGATTTCAAAATTGATTAAATATCCCACAAAGTTACCTATATGGAATACAATTCCCCCCTTCATTTTTAGTTTTTGGGAATCCCCCTATTAGAATTTTTAAGATTTTCTATGATCTATGACAGAAAAAAAATAATTTGATTTTTTAGGGAATTTTATAAGTAAATTTTACTTGATGCATTGTTGAAAGGGTAGGAGAGTTTAAATTTTTATTAAGATAATTTTAGATTCTTTTTACTATCATATACTAAAATACCTGACCCTAGACCTGACCTGAGCAAAAATAAAAAAGTCTCTACATTGCTGTAAAGACTTGATTTTCATGTAGTGAACTTGGAAGGATTATCTTCGAACTCTTTGGTTGCTGATCTTAATTGGATTTTGCGAGTATTTTGCTGATTTACAATGTTTTATATTTAATTTAAATATTCAAGTATTAAGTATAGAGTTGATTTGATCATCTCTATACTTAATTTTAACATTGGTAATGAAAAGCTGGTAAAGATGATCCATTAGAATTTTTAACAAATGTACAGTACCATTTGTTCATAATTTAATAAATAATGTTTTTAAAATCTTTATTGCAGCAGTTTTACCGCAAAATTACTTAAATAAAAAGTCGTAGTCGATTATATTTGCCGGATTATTGAAGTAAATCGCCGCGCCATGATGTCAGTGATGCCTAATCCGAGAAGTGTGTAGATATTTTCATGCATCATTTAATCTTTGTAAATTGGTTGAAGGTAGTTTTTGATTTTTTCCATTTATGCTTGTTCTGCAACAATAAAAACAATATCTTGGAAGTGCAGATCTGTTGTATATCAACTATAAAACTTTTAATCAAAACCAAAATTAACAAACACCTTTCCAATGAATCAATACCAGATTTTCTCCAAGCCGAGACACCTTCGGTATATGTTTTTTATTGATATTAATTATCCTTATGAAAAACTTATAAAGCTAATCCATCTTAATCAAAGGCAGTGGGGAGGGAGGTGCAATCCTATAGTACCTGTGAAAGATAGGGTAATAGTAGAAGGCTATTTAGATGTAATAAAACATTATGATCCGGACTATATTTTTTATTCAAATGATGTAGATCCGGAGGTTATACAAAAACTTTGTTTTTTTAACCCGGTAGGATATTATAACCTGGACAAAGAACCAAGAGATGAAGACATCTTAGGAGTGGATGCTTTATATTTTGTATCGCAATTCGATCATCATTATAGCATTCTTATGCCTGAAGGTTTATATAGAACAGAGAGTCCTCTTTTGGAATTTTATCAAACAAATTTTGGCTTAACTTCTAACATATCAATAGGTGAAGATAAAATAGCAAAGCATCTGAACCAGATAAAAATAACTACTGATAACTTTTCAACACTGAATCAAATCATTTATGAGCACAAACCTGTCATCCAATCACTGTTATCTAAGCGAGACTTAAATACAAAAATATTAAGGAGCAATGGACATAGTCGGTACGATTCATCAGAAATTGTAATAGCAAAAGATAAAACAACTACGGTCGATTTACTTTACTATTGGAACCGGCAACTATTTGAATGCCATCACGTAGTATACCTGACGGTTGATGAACTATTGTTAATGGCTTCTGACAAATATTTTGGAGCCGTACTTAGTGATTTAAGTCGGGATAATGTTATTGAGATTGTTTCTTTAACACTTACTAAAGAAGATATAAAAAGACTTATTGATGAGCATTTAAGACCAATAATCACATACAAAAACATTCATCATAAAGAAGTATCGCATTTTCCGTTTACGGTATTGGACGATAGAGGTTTACATGAGAGAGAATATGGAGAGCAGCCTGTTGTTCAAACCCTTTTTTCCAAAGATAATTTACTTTTTATTCCCCCGTTGAGTTTTACTGAAAAAGTAGATTTTTATCCTCAAAAATGGACAATTGATATTGAAATGAACCAACTTAATAAGCCGGGCACGAAATCACTTCAATTTCCATTAACTACTGATATACGATATATAGTAGGAGAGGCAAATGGTAGGATTAACAGAAGAAGAAATATTTCTTTTTTTGTCCATAACCAGCAAAATGATTCGAGAACTGTTAAAATGAATATCCCGGATTTTAATCTTCTTTTGCATCAATTGATAAAGCATCCTATTTTTCAGGGAATAGTATCAGATACAAAATACATAGAGATAGGGCCGCATGATAGTAGCAATAGAATGAATTCTTTTATCCGGACATTCAATTCTGATTTTAATATAATTGACAATTTCTTTAAGGATAAATTTTGGGTGGATATATTCGATGACTTATGTAAAAGTGAAAAGGCTGCCGGTGATTCGATTTCCTTTCCGGAAATATTGAAACGTTGCATCAAGATATATGAAGAAAATGTTGCACCGCTTAGTCAAAAAGAAGAATCCCTTGCAAATGCGGAAAATCTAAGTTTAGGGTTGCAGCGGATACTAAAAACATTGTGTGAACTGGGTGTTTTTCTTCAGGGCTTTAAATTAAAATGTTCGCATTGCTCTTCTATATTTTGGTATCATTTAAAAGAAGCCAATAGCAAAATTAATTGCAAAGGATGCCTGGAGGATTTTAATATGCCTGTTGAAGTTCCTTTTTCTTACAAACTAAATGATCTGATAAAAAATAACATATTCCAGTCCAAAACACAACGGGATGGAAATCTCACCGTTATCAGAACATTAATACATCTTGGTTTACGTAGTCATAGATCATTTGAATACAGTCATCAATTAAATCTTTATGATGACTATCGAACCAGAAAACCTGCTAACGAGATAGATGTTGTTGCATTGGTAGACGGTAAATTGGTCATTGGAGAAGCCAAGCATAACAGTAAAGAATTTGGCGCCAACAGCAATAAATCATTAAATTCTCTTATTGAAGTAGCCAAAGATATACGCCCTGATAAACTTATACTTTCCTGCTATACAGATGAACATGATAGGCTTGAAAATGCGGGGAAATATCTAAAGCATCATTTTAAGCATAAAGATTATGCTCCTAAAATAGAGACATTGCTCCTGAGTGAGCCTAATTACTTTGATTTACAAGGGACGAAATATTTCTATTATTAAGAGGGATATAATAGTGATTTTCGAATAACCAACAAAAATAAATGCCGTTCCTACCAGAGCACGGATGGTCTTTTTTGCCGATAGTCAGTAAAGAAGTATAGTACAGATTAAAAATATCTGCGAGTATGAATAGAATTATACTTGTCGGTAGTGTCTCATTAACTAGCATAGTTAGTGAGACATTACCAAACCAAAAGCCTATTCTGGCATAATTTGGCTTTTATTGTCGTTCGTGAACTCGCTGGTTGGAACATCGAACCAATTTTTAAAAATCTTGAATGTATTTAGATATTTATTCTTGATATTTAAAATTTTATAAATTGTTTATCTTGGCTTGAAATCTATTGAATAAGTTTTAAAATTTACTTAAATAAACTGCATAAAAATGAATATGGTTAGCTGATATTTGCTCATAATGAGTAATAACTCCTATTTATCTCTATGAAATTATAGATAAAACATATGATTATATTTTTCTAACATATCTAGAGCATGTTTCATATTATAGGGTTTTGACTTATGATTAAAATTAATTTCCTGAATATCTTTTTTTAGTTTATTTATGTAAAATAAATCACATCCTTTAGCAGTGATCTCATTTAGATCTATTTGATCTAATTTTATAGTAACTTCTTCACAAAATTCTGAAGCCCCATTTTTGCAGATGTTCACAATTGCTTCTGTGGAAATCCTGATTGGCGAAAAATGAGCTTTCTTAATTTGCTCATCATCATAATTAAGTAAACTTATATAGAGAATAGCTATCAAATCATCAATAGATTTTTTATTTGAATAATTATGCCAAGTCGCATAGTGAAAACTATTATCTATACTCATATATTGATCCTGATTTTCTTCGATTATTTGTCTCAAATTTTTAAAGCCCAAATCACTATTTGACATAATCAAATTTTTAATAATATTGATCTCTTCCATTATATCATTAACAATCAGCATATCATAATTATGTTTCAAATATTGCTCAACAATATCAAATTTGCCTTGTTTAATTAATATATTCAAAACAAAATCTAAAAAATACCTTTTAGGATACAAATACTTTATATCAATAATTTCTTGTAGAAATATAAAATCATTACTATACAGCAGTTCAACAAGCTTTCTTGCATAATAATCATTATTAGTTAGCAAAAATTCTCTGACTTTTTCTTTAATATCAAAATTTATTAATTTCAAATCAATATTATTTTCAACAAAATATTTTATATAAGAGGAAATACTATTTTCATCTTTCGTTTGATTTACATTTTCAATTATTCGTTGATCAATTTTTTCTTTAGGAACAATTTCAGATATCAAATCTAAATTCATATCCTCCATATATCGACTTAGCCAAATCATATTTAAAAGCAACTCTTCATCCAAGTCAAACTTGAAATACTTTTGGAATTTAAAAATAGTTTCAAAAGTTAAATAATCTTCTTTTGACCATACATCGTTATCAACCATATATCTATTATAAGCATCTTTCACTTTATCAGTATTCTTGATGCACCAATTTTTAATATAGCTTTTCTGTTCTGTTGAAACTGTTAAATTTTGTTCATTCTCTTTTGGCAAGGCGTTCTGAATATCAATAATAATATTAAGTTCGTATTTTTGAGTGTATTGTGATAAATCGTTAATCTTCAAAATTCCTGAATGACCAATCTCTTTTCTTATAATTTCCCATAAAATATCTTTTGCATTGACTGTCACATTTTCTCTCAATTCATCATTTTTATAAAAAATTTCATAAAACTTGTCCATATCTTTATAGGACAGTTCTTTTTTGTTTTTAAATTCAAAGATTTTAACCATTTGTTTTTCAAGTTCATCTATTTGAAACAAAATATCAAATTCTCTTTGCCTTTCAGTTCTATGAAATTCTATATATCTTTTCCTTTCTTCTTTATTTATTTTCTCAAAGAATTTGAATTTTGATTCTTTTTCTACAATACTTTCAAATGTAATTGCCAAATCTTCATTCCTTACACAGATAATATTTCTAAAGCCTAAAATGAAATCATCATTTATCCCTGCAACATTATATTTATTGACTATATCATTAAAAAATTCTTCCTTAACAATTTCAGCAAGAAAACTTTTTTGTGAATAATTACCTGATAGGATATTAAAAATCTTAAAAAAAACTTCTTTTTCAATATGACAAGATTTAACCAGATCTACCAACAAATCATCTTCAAAGTATCTTACTTTATCGGCTATTACCGCACCGGAAATAATAGAAATCAAGTCCTCCCTCACATCAACATTTTCTACAAATATTAGTTTTAAATGCGTTAAAAAATCTTTAATTAGATTTTCTCTTATTTCATTGTTCTTATGTCTTTCAATTAAAAATGAGTATATCTTAAGTAACGATCTAGGGTTTTCAATTCTTTTGAAAATATCGAAAATATTTTCTTTTCTAGAGATAACATTTCTTGTATTGGCGACATATGTCCATTTTTTTTCACCAATAGATTTATTTAGAATATCCAGAAAATAATCTATATTGGATTCTATTAACTTATCTGGAACTGAGAAAATAATTGCATCGACAACATCTTTATAATCATAAGGTTTTAATTTATTAAAAATACACTGATAGAATGACAAATCTTCCTTTAGAGTAGAATTATGTATTAATTTGAAACTGTCGTGGAGCAAATATATTTTGTCATCATTATTTTGTTCAAACTCTTCAATGATTTGCAAAATCAATAATTTTATAGCATTTGTCTGCTCTATAGAATAGAACATATGGGATAACAAGTTTACTGCAGAAATTCTTGCCCTGGTGTGAGATCCTGAATTTTTAGCGTTCTCGATAAGATAAGAAACATTTTCCTGTACATTCCCAAACCTTCCTATTTCGGAAGTATTATCTATCCAAAGGGTGTTTTTAATACAATTTTCTTCAAATAGCTGTTGCAAACACTTTATCCTGATTTCATTAGAAATCCTATTATAGTCGGCTTCAAATATAAATTGAATATCGTTCTTGCTTATCCATTCTACGATCTGATCAAAAGTTATTTTTGGCAAATCTAAATTTAATAGGAATGATACAACGTTATTCCAAGTAGGATGAATCTTGTTTGTGCTTATATCAATTCTAATGAAATCAATTATTTCTTCAAAAGGTAATGTGGACAATACTTTTGCAACAAAATATTCTTGAATATTTTTATGCTCAAAACTCCATTCGGCAGTATTTAAATCCTCTTGCAAAAAAGGGTTTTTATAAATATCTACACTTTTACAGATTGCCAAAATTTCACTTTTTGTTATGGATGTTTTTTGCATTGCTTCCATAGCCAATGCAATTTTTTTTGATAAACTTAGTATTTCAGTTTTCTCATAATATCTATCATTTCTATACTTACTATTTTCATCATTATCCAAGCGACTTTGAACGTATTTTTCAATCAATTTTGCTTTCTTTAGTAATATTTCGCCAGTATTTTGATAATGCTTCCCAAGCAAATCTAAGTAAAAAGGATTCTCAAGTATTTCTCTATATTTCCAAAAATTAAATATTTCATCGGTTCTTAAATCAAGATTGTATTTTTTTAATAAAAATCGAACCGCAGCTCCTTCAGAAACCTCATTTAGAAAACAGATTTCAAAACCAGACAAATCTTTTACATATTTATTATAAATACTAGTTCTGCAACTGATAACAAATTTCAAACTGTTCTTTTGAATGATGTCAGAATTTTCCGTAATGAAATTTTGTAATTTATTCGTAAAATCTATAATGTTATGTATTTCGTCAAGTCCGTCAAATATTATTGTTAGATATGAAATATAATTATAATCTTTTGGTAACAGGTCTGTAATTTTAGTATCAGTGCTGAAAGTTTTTAAATAGTGGAATTTTGGAATCTTTAAATTCTCCTCTCTATTTTCCCACAGTTCAACCGCAAAATTTTTCAATTCTTTACTTTTTCCATAACCGGGATTTCCTAAAACAAATACACCCAATTCTGACTTATCAAGAAATTCGTCTAATTCAATTTGATAATCCGGATTTTCAAAAACATAAAATCCTCTGTCCTGATATTTTCTAAAGTTTCTTGGTATATGAAATTTGTCTTCAGTAATTTTTCCTATATACTTCTTTCTATCTTCATCATCTATCACAATTCTCTTCAGATTCTTACTAGAAAAAATTAATTTTTCAAACTTTTTTAATAATTCATTTCGTTTTTCCTTTCCTAAATCAAATATCTCCTCGTTATAAACTTTTTTATAAAGCTCAGGATAAAGACTAAAATAATCCCTGACATACGATTCAGGCATTAGAAATTCAACAGGACAGCCTTCACTTATTGACTGATAGAAACCTTCTAATTTTGAATTCTCGTTAGTATTAGAGAAATTTTCAAATGGTGAAATAAACAACAGTAAATCTATATTCCTGTGCGTTGATACAATATGAGGTATTTTTTCTAATGCTTGCGTATAATTGAGATTTGATTTATAATCCTTACACTCCGAGTATATGATATAATTTCTAAACTTATTATCTACAAATTCTATGAGATTATCAAATCCGTCTTGAGTCCCTGAATCCTGGGTTCTTTCTCTTACAATAGTATATCCTAATTCTTGAAATATGTTTTTTAACAATTCATTTGCTATTATTTCAAATGCTCCTCCTTTTTTGGACATAAAATTTTAATTTTCGAGGTTAATTACATTCTGTTCTCCAAACCACTCTCTAGCTTTTGATACAACTTGAGTATTTGGATTATGATAAAAAACCGCTAAATTCTCTTTTGCTCTCGTACAGCATACATAGAAAATTTTCTGAGTTCTTTCCAAAACGCTTTGCCTACCGTTATTTAGAAACAAATATTCAAAATTGTAATCATTCCATCTTCCGTTGTCCAAGATTACTAATACATTGTCAAATTCGGTCCCTTTTGTCTTATGCTGAGTTGAGAAAGGTGTTTGTCCTTCCAAATATTTATATAAGTTTTGGAATTCACTGAATTTTACGTCTTTCACCCTGTTATACAAGTAACTATTTTTTGTTTTGAATGAATTAAGGCCGTCATTATTACTTATACAAATCCCTTTATCATTTGCATCGTTTATTACTTCTTCAATAGTTTTATCCCCAACAAAAATAAGGTCTTCAATATTTTCTTTCAATACGCGTTTATCAGCTATTGTTAAAATTCTGGAACGGTAATCTGTGACTCTCAAAAATTCATTGTATTTTCCATTTTTATATAGCGATATATTTGTTTGAATTTTAAATAAATGCTTAATCAAGTTATCCCGTTTCGATCCTTTCTTATTTTCATCATCTTCATCTTGCTTCTTATCATCAAGCAATTGATCTTTGCTAACATAAATTTTCAAAAATTCAGAATAATTAAATGATTTAGCATAATCAAATAATTCAACATTACTATTTATAAAAGTTTGCATTGCTGGTGTAGGACTTACTGCTCGTAATTCAGCTCCAGATTTATCTTGTTGAAGGATATCTATTACTTCTCCAAATGTTTTTTCTGAAAAATCAACAGTTACACTCTGATCTTTTATGTAATTTTTAATTCTGTCTCTGTATTTTAAAATTTGATCACTATCATAAATATTCATCAAAGTCCTAAAGCCTGCCTTTCCTGCTATCAAATTATGAGTAAGGTTAAGCTCTTTAGTTTCTTTTGAATTATTAAAATCCCATCTGAAATTATCTGTGAGATATTGCCTTATTATTCCAAGATCATCAGCAGAGGAATATAAGAACAATACTTTTCCCTCTTTTATAGTACCATTTAGCATATTGGGAGCAGTACTATCTGTTGAGGGAATTTGTTGAATTCCATCGGTACGCAGCTTATTGGCTAAATTGATTATTTCTTGAGGATTTCTTCGATTTTGTTCTTTTTTCACTTCTTTAACTGTATCCTCTGCGTCTCCCTTATAATCATCCAAATTACCAATTCCACCTTCATAAATAGACTGCATCGCATCTCCAAAAAAACCGATAATATTTTTTCTATTACTATTTTTAAAATGAGTAAGAAATATGTCTACTACTTCCCTGCTTGTATCCTGATATTCATCAATAAATATGCATCGATACTTATCCTTTATAATATCACAAAGCTTAGGATATTTTTCAAAAAGGAAATTGGCTACAATTAATATTTCATCGTGAGAAATGATACCTTCACGAATTCTAAAAAATTCTTTGTACTGAATTCCTTTTTCCAGATCATCAAAATAGTTATCCGGAACTGGACTTAATTCATCAATAGAAATACTTGATACATTTTCGTCATTAGATAGGGAAACTAAAGCCGCTTTCAGTTCTTTTTGAAAATGCTTGATGCTGTCCCATAAAAAATCGTGTATGGTAGAAACATTTAGATTTTTATGGTTCACTCTTTCTTCTATTTCCTTTACAGCTGCATTCGTGTAGGTCATACAGGCAACTTTTTCTGAAGGATTTTCACTAATAAATTGCCTGATTACGCTTACCAATGAATAGGTTTTACCGCTACCCGCACCGCCACTTAACAGGAAGTTTCTGTCTTCATCAATACATTGAAATATTTCTTGAACCTCCTGTTCTAAATTTAGTCTTTCTTCAACCATAGCAACCCTTTTTTTATGTATTCCGGAATTTCCCAATTACTAAACTTGTCATCACTATGATATAAAATATCCAAAGCAAAATGTGTTTTCTTTTTTATGCACTTTTCAGCTAATTCATACGCATCATTTGTTGCTGCATCAAATAATTTTCGTTTTTGTAACCCTTGAAATCTATCTCTCTTATCATTAATAAAAGTTCGGTTAATGTGTATGAATGCATCCTCAAAACTTCTGGCGTGATAAGCTCCTTCTTCTTGCTGATAACATATACAAAGCTTTGAGTTTCCTACTAAAATAATACGTTGCTCTATGTTTAGGGCTTTTAGCTGTTCCCAAGAAATCCCAGGTAAAAAGTGCAGTAGAGCTGTGTTACTAGTCTCAATACCTGTAGTAACACGACACGCTTGTAAAATTACACGACCATCATCATCCCGTTTCCCTAAATCTCCTTTAGAGTCAATATCAGTAATAATAATTCCTTTGATTCCCAGAAATTGAATGAACTTTTCAAAGATCTGAGAATATGCACCTACTTCTACTATTGAGATGTTTTGAGATAGCAAAGGAAGAAAATCATCCTTTGCATTTTCTGCTTCCAATCTTGCCTTTTCTTCTATATCTATCTTTCTCATAAAGGTTGGAATCAGAATTCTCTCTGTATCACCTTCAATCAAGATAGCCTTATCTGCAAAAAAAATCTCTGCTCTGCTAATCGTCAAATATTGTTTTAAAAACTCATATTGATCAGTATCAATTGCATATTCTTTCTTTAAATCTTTTAGGTTTTTTGCTGTAACATTATTTGTACTTTGAATTTTTAAATATTTAATATCATCAAAGTCGCTATCTGCAACTATATGGGATGAATGAGTAGTAATAATGTACTGTAATATGCGATTTTCACCATCATCTCTTTTTATACCATCACCCAAAAGCTCTTTTATATTTTTAATAAATACATACTGCATTTGAGGATGCGTATGTGCTTCCGGCTCTTCGATGAAAAGTAGATTAATATCAGCTGGTTTTTTATCTTTGTCTCTTTTAAATTCCTGAACTATGATTTCAATTTCAAAAATCATACTTATCAGATTCATATAACCTAAACCGTTATAATGCTCAGGTAGCTTATGTTCATCGTGCGTATAAACGACTGTGGTATTTCCTTCTAAAAGCTCCCGGTGTTGTAAAGTTGAAATAATAGCAATATCAGATTCATTAATTTTTACCCCTCCGAAATTTTTTACCTTATCAATTACTTCATTAAATAGATTACCATAAATTTCAGTCAGAACCCTGTCCGTTCCTGCCAATTGGTCTTTAAAATCTTCTGTAGCTTGATTTTTCTCACTACTGTCTTCCTTCTTTTTATACAAATTAGAAGTTTGTCTTGATAACGTTTTATCAACTTCCTTATTGGTAACATCTCGTCTCGCACTTATATATTTAAAGCTTATTACATCCTTAATGCTTATCACTTCTTTTTCAAGATCAATAAAATTTTCTTCATTTACCTCTTCGGTATCAAGTCGATATTCAAATGATTTTTTTTGAATTTTAAAATAATTTCCTATCTCTTTTTGCAAGAAGTCTTTTAAACCTCTCTCTTCATATTCAATCTCCTTTTCTAGTGCATTGGCTTTTTTAGCAGATTCATTAGATTTGAAAACAAATAGATCGGATTTTAATTTCAAAAAATCGGTATAATTAAGTGTAAATTCAAATCCTAAAACAATTACATTATTGTTAGGATCTAAATCCATTAATAGCCTGCTTACATTAGACAGATTATCCCTTTCTCCATATTGGATAAATAATTTCATTTTAATACCAATAGGGTCGAATTCTTCAGGCAATGTTTCTTGTTCAATGAGTGAAACAAGTTCTTTTTTAAATTCTATATTGAAATCATCGTAAGAAAATTTACTTTTTTCATTTAAGAACTTGTCTAGTACGGAAAGGATTGATGTTTTTCCTGTATTATTTTTTCCTATAACTAAAGAAAGGTCTTCCTCTAAGTC
>JBCNMJ010000085.1:0-17537 GCA_039594975.1 Chryseobacterium sp. | reverse complement strand
AAATAAATAAACGACATAAAAACCATTGTAAATATTAAAATCATAATAATATAAATCAATTTATTACCATTAGTATCTGATTTTAAATAATGTCTTAAAAATTCATAAAAATTAATTGCTAAAGCACATAAGTATGTTAAGTTAAGATAAAATACTGCTTTTTTCGGTTTTACAAAAAGTACTGCAACAGCAATCGTATATATCATCATATATACAAAATATAAAACTAATTGCTCACCTTTATTTTCATTTGTTAATTTATTATTACCTATAAATATTAATGCCAATAAGCTTAAAATTGTAACAATTAAAAATCCAGAATTAAATATAAGATTTAATAAATACAAGGTTTTATTACTGAAAACTTTTCTTCCCATTTTATCCCATAAACTCCAACACAGCATCCGTAATATACTTCAGCTGCTCATCATCAAGCTCTGTATGCATAGGTAAAGAAATCACCTGATCTAAAAGCTTATCCGTATTCACGAAGTCTGCGTCATTACTTTCCTGATAATATGCTTTTTGCTTTCTCAAGGCTACCGGATAATAGATCATTGCAGGAATTTCTTTTTCCGTCAAGAATTTTTGCAATTCATTGCGTTTCCCATTCAGAATTCTCAATGTATACTGGTGGAAAACGTGGGTAGAATCTTCTGCTCTTTTCGGAGTCAGAATATTAGGATGATTGGCAAAAGCTTCATCATAAAAATCAGCTGCTTTTCTTCTTGACTCATTATAGGAATCCAAATGAGGAAGTTTTTTTCTTAACACAGCAGCCTGGATACTGTCTAAGCGAGAGTTTACTCCTACTTCATCATGATAATATCTTTCATACATTCCGTGATTGACAATTCCTCTTAAACGGTGCGCCAATTCATCATTATTGGTAAAAATAGCCCCACCATCACCATAACAGCCTAAGTTTTTAGATGGGAAAAATGAAGTTGTTCCAACTGTCGACATTGTTCCCGACTTTTTCACGGTTCCGTCTGCAAAAGTATAATCAGCGCCAATTGCCTGTGCATTATCTTCAACAACGTATAGATTATTTTCTTCAGCAATTTTCAGGATTTCTTCCATATTCGCACATTGTCCGAAGATATGAACCGGAATGATCGCTTTTGTTCTTGGAGTAATTGCTTTTTTAATCGCCTCTGTTGAAATGGTAAAGGTATCATAATCCACATCTACCAATACCGATTTAAGTTTAAGCAAATGAATTACCTCTACGGTTGCAGCAAAAGTGAAATCTGCTGTAATTACCTCATCACCTTCCTGTAAATCAAGCGCCATCAAAGCAATCTGTAAAGCGTCTGTTCCATTGGCACAAGGAATCACATGCTTCACATCTAAATAAGACTCCAATTCATTCTGGAAAGACTTTACTTCAGGACCGTTGATAAAAGCCGCCGAATCCATTACATTTAAAACTGCATTATCTACGTCATTCTTTATTTTGTAATACTGACTCTGCAAGTCAACCATCTGAATTTTTTTCATATATAAATTTATTTTTAATTATACACAACCGTCCAAATTCTTAGTATCTGCTTACATAAATTTGTATATCACGATTCTGTAATAATTTTATTTCTGTAAAAATAAGGATTTTAATATCCTTTCAAAAATTTTATTGATTTTGTTTTATCTTTATACAAAATAAATGCATGAATAAATTTCTATCTTTTTGTTTTTTAGCAATTTGCTCTTCTTTTTCTGCTCAGACAGAACTTGTTTTTGTTTATTTTAATGATAAACCGAATAAAACTGCATTTTATGCAAATCCGTTATCAGAACTCACTCAAAAATCCCTGAACCGAAGAATCAATCTAGGCATAGCATTAAATGACCAGGACGCTCCCATAGAACAATCTTACATACAAAGTATACAGAACTTGGGTATTCCTGTGACTGATTATTCCAAATGGTTGAATGGGGTTGCTGTCACTGTTAATCAGGCACAGGTCAATCTGATAAAAACACTTCCGTTTGTATCATCTGTACAAAGCTTTGCCAAAAATTCTTCATTAACTTTAAAAGTTCAGAATCAAAATAAATGGAACAGTTTTGAAAAAGCCAATAACCTATCTACAATTTTCAATTATGGCTCCGGTTTAGAACAGATTGATCAAATCAATCTTAAGCCACTGCATCTTGCAGGATATACAGGAACAGGAGTTTCTATTGCTGTAATTGATACCGGATTTCCTTTCGTAAATACAGGTGCTGCTTTTTCCAGATTGTGGGCTAATAATCAAATAAAGGCCAGTTTTGATTTTGTTACAAAAAATACTGACATTTACAATACAACTCTGAATAATCATGGCTCTGTAGTTTTAGGAGCAATCGGAGGCTACCTTCAGGATAGTTTTGTAGGATCAGCTCCGGATGCCGATTTTTATCTGTACAGAAGTGAGAATACCACAGTAGAAATCCCCGAAGAGGAAATATATTGGATTGAAGCTGCGGAAGAAGCAGACCGAAAAGGTGTGGATCTGATTACCTCTTCTCTAGGATATTCTGTCTTTGACGATCCTAAATATAACTATTCCTACTCCAATATGAATGGAACCACTTCATTCATTGCGAGAGGTGCTGAAATTGCTGTTAATAAAGGAATATTTGTACTGATTGCAGCCGGTAATTCCGGAGAACAGACATGGCACTACATTACAACCCCTGCAGATAATGCTAAAGTTTTCTCAATAGGTTCGGTAGATTCAACTAATTTATCCTCAGCATTTTCATCTTATGGACCCAATTCGGCGGGAGTAGTCAAACCAGACGCTGCAGCAAGAGGAACAAATTCCACAACAGTAGATAACGGATCTCTCATTACTGTTTCCGGAACCTCTATTGCAACACCAATTGCCGCAGGAGGAGTAGCCTGTCTTATTCAGGCATTTTCTACCATGAACAGAGATTTGATGAGAAACAAACTGCGTCAAACCGCCTCGCTCTTTCCAAGTCATACCGATCAAATGGGCTTTGGAATTCTTAATTTCGGAAGTTTTTATAACTCGGTTTTAAATACCTCTGACCTCGTTAAGAAAAATTCTATTGCCATCTTTCCGAATCCAGTAAAAAACATTTTAAATATTGCTTCGGAGCATGAAGTGAGTTCTGTCGAAATTTATGATAATTTGGGGCGATTAATCACTAAAGTTAACAATCAAAAATCTGTAAAAGTTGAAAGTTTTGCAAAAGGAGTTTATTATCTGAAAATTCAAATGAAGGATAAAGTATATTATGAGAAATTTATAAAGGAATAAATTAAAAAACCTCTCGATTCGAGAGGTTTTTACTTTTGTTATTATTTGTTTATTTAGAGATTCTTCATTTTGTTCAGAATGACAGTTGGGATAGCTTTTATGCTGAATTTCTACTTGCATTAATATTTCCGAACAACGAACGCGTCACCAGTTTCCCATACGCTTCTCTATCTCCTTCTCCTTTCTGGATTTTCATTAAAGCATACTGCTGAATACTCAATAATGGAAGCACAATCCTTTCACGAATCTTTACCGATTTTCTTGAAAGCGGATCTTCTTCCTGAAGCATTTTAAACCCTGTTAATTCCAGCATAATATTCTTAGAAAGATTATATTCATCAAACAGCACATTCCAGAACTCCCCGAATTTCGGATTGTTTTTAATGTAATAAGTTAACGGGAAATAAGTTTTGTTCATACTCATCATTGAATTCAGCACCAAAGTTTTAAAGAAATCTGAACCTTTATACAATTCTCTGACTTCATCAAATCTTCCCTGTTCTTTCATCTGCTGCATGGCAAAACCGAAACCGAAGAATCCGGGAACGTTCTGCTTCAACTGCGACCATGAACCTACAAATGGAATAGCTCTTAAATCTTCAAACTTCAGCTCACTTCCGTTTCCTCTTTTCGAAGGTCGGCTTCCGATATTGGTTTTTCCATAATACTCCAATGTACTCATTTCCTGAAGATAAGGAACAAACATAGGATGAGCCTTTAGGTCTGAATATTTCTGGTAACTGATTTCCGCCAGTTCAACGATTAAAGCTCTTTCTTTTTCGGTTAAGTCTTTTTTAGCGTTTTTAAAAACATCATTTTCCACGCCGGCTGTCAGAAGCTGTTCAAAATTATATTTCGCCTGCTCTTTATTCCCAAAAATGCTGGTAATGGTTTGTCCCTGAATGGTTAATTCTATTTTATTATTCGCAATCGTTTTTCCCTGTGAAGCATAGAAGTCGTGAGTTTTGCCACCTCCTCTCGCTGGCGGTCCACCTCTACCATCGAAGAATATCACTTTAATTCCATTTTCTTCAGAAAGTTTTGTCAACACTTCTTTGGCTTTATAGATTTCCCAGTTTGCTTTCAGATACCCTCCATCTTTCGTTCCGTCTGAGAAACCAAGCATGATGGTCTGCTGATTTCCTCTTTTCCCCAAGTGCTTTTTGTAAACCGGGTTCTGATATAATTCCTTCATTACATTTTCAGCATTGGCAAGACCTTCCATGGTTTCGAAAAGCGGAACAATATCCATATTGATATCTTCATCTTTATAGCCACAGATTTTGAAAAATGCATACACATTCATCACATCTTTTACCGCGTCGGAATTGGAGATAATATAACGATTCATCCCTCTCAATCCGTTCAGTTGCTGAATTTCTGAAACCTGAGAAACTGTTAATAAAGTATCTTTAATAATATCTTCAAAATCATCAGGATTTACTTTTTCCGGGATTCGAATCAATTGATTAAACTTATCCTCATTGCTCGCTTCCAAATCGCCGTAAACTTTAGCAAAAACTTCATCGATAACTTTCTGATGAATTCTGCTGTCCTGACGAACATCTAATGTAGCAAAATGAGTCCCGAAAATTCTTACGCGATCTCTGAAATTTACCAGTAGGTCAAGGAATAGCGAATTGTGCTGTTCTACAAGGATCTTTTCAGCTTCATCCAGCCTTTTGATAATATCATCGGATGTAATTTTTTCATTTCTGAAAATCGCAGAATACAACTCGTTGCTCAATTTGGTTAAAACATCTGAAACCCCTCTGAAACTTAGCCTTCTTCGAACTGTTTTCAGATTATTATAGTAAGCCTTTAAAATCGCAGAATGAAGTTCTTCTGCCACTCTTTTCGTCACTTCCGCTGTCACAAAAGGATTTCCATCCCTATCACCTCCCGGCCAGAAACCCAGCTGAATCACATCTTCATGCAAATGAAAATGATCATTACTGAATATTGATTTTATTTTAGTGAATAGTTCACCAATAGTATCGTAATATACATATCTCAAGTAATAAATAATGCTCAAAGCTTCATCAATCGGAGTTGGCTTTTCTTTGTTCACAAACGGAGTCTTTCCCAATTGCTGCAACAGCATATCGATATTTGTAATAGAATCAGTCGTTATTGCGTTTCTCAGATCATGAAGGATTCTCTGCACCGAATTCGGGTAAAACTGTGTCGGATGGGCTGTAAACACAACTTTCACCGCAAAATCCTTTAATTTTTCCCGTATTTTTTCAAGCTTATGGTCCTGTAATGAACGTTCATACATATTGGTTACCGTTCCATTATCACTCTCGGAGTGTAGATTCGGAAATGCAGCATCCTCAATACTATCAAATAAAACAACCTGTCTTTCAATATATTGTATAATTTTAAAAAGCAGCTCGAGCTTCTGCTCTTCGGTCTGCAAATCGGTATGATTTTTAAAGAATTCTTCAACGATTTCTTCAGGCGTTTTTCCGGCTTCATAGCCGATTTTGCTTTCTTCACAAAGAAACGGAAGCAACATTCCGATATTCGTCATTTTATCATAAGGCAGGCTCATAAATAATGAATTGTAGATCTGGAACTTATTTTCCACGATCTGCCTGAATTTTTCTGCGCGTTGGTCGTGTATCATATAACAAATGTAGGAGATTTTGTTTTGAATTCAAATCACGTTTAGTTTAAAATTATATAAATTTTATGGATATTTTTGCAGGATATATAGACTATCCCATTGTAAAGTGTTTTCTTAAAAAATTCAATTCAGTTGTATTATTTTTTATTGAAACCATGAATATTACAAAAAACGAAAATACTTTTTTAGAAAACTAAAGTAAATTAAGTTTATATGTATCTTCGCAAAAACTATAACTATAGATGAAATTCGGAATTATTTTTTACGCGATCTTAGGAATTCTAGCATTTTTATTAGGTGTCTATTTATTACAATATTCCATTCTAATTTCATTTATTTTCTTTATTACCACCTTTATTAACGGAGTTTTCATTTATAAAGAATACTCTGTTCATAAAAACGAAAAAATAGAATACAATGAAAATACACTTCCTGAAGAAGTTATTATCAAATATTCACGTTCAGGCAGAATTATTGTTATTGCTATGTATAGTATTTTTGTAATCTTAGGATTATTTTTTCTTGTAGGAATTAGATTCAAGCTCAATGGAGCAACAATATTTACATTAATTATATTTAGCGGATTTACAGGTTATTTTATTTTTAAAATCATTACAGAAATAAAAAAAATATCCCAAATTATACTCTCTATCAATGGAAAAGGAATACAAATAAAGAACAACAAAAGATATCTATGGAATGATATTCAGCTTGAAAAAATTATTGTAAAACGTAGAGTAAGTCGCGAACCTTCCAGACACGATTATACTCCTGAAAATAATTATTTGTATTTTTTTCACAACAATGAAAAAATAGAGATTAACATTGATGAGTTTGATATTAATGATTATCAGCTTTCCCGGATTTTAAAAATATTTAGATCTCAATATAATAATTCAGCTTTATAATAATTTTGAATTAAACCACTTAATGATTAATTTTACTTTTTCACAGAAATTAATCCCATGAAAAAAATATTCATATTCCTTGTAATGGCTTTCATTTTCACAGCTTGTGGAGAGGATTGCTATAACGCTCCCCAACCGATCGTTTTTGAATTCGTTAATTCTAATGATGAAAACCTTATCACCAATGGTAGTTTGGCTTCTTATTCGATTGTAGAAGAAAACCAGACCGGAGTACAGTTGACCAAAACTTCTGATGATAAAATTATTTTAGAAAACGTAGGTGCCTACAACGGTACAAAAAACTATAAATTTAGTTCTAATATTAAAGTTTTTGATTTTTCTATTCAGTCATCAGAATTTAAAGGAGGCTGTGATGGTTATCAGATCAATAAGATAACTTTCACAGGTGTCAAAATAGATGTAACAGATGAAAAAGGATATTATAAAATTATATTCCAGTAATTGAACTGGCACGAATTTATCATAGAAAACACTTATGAGAATTATTTCAATCTTTTCTTTTCTGCTACCAGGTCTGCTGCTCTCCCAACGTACAGTTTCTACTACTGATTTCAAAAAAATACCTGAAATCCTGGACAACACCGAGCTACTCTATCCTTTTATTGTACCTGATAAAAAATATGAATACTGGTCTGTATTTCATAATAATCCGGATCCCGACAAAGCTATTATCTACGAAAGCCAGGCGCCGGAATATATGACGATTAATGACCCCGCTCCCGATAAAGGTTTTTTTCAGAAATGTTTAGGTGAAAACTGTTTTTCCTACCTTATTGCTTGTGAAAACAGCCAGTCTAAATACTTTTCAAATGAACAGCAATTAAGAAATTTTATCGGCTCTGTTGATAATCTTCCGGAAGCCCTCCTGATTGCCCAAACGTATGGTTTTATGTTTGACTCCTCCAATATATCCGGAGGAGCTTATAAGATTGAAGATCATTATATCATTATGTATCTCTCAAAGCTCAGTAACTCTTCTTCCGTTACAAAAGAATCATTTCTGGTTAAGATAAATAGGAAAACAGGAAAAATAGATTCTAAAAGTAAAGGATTCTATTAAAAAACATCTGATTATTCTATAATTCATCAATACTGATAAATTTAATTTTGTCTGTACACCTTTTTTCAATAGTTTCGCTCTACCAATTTACAAACTATGAAAAATCAGAACTTCAAAAGATCAGCAACTGGGACATTCTATAAAGCAGCTCTCATACTATTTGTTTTCTTCAGCCATTTTATGTTTGCTCAATATCAGAAAATTTATAAATATGATGAATACAACAAAGATTGGGCATTGGTAAAGACATCTTCCGGAACATTTGGTTTTATTGATAAGCAAAAAAAGCTGATCGTAAAGCCTATCTATTCCAAAATTGAAAAATTTGGAGTTTTGGATAATAATTTTGCTTTGGTTAAATCGATCTCCGATGGATATGGATTAATTGATCAATCAGGAAAAGAAAGAGTTCCTGCTATCTATTCTAAAATAGAAAAGTTTGACGCCATAAAAAAAGATTGGGCTTTGGTTAAATCAAGATCAGATCTTTATGGTTTTGTGGACAGAACCGGAAAAGAAATAATACCTGCCACTTATACTTTAGAAGAAATAAAGGCGAAATTTCAATAGGTATCATTTAAGACAATCATTGGAATTTTAAAACAATCTTAACTCATTTTTGAAAAAGCATTCCGTACATTTGGGTAACAAAAAATGTAAGAACAATGCTTAATTTCGAGTTTAAAAATCCCACAAAAATACTTTTCGGAAAAGGTGAAATTGCTAAAATTTCCAACGAGATTCCTAAAGATGCTAAAATCTTAATGATCTACGGAGGTGGAAGCATCAAAAACAACGGTGTTTACGATCAGGTAAAAGAAGCTTTAAAAGATCACGACCTTTATGAGTTCGGTGGTGTTCCGGCAAACCCTGAATACGAAGTTCTGATCAACGCTTTAAACTTTATTAAAGAAAAAAACATCACATTCTTATTAGCAGTTGGCGGAGGTTCTGTCATTGACGGAACAAAATTTCTTTCAGCAGCTGCAAATTATGGTGGCGAGCCGTGGGAAATCCTTACAAAACCTGTGAGAACTTTTGAAGGCGAAGGAATGCCTTTCGGAAGCATTTTAACATTACCCGCTACAGGTTCTGAAATGAATTCGGGGTATGTGATTTCAAGAAGAGAAACTAATGAAAAATTATCTTCTGGAGGTCCCGGACTTTTCCCACAATTTTCTGTTTTAGACCCTGAAGTGGTAAGATCTATTCCTAAAAACCAGATTGTAAACGGATTAACGGACGCCTATACTCATGTTTTGGAGCAATATATGACCGCTCCTTCTTCTGCAGATTTACAGGAAAGAATTGCTGAAAGTATTTTAATCAGCTTACAGGAAACCGCGCCAAAGGTGTTAGCAGATGATTTTAATTATGAAGCAGCCGGAAACTTCATGTGGTGCTGTACGATGGCTCTTAACGGGCTGATCCAGAAAGGAGTGATTACAGACTGGGCCGTGCATGCAATGGGACATGAATTAACCGCTTATTTCGGAATTGATCACGCAAGAACTTTAGCGATTATCGCCCCTTCACATTATCGTTATAACTTTGAAACCAAAAAAGGCAAACTGGCTCAATATGCCGAAAGAGTCTGGGGAATCAAAGACGGTAGTACAGAAGAAAAAGCAGAACTGGGAATAAAAAAACTGGAAGAATTCTTTCACAGCCTACATATCCAGACCAGACTTTCAGAATATACGGAAGATTATAAGGGAACCGCCGAAAAAGTGGAGAAGGCCTTTACAGACCGAAACTGGTTAGGTTTAGGAGAATACAAAAAACTTACTCCACAAGATGCCTACAAGATTGTAGAAATGAGTTATTAATAAATTTAAGGTTTAGAGTTTTGGTTTACAGTTTAAAATATTAAACATGAAACTCTAAACTTTTAACCTTAAACAGATAAATTCATTTTTTTTGCAAACATTCATTTAAAAAACCTTTATTTCATTACTGATATTACAAATTTATTTATATTTTAGCACATTCTTAAATTTGTGATAATGAAAAAACAGCTACTTTTATTTGCCTTTTCAGCCTTGGCGCTTACTTCTTGTAAAGATGATGATATGCAAGCATACGAATTAGATATTCTAAAAGGAGATTGGAAGACAAGTAAAACGGAAATTGTATCAGGGAAAGATGGTAAAACCGTTCTTTTAACAACTCCGGTTACCGGATGCAGTACAAAAGACATTACTCATTTCAGCATTGATTATTCTACTTCATATACATATTATAACGGTACCGGTGCAGATTGTAAAGTCGCTGGTAAAAGCGAAGGAAAGTATACTTATGACACAGAAACTAAACTTCTTACCATAAAGTATAATAATAATGGAGACCAACCTTATAGAGTAGAGATCTTATCAAGCTCAGAGCTTAAAATTTTAGATTTATCCACTGATATTGACTATAACGCAGATGGAGTCAATGATCGAGTTTATATGTCATTTAAAAGGTAATAATACATAACTCCCGGAAAAACCGGGAGTTTTTTTATACCTTTATCCTACAAAAATTTAGAACAATGAAGAAGATGTTATCAGCATTCTTATTGCTGGCTTTTGCCCTTTTCTTTTCACAGGAAAAAAAACCAATGTTCTGGCAGGACATTCAAAATTTCAAAAAACTTGATCAGGAAAATACTCCACCCAAAAACGCCATTCTTTTGATCGGAAGCTCCTCTTTCACAAAATGGACGGATGTTGCCAATTATTTTCCTACCAAAACTATTATTAACAGAGGCTTTGGAGGTTCCAGATTAACAGATCTCAATTATTATGCGAATGATCTTCTCAATTATCAGCCTAAACAAATCATTATCTACTGTGGCGAAAACGATTTTGCAGATGATGACAAGCTAAAAGCAGACGATGTTGTTAATAGATTCAAAACGTTCTATCAGAAAATTCGTCAGAAATTCCCGAAAATAGAAGTTGATTATATTTCGATTAAGTATTCGCCAAGCAGAGAGAAACTATGGCCTCAAATGAAAGAAGCGAATAAAAAGATTGCTAAATTTATGAAAAAAGAAAAAAATGCTGAGTTCATAGATATTACAAAAGTAATGAACGATTCAAACGGGAATATCAGAAAAGACCTTTTCGTAGAAGATATGCTCCATATGACTCCAGAAGGTTACCGTCTTTGGACTTCTGTAATGAATCCTTATATGAAATAACTTCATGAACGACCGCACAAAGAATCTGCCACTCTATAAAAAAGCACAGGAAATAGATCATACATTGAGAATTATCATTGATTTATTTCCTGAAGAAAATGAATATTTGCAAACCCTAAAATCGAATCTGCTTGAGGATATTATGGTTATTCAGGCTAAAATTTGTGGTGCAGAAGCGGTAAAGCTCTATGATATTAAAATGGAAAATGCTGCTATAATAAGAAAATCAGCAAGAAATATCATGGTAAGTGGAAACACTATTGAGATGTTTGGTTTTTCTGATTCTAAATATTATAAATTAATCAGAGAACTGATAGAAGAATTTCGTTTTCTATTTAGAGATTGGGTAGCCGGATTTAATCCAAAGCATTTTATTGTAGATGATTGGGGATTATTCAATCCTCCCGGAATACCTCAGGACTACATTCAAAGAGATGATGAATTGAACTTCTTAGATGAAGATAATGAAGATTAATTTTTACCCTATAAAAATAAAAACTCCCTCAGATTGAGGGAGTTTTTATTTTTATTTTTTTCTCTTGGATTTAGAGATTGCTTTCTGCTGTGCTCTGTTTGCTCCAAATTTCTTCGGTGCTTTTCTTTTTGAAGGCCCGCCCCAGTTTTCTTTGGTATTCTTTGCTTTCTTTTCGTGGAAAGCTCCTCCTCCATCATTCAGTTTTACAGGAGCCGGGTTCTTCATGGCAATATGCTCTTCTTCAGAAGCAATCTTTTTAGGATTTATTTTCACATCTTCAGGGAAATCGATGAATTTTAAATCTTTATCCATCAATAACTCGATGTCAAGAATCAATGGCTCTTCTTTTTTGGCAACAAAAGTTATCGCTTTACCGTCTTTATCCGCTCTACCCGTTCTACCGATTCTGTGGATATATTGTTCAGGGATATCAGGTGTTTCAAAGTTGATAACGTGGGTAATATCTGAGATATCCAAACCTCTCGCCATTACGTCCGTAGTAATCAATCCTCGTATTTCTTCATTCTCAAAACGCTTCATTGCTTTCAGTCTGTAGTTTTGAGACTTATTGGAGTGAATGACATCAAACTGCCCAGGGAAAAGTTCATCAATTTTAGTAAATAATAAATCAGCGTGCTTCTTGTTATTATTGAAAATCAAAACTTTGGACATATCCTCGTTATTTTTCAATAAATTTTCAAGCAAATTGATCTTCGTATTGAAATTTTCAACCTTATAAGCGGTCTGTTCTATTTTCTCAAGCGGTGTTCCTGATTTTGCTAATGAAATTTCAACAGGGCTTGCAAAATATTCATCCAGCATCTCGTCAACAGCTTCGGTCATGGTTGCAGAGAATAAGATATTTTGTCTTTTCTCTTTCATCATTTCAAAAATATGCGTCAACTGAGGTCTGAATCCTAAATTAAGCATTTCGTCAAACTCATCAATGATCAGTTTCTGAACTTCCTTCAATGAAATGGCATTATCAATAGACAAATCCATTACCCTTCCCGGCGTTCCTACCAAAATATCACACCCTCCATCAAATAAAAGCTTCTGTGTATTGATATTTTTACCTCCGTAAATTCCTATAACTCTTGCAGTGATGTTTTCCGTTAATTTTTCAAGGATTTCCGTTACCTGAACTACCAATTCTCTGGTTGGAACCAACACTAAAACCGTTGGATTTCCAGATTTATTGTATTTCCAGGTTTTTAAAACCGGTAAAAGATACGCCAACGTTTTTCCCGTTCCTGTCTGTGCAATTCCCATCACATCACGTCCCGAAAGTATAGGTTTTAAACTCTTTTCCTGAATAGGAGTAGGTTCAAATAATTCTAAATCTGCTAAAACATCAAGAATTTTAACCGGAAGATCAAAATCTGCAAAAGTGAGTTTTTCCATTTTGCAAAGATAGGTATTTAATTTTTTAAAGTTTGAAGGGAAGTTTTAAGATAAAACTTAACAGTAAGTTTGTCATTCTGACGAAGGAAGAATCTGTTACTTTTTATTAAGATTCTTCTTTCGTCAGAATGACAGCTATTACGTTTAATTATTTTCTTGTAATTCTCAGCAAAATAATGATCACTAAGAATATTGAAAAGATAAATCCTAAAACAGCAACCAATGACAGTTCTCCGATTCTGGGACCAGCTTCTGAAACAAAAACAATTGATGTTGCAATGATGTTGGCTCCCAAAACCATTGCTAAAATTAGATTAACTATACTTGACTTAATTAATTGATTCGTTTTCTCCAGATTTTTTATCTCGCTGGAAACTGTAAATTTATTTTCATCCAATTTTTGTAAAACGGAACGCAGTTCTTTCGGAATTTCATCTACATTATCCGTAAAATTCATCACCCGGTCGACTCCACTTTTAAAAAGATTCTGCGGACTGATCTTTCGGGCGAAAATCTTTTTGGTAAACGGACTTAAACTTTTTACAATATCCAGATCCGGGTTAATATTTCGCCCAACTCCTTCTATCAAGGTAATTCCCTTAAACAAAAGATAAAAATAATCGGGCATCTGAAGCCGGTTATCCGTAAGAACATCTTTCATCTTATTGATGATTACCTGTGCATTGATCTCTTTTAAAGAGGTACTATGAACAAAATTCAGAATGTCTTCTACATCGTTTTCAAATCTTCTTTCATCCGGAATTTCATAGCTTATCATCATTTTTTTGAGGTATCTTACAATTTTATGGGGATTTTTAGCCACGAAACTTACAATAAGATTTTCCAGTACTTCTTTATCATTAGGCGGAATTTTCCCTACCGCTCCGAAATCTATAAAAACAACTTTTCCGTCCTTTTTCACTAAAATATTCCCTGCGTGAGGATCGGCATGGAAAAAACCATAATCCATGATTTGAGAAACAAAGAGCCTCAAACCTACTTCTGAAATATGGACCGGATCAATATCATTTTCTAAAAGAGTGGCAGTATCGGTAACTTTTATTCCATCAATAAACTCCATGCAAAGAACGTTGTTGTTACAAAATTCTTCATAGATTTTCGGAACATAAGTTTCTTTATTATTTTTAAAGTTCCTTCTGAATTGTAGTATGTTCTCTTTTTCGTTAATGAGTGAAACTTCCTCAAGCAGAGATTTTTCGAAAGTGGAAATCGCCTGTTTCAGATTCAGTTTCTCTCCTATTTCTGAGTAAGAGGAAACGAGTTTTTCAAGGTCTTTAATCAACAACAGATCATCTTCAATGACGGTCTGAACATCGGGCTTCTTAATTTTTAAAATAACCTCAGTTCCGTCATTCAGAATTCCTTTATAAACCTGTGCAATAGAAGCCGTTGCCAAAGGATCTTTCTGAATTTCTGTAAAATGATCATTCACAGAAATATCAAATTCATTTTCCAGAATTTCCTCAACATTCATCTCTACTGTTTCGACTTTATCCTGCAACTTTTGTAATTCCTGAATCAGTTCTTTAGGAAGCAGATCTTCCCTGTTGCTGAAGGTTTGTCCCAGCTTTACAAAAGTGGGTCCCAATTCTTCCAAAACCAACCGGATTCTCTCATAAACACTTCCTTTAGAAACTATTTCATCCGAAGCTTCCTCTACCTTTTTCCCACTCTGCATTCTTGCCAATACGTCTTTAAATCCGTATTTGCTTAACACAGAAAATAATTTGGCTGATCTTTTGAGTTTTCGCTGTTGTTTATCAAACATAATGATTATGAAAAAAGATTGTTCTAAGGTATTCAAAAAATGTTCCTAATAAAAATATTAATGCATATTCCAAAAAGATTTATATTTTTGATTTATGATGAAAAATATAATATTAATAATGATTATAGGCTTTTTTACAAATTGCATTTCGAGAAATGAAACTCAATATGTATTGCGAGACAATACAGTCATTACAAAAGCAAAATTCTTTAAAATAGAAACAAAAAACGGAATACATATTTTTCATTTTAAAAATGATTCTATTGAAGGTGTTTTCGTGAAAGCAATAGATTCTAATTTTGTTCATAAAAATTACCATCCTATAAAACTTAACAGATCATATAACTTAATCCTCAATAAAGAAATGCAATATGCGAATTGTTTTAACAACGGAATGTCGCTAGAAACAACATATATTGAAAATGATATTATAGTCTGGAAACCTGGAATGAAATCCAAATATTTTATTGGTTGTGAAAACATTACCGGAAATAAAATTAATCCGAGATTTACTCTCTTGAGATATATTAATCCTGTAAAATATTAATTATGCAAAAACTAATTTCCATACTTTTTATTATTTTATTTCTTATTTCTTGTAAATCTTATCATATTCGAGATGTCCATTTTCGATCAGAAACAATAAAAATTGTTGCAGAAATTAATAAAATTGATTCTACTGATACTAAATATGTATTCTTAATTAAAAATGATACTTTAAATGCTGTGTTTTCAAATCCAAAATCATGTTACAAATCTTTTAATTCAAATATAATCTTAGGAAAATTTTATCTTCTAACCATTAAAACTGATGCTGCAAACACTTATGAATATTTAACTAGAGGGGGAAACTTATTTCCTGTAGATGACAAATATTTCGAATATGAAAATAATGTTCTTTTCCTAGTAGATTGCCTTAATATTTGTGGAAAAACAATTGACTGCAAAGAAAATCTTGAGTTTAAAAAAGAGTTTTTCTCAAACATAAAAACAATCGATAGTTTAATCTATAGAAACCAAAATCAACAATTCAATAAGTCTCTAGGGTTTATTTCTAAATATAGTCACGTTGCTTTTGAAAGCAAAGCAAATTATACAACAAGATATCCTATCGAAGTTTATAAAGAAGACAGAAAAATCTGGATCGATTGGTATGAAAAAAATAAATGTACCAATATTCAATTTAAATAATAAATTATCTCAGTTCATTCCACAAACAGATATTCATTATAATGTCCTAAAAACTTCACATTGGCTTTGAGTGCAATCAATTCATCAATCGCATTTTGAGATAAAACAGGATGCCATTCATTAGCAACATTGATGAAGAAAAAATAATTTCCTAATCCTGTTTTCAAGGTACGGCTTTCTATTTTTGAAAGATTCATTTTTCTCCATGCAAATACGGAAAGTACCTGATGAAGACCTCCTGCATGATCTTCGGGAAGGGTAATAATCAGAGATGTTTTTTCTGAACTTTTCTGTAATGGAAGCTCTAGGATTTCTTTGTTCTTAGATATCACCACAAACTTGGTATGATTCTGTTCAAAATCCTGAATATTTTCGTGAATAATCTTTAAACCATATAATTTAGCCGCAGAACGGTTGGCTACAGCCGCCCACTTTTCATTTGGGCTTTCAGATACCAGTTTTGCAGAGGCTGCAGTTGAGTTAAAATCCTGCGATGGAATTCCGGGATAATTTTCGTGTCTGAAGTGATAGGTTTGTGCCAAAGCCTGCGGATGAGAAATGATCTTCTCAACTACTGAATTTTCAGGATGTACCATCAAATGATGGGCAATTGGCATCACTAATTCCGTTTCTATAAAAACATCAAAATTATAGAGATAATCCAACGTCATCGAAACTGTTCCTTCAATTGAATTTTCAAGGGGAACAACGGCTTTATCAACCTCATTATTCATTACGGCATTAAAACAATCCAAAATACTGGATTGCGGTATTAATTCTTCTTCCGGGAATATCTGTGAAGCCGCCAACTGTGTAAAACTTGCCTGCGGACCAAGAAATGCTATCTTCATAGAACAAATGTAGAAAATATTAAACAAAAAAATCCCGCCCAAAGGCAGGATTTATATTTAAAATTCAAGTCAAAAAATCATTCCCACTCGATCGTTGCAGGTGGTTTGCTTGAAATATCGTAAGCCACTCTGTTGATTCCTCTTACCTCGTTAATGATTCTGCTCGAAACCGTATCTAAAAACTCGTAAGGAAGTCTGCTCCACGTTGCCGTCATAAAGTCGATTGTATTTGCCGAACGGACTACAGCTGTATATTCGTATGTTCTTTCATCTCCCATTACTCCTACAGATTTTACCGGAAGAAGCACAACGAATGCCTGAGAAACTTTTTCATATAAATCGTTTTTGTATAACTCTTCGATAAAGATATCATCCGCTTCCTGAAGAATTCTTACTTTTTCAGCATCTACAGCTCCCAATACTCTGATTCCTAAACCTGGACCAGGGAAAGGGTGTCTGTGAACCAAGTGATGAGGAATTCCCAATTCTTCTCCTACTTTTCTTACTTCATCCTTGAATAGTTCTCTCAAAGGCTCCAACAATTCAAACTCCATTTCTTCCGGAAGTCCACCAACGTTGTGGTGAGATTTAATCACCGCAGAAGGCCCGTTTACGGACTGACTTTCAATCACATCAGGATAAATGGTTCCCTGAGCTAAGAATTTAGCACCTTCAATTTTATGAGATTCTTCATCAAAAACGTGGATAAATTCGTTTCCGATGATTTTTCTTTTGGCTTCAGGA
>JBCNMJ010000084.1:0-17712 GCA_039594975.1 Chryseobacterium sp. | reverse complement strand
TACCGAACGCATGGAAACCATGGTAGGATTTTTTCTCGGAACTTCAATTCCTATCGTACCTTTTCCTGGCATCGGAGCTATAATTCTGATTCCTAAAGCAGATAAGTTCAGCGCAATATCATCCTGGAGTTTTTTAATAGCCGCAACTCTAATTCCAGCTTCAGGTACAATTTCATATAAAGTAACTGTAGGACCAATTGTAGCTTTAATTTCAGCAATTCCAACATTAAAGTTTTTAAGTAGGCCTACAATTTTATTTTTGTTTTCTTCTAATTCTTCCTTATTGATAGAAATCTCCTCATTTCCGTAATCCTTTAAAAGGTCTACAGGCGGCATCTGGAAATTGGCAAGATCTAATTTATGATCATACAGCCCATGTTTTTCTACAAGTTCCTGCGATTTCTTATCCGACTCGTCCAATACATCAATAACAGGAGCAACTTCTACATTAAATTTAATACTTTCATCACTTTGAGTTAAAGGTTTTGAAGGAGTAATATCAAAAGCTTCCGAAGGATTTACAACAGGTGTTGAAGGCTTTGTATTAAGATTTAAATTAATAGATTGAGTAATTTCTTTATCATTTTCAAACGAAGTCTTATTGGGAGTAGAAATCGTTTCAATAACAGGAGAAGAAGGGATTTCTGTAAAATCTTTTGCCAGATCTACAGGTTCTTCAGGAAGTTTCGGCGTTACCATTTCAGTAACGGTAATCGTGATATTTTCTTCAATTTCATCCTCCAATTCTTCATCCGCTTCAAAATTATCATCAGAACTTGGCATCATAGATTTTACTCTTCCGATTGTATTTTCGTTAATTTCATCCAATTTTGCTTTTACAGCACTCGGACGCAGATTGAATTCCAAAATAAAGTACAAAGCAATACTTGCTACCAATACCAGCCACATTCCAACCTCTCCAATAAGGGCATTTAAAGAATCCATAATCTGATAACCATAAACTCCGCTTAAAACTCCTCCCTGATGTTTTGTAAATGCAGCGCCAAAGAAAATAGGAAGCCAGCAAATAAAGAATAAAGAATGTCCAATGGTTTTCCACGGTTTGAAATAATTCTTTTTCAGAATAAGCGTTCCAAAAACAAATACTAAAAATGCAATGATAAAGGAAGCTATTCCAATACTTTCAAAAATAAAAATATTACCCAGCCAATCTCCAACTTTTCCAAAAAGATTTGATGATTTTATAGTTTTGTCAAGCATGGTTCCTGCCTGGCTCTGATCTGATTTCCAGTTCATCAGATAAGAGATGAACGAAAATGTAAGAATAATGGAGAAAAGTATAAATACAAGCCCGAAGAATATACGCGGCTTCGATAATATTTTGCCTTTATCAGGCGATTCCTGTGTTTTTGTTTGCGTCTTATTCATAATATCAATGTGGGCAAATTTAATGTTTTTTAGACATTAAAAGATAATTTTGATTTCTAAATTTTAGATTCTAATTTAATAGTATTTTATTAAAAACACGTCCTTTTTAATTGAAATTTGAGTAGCCTTTATTCTAAAACAAATAGACAGTTACGATAAATCCCATAGCTTTTATTAATTACCATCAATAGGATATTAATATTTAAATTTTTCTCAATATTTTTCATATTATTAAGAATGAATCAAAATAATGTTTTATAGGCTTTCAACTGACAAATGACAGTTTTTTTTGTCTACCTTTTGATTAATCATCCTTATTTTTGCATGTCAAGTATATAACATCATGAAGAAGATCCAGGATATTCTTATTTCAACCAGGACAATGGCTGTATTGCTGCTGGTTTATGCATTTGCTATGGCATATGCGACGTTCTTAGAAAACGACTACGGAACACCTACAGCAAAAGCACTCATTTACGAAGCTAAATGGTTTGAATTCATTATGCTTCTGCTTATTTTAAACTTCATCGGAAATATCGGAAGATACAGACTTTGGAAAAAAGAGAAATGGCCGGTACTGGTTTTTCACTTAGCCTTTATCTTTATTTTTATCGGGGGTGCCATCACAAGATACATCAGTTTTGAAGGAACAATGCACATCAGAGAAGGAGAAACTTCCAACGAAATTGTGACCGACAAAAACTTCCTTAAAATTCAGATTGAAGAAAAAGGTGACGTTCTTAATTATCAGGATATTCCTTACTTAATGTCTCCTCTGCACAAAGATCTTGAAGCTACTTATGATTTTCACGGAAAAGAAGTGAGGGTAATCGCAAAAAAGTATGTTCAAAGAAAGAAAGACAGCTTATTGGCTGATGCAAATGGAGCAGAATATCTACATCTGGTTTCAACAGGGAACACCGGAAGACAAAATATTTACATCAAACCGGGAGAAACAAAATCAATCAACGGGACATTGGTAACTTTTAACAGACCTATTGAGGGTGCGGTTGAATTTAAAAATGAAAACGGACAACTATTCATTAAAACTCCGGTAGACGCAGCCTATATGACGATGGCGACTAAAGCTACAGGAAATACGGTAAAAGATCAGTTCCAGCCTCTTGCTTTAAGAAGCTTATACACCATCAATGAATTAAAACTAGTTGTTCCAGAAGGATTGAAGAAAGGAACACTAATGGCTATTGAAGGAGACAGAAAAAAGGATCAGAATGTTCCTGATATGCTTACCGTTGAACTTCAAGGACCTAAAACAAAACAACTCTTAGATTTATCAGTTGAAAAAGGAAATCCAAATGCTTACAAACAAGTGACTATGGATGGATTGAACATTATGGTAGGTTTCGGACCAAAGATCTACAATACACCTTTTGCACTAAAATTAGATGATTTCGTAATGGAAACTTATCCTGGAAGTTCATCTCCAAGTGCTTATGAGAGTCATGTAAAAATCATTGATGAAGGAAAAGAAACTCCTTATAAAATATATATGAACCACGTTCTTAATCATAAAGGTTACCGTTTTTTCCAGTCAAGTTTCGATCCTGACAGAATGGGAACCGTACTTTCTGTAAATCACGATTATTGGGGAACTCTGATCTCTTATATCGGTTATGCTTTATTGTTTGGAGGAATGTTCTTTATATTCTTCTGGAAAGGAACACATTTCTGGAAGCTTAATAAAATGCTGAAAGATGTTAATAAGAAAAGAACTGCAGCGGTATTGTTGTTATTTTTAAGCTTAGGTTTCAATGCTCAGAAAATTGAAACTCACGGTACAACAGACGGAAGTAGAGAGCACATGCACGTAGAAGGAGAAAATCATAATCACACTCCTACATCTGAAGCGGTTCAGCCACAAGGTGCACAGCCATTCAAAAAAATGAAAATGGTTTCTGCAGACGAAATTATTGCAAGAAATAAGATCAGTAAAGAACACGCAGATAAATTCGGGTATCTTTTAGTTCAGAATATTGAGGGAAGAATTGTTCCTATCAATACTGAAGCCTTAGATGTTTTAAGAAAATTATACAAAAAAGACGAATTTAAAGGAACTGACGGAAAATATCTGACAGCTAACCAATGGTTTTTATCTGTCAATACAGATACACCAAGCTGGACTATGGTTCCGATGATTAAAATCGGACCAAAAGGAGGTGATGAATTAATGAAAAAAACAAAAGCCAATGAAGACGGCTACACTTCATTAATGAATCTTTTCCCGGCAGATGCCAATGGAAATTTAACATATATCCTTGAACACGATTACAACACAGCTTTCCGTAAAAAACCGGCAGAACAGACCAATTATGACAAAGAAGTAATTGCTGTAAACGAAAGAGTTCAGATTTTTAATGAATTCTTTAGCGGTCAGTTTATGAGAATTGTTCCTGTAAAAAATGATGCAAATCACACTTGGCATTCTTGGCTTGATCAGAAATTCGAACCGGATATGGAATCTCAGCAAGTTATGGGGCCATATTTTGCAGAAGTCTTACAAGCTCAGCAATCAGGAAACTGGAGCAAAGCAGATAAAGAATTGGCAAAGCTTTCAGATTATCAGCAGAAATGGGGGAAAGCTGTAGTTCCTGCAAAATCTAAAGTAGATCTTGAGGTTTTCATGAATGAAGTGAATCTTAACTTCAAGTTACTAATTTTCTATACTATAATCGGCGGATTACTGTTAATCTTAGGTTTTGTAGAATTATTCAAACCTAAAAAAGTCTTAAATAAAATCATCAAAATGATTATTGCCCTTGGAATTATCGGCTACGTTTTCCATTTCTTAGGATTGGTAGCAAGATGGTATATTTCAGGACACGCACCTTGGAGTAACGGTTACGAAGCTATTATCTTCATTTCTTGGGTAGGTATTACTGCAGGTTTATTATTATACAGAAATTCAAACGCATTGATTCCTGCGGCAGGATTTATGGTTGCGGTAATTATGATGGGATTTGCTCACGGAGGTTCAGCGCTTGATCCGCAAATCACTCCGCTTGTCCCTGTATTGAAATCATATTGGTTAATTGTTCACGTAGCAATCATTACCTCAAGTTATGGTTTCTTTGCTTTATCAATGATCATAGCGGTACTCAGTTTAGTATTCTATATTATATCCAATAAAGAAACATACAAAATTCACCACGACACTACATTGAAAGAACTGGCAATTGTATCTGAAATGTCCTTAACGATAGGTCTGTTTGCTTTAACGGTAGGAAACTTCTTAGGAGGAATCTGGGCCAACGAATCTTGGGGAAGATACTGGAGCTGGGATCCAAAAGAAACCTGGGCATTTATTTCAATCATGGTATACGCTTTTGTATTGCACATGAGATTAGTTCCGGGACTAAGAAGCAGATGGGCTATTCACGTGGCAACAATGTTTGCCTTCTGTTCAATGGTAATGACGTATTTTGGAGTTAATTACTATCTAAGCGGACTTCATTCTTATGCAGCTGGAGATCCGGTTCCGGTTCCGGCTTGGGTTTATATAGGATTAGCAACAATGTTGGCTTTATCTATTGCTTCTTACATTAAGTTTAAGGCATTAACTAAAAAATAATTACATAGTTCAACAATAAAAAATCCCGAGAATTTTTTCTCGGGATTTTTTTGTTGGTTAGCTATATAAATAAATTCAAGAAAAATGAAAATTATTCAAAATTTAATAATACCTTTATGATATCAAAATAATATCAAACTAAAAATCATATCATGGAAAAAGTTTTAAAACCAATGTCCGGCTATTTAGCTTTAGTAATATGCTTAATACTTTTTGTAGCCGCTATTTATCTTTTCATAACAGGAGTTGACAGGAACGTTACCTTTGTTATTCTTTCGGTCCTTTGCTTTCTTGCATTTTGCTTTTTCATGAAAGGATTGATGATTATTCAGCCTAATCACTCAAGAGTATTGAACTTCTTTGGAAAATATGTGGGAACCGTAAAAGAAAACGGGTTATTTTTTATCAACCCATTATATTCCTCTCAAAGAATCAGTTTACGTTCGGAAAACCTCCAAGGGCAGACTTTAAAGGTAAATGACAAAATGGGAAACCCGATTGAAATTGCCGTTGTTATCGTGTGGAAAGTTGGAGATACCTACAAAGCTGCTTTTGATGTAGAACGGTATTCGGACTTTGTGAAAATGCAGAGTGAAGCCGCTGTACGCCATTTAGCAATGAGCTTTCCTTATGACAATCTGGAAGATGATCATGCCCCAATTACCTTAAGAGAAGGAGGAGATAAGATCAATTCAATTCTGGAGCAGGAACTTACAGACCGACTTTCAAAAGCGGGAATCATCATTCAGGAAGCCAGAATTTCTCACCTTGCATATGCTTCAGAAATCGCAGGCGCAATGCTTCAGAGACAACAGGCAACAGCCATTGTAGCAGCAAGAACGAAGATTGTGGAAGGAGCAGTTGGAATGGTAGATTTAGCTTTAAAAAAATTATCCGAAGAAAATATTGTGGAGCTTGATGACGAAAGAAAAGCTGCCATGGTAAGTAATTTAATGGTTGTTTTATGTGGTGAGAAAGCAGCTACTCCTATCTTAAATGCAGGAACTTTGTATAATTAATATAATATATTGTTTTAACAAAAATCTGCATTAAGTAAATAATTAGAAAATTAAAAAAATGAAATCAGATAAAACTCAAGCTTCTTCCGAAAACAAAAGCAAAAAATCTTTTGTGATCAGGATAGATGAGTCTACTTACAAACTTCTGGAAAAATGGGCCAATGATGAATTCAGAAGTGTAAATGGACAGATTGAGTACTTGCTTCATCAAAACTTAATCAACTCAGGAAGAAAGAAAAAAGAATAAATTTTATCAGATAGGTCATTTAAACAGAGACGAAATCCATTGAATATTGAGATTCCTCACTCCATGAATGACAGAAATAAAATATTTAACAAAGAAAAAGCAGAGAAAATTCTCTGCTTTTTACATTCCATATATCAATTAAATTAATCAAAAATCGTAGTAAAATAATTGCTGATAACCGTCCAGAAATTTTTACCCAGAAAATAAATAAGGGTAGAAGTAATGATTCCCTTCACCGTAAAGAATATAATTCCTCCGATTCCAAACTTCTTCACCAGGCTTTTCCATTTAGAATTTTTCTTTACTTCTTCAGATTCTTTTACATCTTTATTATTTTCCATTTCTGAAATCCCAATATTTACCTTACAAAGATAAGCACGTTTATAATTAGTCCAAATAAAAAATACGTTAAAAAAAATTAAATTTTGAGGTTCGCATAATATTTTTATCTTTAGAGAAAACGAAAAGTAAAATTTTTATGTCTAAAAAAATAAAGGATTTCGGAATCGAAAAAACACTGAAAAACTTAGGAATTAAAGAGGAAAACAAAGGAACTTCGGTAGGCGGAAAATATTTCGCATCAGGAAAAACAATAGAAAGTTTTTCACCTGTAGATGGTAATCTAATTGCTAAAATCAAAACTTCCGGAGAATCAGATTATGATAAGGTAATTGAAACGGCAGAAAAAGCCTTTAAAGAATTCAGGTTGATTCCGGCTCCTAAGAGAGGGGAAATTGTAAGACAACTGGGGCAAAAATTAAGACAGTACAAAGACGATCTTGGAAAACTGGTTTCTTATGAAATGGGTAAATCGCTGCAGGAAGGCTTAGGAGAAGTTCAGGAAATGATTGATATCTGCGATTTTGCAGTAGGAGTTTCCAGACAGCTTCACGGCTATACGATGCATTCAGAAAGACCGGGACACAGAATGTATGAACAATATCATCCGCTTGGAATTGTAGGAATTATCACTGCATTCAACTTTCCGGTAGCAGTTTGGTCATGGAATACAGCTTTAGCGTGGATTTGTGGTAATGTTACCATTTGGAAACCTTCAGAAAAAACGCCACTTTGTGCTATTGCCTGCCAAAATATAATGAATGAGGTTTTAAAGGAAAATAATCTTCCGGAAGGAATTTCAAGTGTATTGGTTGCTGATCATGAAATCGGGCAGAAATTGGTTGATGATAAAAGAATATCTTTAGTTTCTTTCACGGGTTCTACAAGAGTTGGAAGAATGGTTTCTACCAATGTTGCCCAGAGATTCGGAAAATCTATCCTTGAATTGGGAGGAAACAACGCTATTATTATTTCTAAAGATGCAGATATTGACATGTCGATCATCGGAGCTGTTTTCGGAGCAGTTGGAACCGCTGGTCAAAGATGTACTTCTACAAGAAGATTGATCATTCATGAAAGTGTTTATGATGAAGTGAAAAACAGACTGGTAAAAGCTTACGGACAATTAAAGATCGGAAATCCTTTGGATGAAACCAATCATGTGGGACCGCTTATCGATACAGATGCGGTAAATATGTACCAGGAAGCCATTAAAAAAGGGAAAAAAGAAGGAGCAAAATTCATCGTTGAAGGTGAAGTTTTAAAAGGAAAAGGATACGAGTCCGGTTGCTATGTAAAACCTTGTATCGCTGAAGTAAAAAATTCTTATGAAATCGTTCAGCACGAGACTTTCGCACCGATTTTATATTTAATTAAATACAAAACACTGGAAGAAGCAATTGCCATCCAGAATGATGTTCCTCAAGGTTTATCATCTGCAATCATGACACAGAACTTAAGAGAAGCAGAATTATTTCTTTCTCATGCAGGTTCAGACTGTGGAATTGCCAACGTAAACATTGGAACATCCGGAGCTGAGATCGGAGGAGCTTTCGGTGGTGAAAAAGAAACAGGGGGCGGTAGAGAATCCGGTTCAGACGTTTGGAAATACTATATGAGAAGACAAACCAACACTATTAATTACACAACACAACTTCCTTTGGCACAGGGAATTAAATTTGATTTATAAAAAATTAATTTAACCATTTAAGTTATTTAAAGATTTAAAAATTTATAGCAGAGTCTTTTTAATTTTTAAATCTTTAGATCTTTAAATCACATACAATATGGAATACACAACAATTAATATACAAGCAAATAAAGTAAAAGAAACCGTAGGAAGACACGTTTTGGCAGATGGTTTTGATTTCGTAATGGATATTGAAAAATCTCACGGATCCTGGTTGTACGACAAGCTTACCAACAGAGAATATTTAGATATGTTTTCGATGTTCGCTTCAGCTTCTATAGGCTATAACCATCCTTATATTGTTGAAAAATCAGCATGGCTAGGGAAAATGGCCGTTAATAAACCAACTTTGGCAGATGTTTATTCCGAAGAATATGCTCACTTTTTAGAAGTTTTTGAAAGAGTCGTGATTCCTGAAGAATTGCAATATGCTTTTTTCATTGAAGGAGGAACATTAGGAGTAGAGAATGCAATGAAAGCTTGCTTCGACTGGAAAACCAGAAAGAACTTTGAAAAAGGGCTTAATCAGGAAGCCGGAATCTGCATTCATTTCAGACAGGCATTCCACGGAAGAAGTGGTTATACATTAAGCTTAACAAACACTTCAGATCCAAGAAAATATCAATATTTCCCAATGTTTGACTGGCCAAGAATTCTTAATCCTAAGCTAACTTTCCCAATCACAGAAGAAAATCTGGAAGAAACGATCAAGAATGAAAGACTGGCTTTAATTCAGATCGAAGAAGCTATTCTGATGAATCCGGATAAAGTAGCTTGTATTATTATCGAACCTATACAGGCAGAAGGTGGTGATAATCATTTCAGAGATGAATTCCTGTTAGGTTTGAGAAAAATCTGTGATAATCATGAAATTCTATTGATCTTTGACGAAGTTCAGACCGGAATCGGAATTACAGGAAAAATGTGGGCTTTCCAGCATTTTACAGCAAAACCGGACATTATTTCTTTTGGAAAAAAAGCACAGGTGTGTGGAGTTTTAGCGAATAAAGAGAAATTTGATGAAATACCCAATAACGTTTTCAGAGAAAGCTCAAGAATCAATTCTACTTTCGGAGGAAACTTTATCGATATGCTGCGTTTTCAGTTGGTAATGGAGGTGATTGAAAAAGAAAATTTGGTAGAAAACGCAAGAATTGTAGGTGATTACTTATTGGAAGAATTAAAAAAATTAGCAGAAAAATATCCGGATAAATTATCAAATGCAAGAGGAAGAGGATTGATGTGTGCTATTGATCTTCCGACTTCTGAACAAAGAAATATATTAAGAGATGAACTGTGGAATGACGGAATGATTATTCTTTCTTGTGGAGATCAGTCACTTAGATTCAGACCTCATTTAAATGTAACCAAGGAAGAAATTAAACTTGCGATAGATAAAATCGAAAATAATATTAACAAAATTTAAAATCCGGATTTGGGATTTCAAAAAATTTGTCATATATTTAGATACTCAAACGGAAAAGAATATGGAAAGAAGCACAAGAGTATCAGTTTTTGAAAGTGACAAACCCTCAGAAATTCAGTTAATTAAATCTAAATTGGACGACGCGCAGATTGCAAATGCGGTAGAAAACAATTATCTTACTTTTACGACAACGCCTACAGCAACTTCGCTAAAAGTAATGGTAGATTTACAGGATGAGAAGAAAGCATTTGATGTTATAGACGCTTATCTTCAACAAAGTGAAAATCAATAAAAAACAATTTCATAATTTTAAATTTTACTACTTCGAACCGAAAATTAATTTCAATTAGTTTTCGGTTTTTTAATTCAAATTTTAAAAATTTTATATTAAGATTATTAAAAATTGAAAGATAGTAGATGCTTCGACAAGTTCAGTATGACATCTCTAATACTAACTGTCATTTGTGCACTGTCATGCTGAGCTTGTCGAAGCATCTCAAACTTTGATAAACAGCATATTTTTACTTAATTAAAACTCAATCTTTTAATTAAAATTTCACAGCAATGAATTCAGAAATTAAATTAAGAAAGGCAGAAATTGAAGACAGAGATATAATCTGGAGTATTTTGCAGCAGGCCATCGAAAGAAGAAGACAGGATGGAAGTACACAATGGCAGCAAGGTTATCCTAACCTGGATACGGTAGAAAGCGATATTGCAAAAGGATTCGGATATGTACTGACCGTAGATGGTGAAATTGCAGTCTACAGCGCGTTGATCCTTAATGATGAACCTGCTTACAGCACCATAGAAGGAGTCTGGTTGAGCAATGGAGAATTCGTTGTGGTACACAGAGTAGCTGTAGATGAAAAATTTGCAGGACAGGGAATGGTAAAAAAGCTGTTTGACCACATTGAAGAGTTCACCAAATCGAATGGTATTCAGAGTGTTAAAGTTGATACCAACTTCGACAATACTGCCATGTTGAAAATTCTTGAAGGAAAGGGATATTCTTATTGCGGAGAAGTTTGCTTGGCCGGCGGAATGAGAAAAGCTTTTGAGAAGATTATTATTTAATCAAAAAGTTAAATCATCTTTCATTGAATTTTTAAAAGACCCAATATCGAGAAACTCTATTGGGTTTGTTCGTTTAGTTCTGAACTAATTTTTACATTTGCTCAAATTATATACCATGCATAAGAGTATAGAAATTGATGAAAAAATTTTTCAGGATGCTGTAAAGTTCTATGGCACCATTTTCAACGTGCCTCCATTAGCTTCAAAAATTTATTCCTACCTGCTTTTCGATTATGAAAAGGTGGGGATTACTTTTGATGAGTTTGTGGAAGTTCTTTCTGCAAGTAAAAGCTCGGTTTCTACAAGTATTTCTTTATTACTGAAGGCTCAGCTCATTGTAGATCATAATAAAATGGACGAACGAAAACGGTATTTTTTCATCAATGATGAATATAAGAAGATAAGATTTGAAAAAATAGTTCAAAAGATGCAAGACGAATTAAAACTACTAGATGACTTAGATCAATTTAAAAAAAATCATGACGATGGGTACAACGAAAAAATGGAAGCTTACAAAGCGCTCTTAAATAAAAACATACTTAATATTCAGGAATCTCTTAATAAACTATAAAATGAACAGTAAACTAGTTATACTTTCTATTGCAGCGCTTTCGCTCACTGCCTGCAAAAAAGAAGCTCCGAAGCAGGATGGCGCAAAACCATATCCTGTAGTGAACGTGGAGGCAAAAAATATAGTCGGCTATCAGACTTTTCCCGCTACCATTCAGGGAAAAATAAATAATGATGTTCGCGCTAAAATACAGGGATATATTACGCAGGTTTTGGTAGACGAGGGACAGTACGTTACAAAAGGGCAGCCTTTGTTCCGTCTTGAAACCAATATTTTAAACGAAAATGCAGCCGCTTCTAAAGCAGGAATCGGTGCTGCAGAATCTAATATTGCAGCAGCTCAGGCATCTGTAAATGCAGCACAGGTAGAGGTGAACAAACTAAAACCACTTGTTCAAAAAAACATCATCAGTAATGTTCAGCTGCAAACTGCCCAAGCAAATTTAGCACAGGCTCAAGCTCAATTACAGCAGGCTAATGCTGCAAAAAGACAAGCTGTTGCTAACTATAAAGGAGTGGAAGCCAACATTGAATATTCTATTATCCGTGCGCCTATTTCCGGAGTGATTGGAAAGCTTCCTTTAAAAGTAGGGAGTTTAGTAGGACCTACCGATCAGACTCCTTTAACCACAATTTCAGATACTTCACAATTATATGCTTATTTTTCAATGAATGAAAAGGAGTATTTTGATTTTCTTGAAAAATCTCCCGGTGCTTCTTTATCTGAAAAGATTAAAAATCTACCTATGGTAGAGTTGCAATTGGCCAATGGAAGCATTTATGGAGAAAAAGGTAGAATTGAAACAATGACAGGACAGATTGATGCTACAACGGGTACCATTCAGTTCAGAGTCGGGTTCTCCAATCCTCAAAAACTTTTGAGTAATGGTAATAGCGGTACCATCAGACTTCCAAAAACCTATGAAAATGTTTTAGTAGTTCCTGAAAGTGCTACCTACGAACAACAAGGTATTGTTTACGTTTATAAGGTGGAAAAAGATACCGCTAAAAATGTGGTGGTCAATGTGATCGACAGAATCGACAATTTGGCCCTGATCAAATCAGGTGTCAACAAAGATGAAACAATTGTTGCTGCTGGTATCGGAGGCTTGAAACCAGGAACAGCCATCATCAAAAAACCTATTAAAATGGATAGTCTTGTTCAATCTATAAAACCGAAATTCTAAAATGATTAAAAATTTTATAAACAGACCGGTTTTATCCACGGTAATCTCAATCTTGATTGTGATTCTCGGGGTCTTGGGATTGATCTCGCTGCCGGTTACACAGTATCCTGATATTGCACCTCCTACGGTAAGTGTTTCTACCAACTATACAGGAGCCAATGCGGAAACTGTGATGAAAAGTGTTGTGGTACCATTGGAAGAACAGATCAACGGGGTGGAAGGTATGGATTACATCACTTCTTCAGCCGGAAATGACGGTTCAGCTCAGATTCAGGTATTCTTTAAACAGGGAATCGACCCGGATATTGCTGCGGTAAACGTACAGAACCGTGTAGCCAGGGCCACCCCTTTATTACCAAGTGAAGTTACACGTTCCGGGGTAGTGACCCAGAAGCAACAGACAAGTGCATTGATGTATATGTCTTTCTATTCTGAAAACAAAGATTTAGATGATGTATATCTTCAAAACTTTCTGAATATTAATATTATTCCAAACTTAAAAAGGATTAACGGGGTAGGTGATGCCAATGTTTTCGGAGGTAAAAACTATTCGATGAGAGTCTGGCTGGATCCTGCTAAAATGGCTGCTTACGGAGTAACCCCAACTGATGTTACCAATGCAATCAATGAGCAGAGTAGAGAAGCGGCTGCAGGTTCTATCGGACAGAACAGTGGAAGCTCTTTTGAATACATCATTAAATATGTCGGTAAATTCAACGATAAGGCACAATATGATAATATCATCATAAAAGCTCTTCCGGACGGACAAAACCTTATGCTGAAAGATGTTGCCAAAGTAGAACTGGCAGGTCAGTCTTACACAGGGATCGGTGAAAACGGGAACAATCCATCCATCAGTATGGGGATCTTCCAAACACCGGGTTCCAATGCCCAGGAGATTATTAAAAATATTAAATCTTATCTAAAATCTGCGGAAGGAAGCTTCCCTCAGGGAATTAAATACACATTTAACTTTGATACCAATGAATTCCTGGAAGCATCCATCGACAAAGTGGTTCACACTCTAATCGAAGCGTTTATACTGGTATTTATCGTAGTATATATTTTCCTTCAGGATTTCAGATCTACCTTGATTCCGGCAATTGCGGTTCCGGTATCTATTGTAGGTGCATTTTTCTTCCTGAATTTATTTGGATATTCCTTAAACCTGTTAACGTTATTTGCCTTAGTATTGGCTATCGGTATTGTTGTGGATGACGCGATTGTTGTCGTCGAAGCGGTTCACGCTAAAATGGAACACGGTATTCCCGATGCTAAAAAAGCAACCGTAGAAGCAATGGATGAGATTACAGGGGCAATTATTTCAATTACCTTAGTAATGGCTGCCGTATTCGTTCCGGTAACGTTTATTACAGGACCAACCGGAGTATTTTACCAACAATTTGGGATTACGCTTATCATTGCGATTATCATTTCTGCGATCAACGCTTTAACTTTAAGTCCGGTTTTATGTTCATTATTCCTAAAACCTCACGAAGCACATCATGCAGAATATAAGAACCTGAATTTCCTTCAAAAATTCTTCTATAAATTCAATATTGCTTTCAAGACAGCTACAGAACGTTACGGAAGAGGGTTTGTATTCTTATTGAGACATAAGTGGGTAACACTAATCATTTTCGCGGTAACAGCCGGTATCTTATATTGGGCAAGTTCTACTATGAAAAAAGGTTTTGTACCTACAGAAGACAGAGGGATTATCTTTACTGATGTTCAGCTTCCTCCGGGAGCCTCTATGGAAAGAACATACAACGCGTTGAAAACCCTTCAGGCAAAAGCTTTAAAAGTTCCGGGAGTACAAAACGTTACAATTTCAACAGGTAGAGGGTTCTTATCTGGAAACGGTAGTAACAATGGTCTTGCCTTCATCAAATTGAAGCCGTTTGAGGAACGGAAAAAAGACGGGCAGACTTCTGAAGATATCACGAAAAAATTGTTCGGAATTTCAGGCGCAGTTCCTGATGCAAAAGTTGTATTCTTCCAGCCACCAAGTGTACCTGGTTTCGGTAACAGTGCCGGTTTTGAGATGGTATTATTGGATAAATCAGGGGGAGAATATGCCGACTTAGACAATAAAATGAATGAATTCATCGGGAAGTTGATGCAAAGGCCTGAAATTGAATTTGCACAATCTTCATTCAATACAAAATATCCCCAGTACGAAATGCAGGTAAATGTACCATTGGCCAAACAGATGGGAGTTTCCGTAAGTGATATCCTGGCTACCATGCAGGGATATATCGGAGGTATTTATACTGCTGACTTTACTAAATATGGGAAACAGTTCAGGGTAATGGTTCAGGCTCTTCCTGATAATAGAAAGAGTATCGAAAACCTTAATGAACTGTATGTAAAAACAGGTTCTGGAGTAATGTCACCGATTTCTCAGTTTGTTACGATGAAAAAAGCGTACGGACCACAATCTGTAAGCCGTTACAATCTGTTTACTTCAGTAAAAATTACGGGGGCAAACTCTGCGGGATACAGTTCCGGAGATGCCATTACAGCTGTTCAGCAGGTAGCTGATGAAACTTTAAACCAAAATTATGCTGTAGAATTCACAGGATTAACGAGAGAAGAATTAAATTCGGGATCTCAGACCTTATTGATCTTCGGATTAAGTTTAATTTTCGTTTACTTTATCCTTTCTGCACAATATGAAAGTTATATTCTTCCGCTTATTGTGGTAATTTCCCTTCCTCTTGGGGTAATGGGAGCTTACTTCGGACAGAAAATCATGGGCTTGGAAAACAACATTTATTTCCAGATTGCCCTGATCATGTTGGTAGGATTATTAGCTAAAAATGCCATTCTGATTGTAGAATTTGCTGTCCAGAGAAGACACCATGGTGAAACGATCGTGATGTCTGCCATTAATGCTGCGAAGGCGAGATTAAGACCGATCCTGATGACCTCATTTGCTTTTATCTTCGGTTTACTGCCACTGGTTTTGGCAAGTGGAATTGGGGCGGTTGGTAACCGTTCAATTGCAACTGGTGCAGCAATAGGGTTATTGATAGGAACCGTTTTAGGGTTATTTGTAATTCCGGTATTATATGTGATTTTCGAATATTTACAGGAAAAAATTAAACCTATCAAAAAAGAAGAAATCAATTTAGCAGAATAAAATTAAGTTAGTTTAAGGTTTTGAGTTCAAAGTTTTAACAACCAGAACTGCGAAACCTTAAACATAAAACTTTAAACTTTTAAAGAATGAAGAGTTTACTAAACATTATAAAAGGAATAACATTTTCAGTCGCAATTCTTGCTGCCGTATCATCTTGTATGGCGAGAAAAGAATACCACAGACCGGATAATGTTGTTGACGAAAAGCTGTACCGTACAGATATGCTGCCTGCTGACAGTACAAATATTTCGAATGTTTCCTGGAGAGAGATCTTCACAGATCCTATCCTTCAGGGACATATTTCAAAGGCTTTGGAAAACAACCTCGATATAAGAATTGCTTTACAGAGCATCAATTCTGCAGAGGCTTATCTAAAACAAAGTAAAGCAGCTTATGAGCCAACAGTAACAGTTGGTCCCGGCTACACTTTTCAGACCCAGTCTTTGAATACACAAACCGGACAGCTATTCGGGCAGAGAAGATATATCAACCAGCTTGACCTTACAGCAAGTATCGGTTTTGAAGCTGATCTTTGGGGAAAATTAAAAGCGCAGGAAAAAGCTCAGCTGGCCGCTTATTTAGGAACCGTTGCTGCTCACAAAGCGGTAAAAAGTGATTTGATAGCTTCTATTGCTTCTGCTTATTATCAGTTATTGACTTTTGATGAACAGAAAAAGATCATCACAGAAACCATTAAAGTTCGTGAACAAAATCTAGAAACCACCAAAGCTTTAAAAGTTTCAGGAACTGTTACAGAAGTTGCTGTGCAACAGAGTGAAGCTTTAGTGTATAATGCAAAGTCCTTATTAATTGACATTGATACTCAGATTCAATTATTGGAAAATACGATGAGCTTACTAATGGGAGAGCCTTCTCATTCTATTGAAAGATCATCTTTGGCTGCTCAGAATGTTCCGATTGATTTAAAATTAGGGTATCCTGCTCAGCTCCTATCGAACAGACCGGACGTAATGAGAGCGGAATACAGCTTAATGAACGCTTTCGAGCTAACCAACTCTGCCAAAGCTCAGTTTTATCCGACTTTAAAAATCACAGGAAACGGAGGTTTACAGTCCATGGATATTGATCACCTTTTCAGTGTCAATTCTTTGTTTGCAAGTGTCGTAGCAGGTTTAGCACAACCTATTTTAAACAAAAGAACCATCAAAACGAACTATGAAGTAAGCCTTGCTAATCAGGAAACGGCCTATCTGAATTTCAGAAAGACAGTTCTTACTGCCGGAAAAGAAGTTTCTGATGCAATCCGCGTATTCTCGGTTCAGGATTCTTACATAGAGCTAAAACAAAAAGAACTGGATTCTTATAAAAAATCTGTAGATTACTCTCAGGAATTGGTAAACTATGGTATGGCCAATTATCTTGAAGTATTAAATGCAAGTGTCAATTCATTAAATGCAGAATTGAATATTGCCAATGCAAAATACAGCAAAATGAAAGCAGGAGTAGAGCTTTATCAAGCTCTAGGAGGCGGTTGGAAATAATTTCTGATATCTAAGTAATTAAAACGTGTGTTGATTAATTTTAATGCACGTTTTTTAATTTAATTTAATTTAATGATAGACTAAAATCAAATCGGCTCTCATTCTGATGAGACGAAGCGTAATAAAAAATCTCATTTTCATTTATTATTATTTTTAATAATTCACTATCAATATATTAAATATAATTTTAAATTTTTGTTTGTATATATGTAGTTAACTACGTAGTTTTGTACTCATCTTTAATTTTGAAATGCCATGCAGATTAAACCTATACAAAATGAGTACGAAAATGAAATCGTTGATCTCATATTAAACATTCAGCAAAAAGAATTTAATGTTCCTATTACTTTAGAAGATCAGCCCGATTTACAGGATATTGCAAACTTTTACTTTAAGCCAGGCGGGATTTTTCTGGGTGCTTTTATTGATGGAAAATTGGTTGGCACAATAGCTTTGGTAAAATTTAATCCAGAAGCTGCCGCTATCAGAAAAATGTTCGTCAAGAAAGAATTCAGAGGAAAAGAATTTC
>JBCNMJ010000083.1:0-17842 GCA_039594975.1 Chryseobacterium sp. | reverse complement strand
AGTAATAGTCTTCAGCCCTTCTTCCTGTTTATTTTCTTTGTAAACATCAAAGAAGATCACATCTATCCCATAGTTTTGTGCGCCTACAACATCTGCAATCCAGTCATCACCGATCAGAATACTTTCTTGTTTAGAAGCTTCCGCAAGCCCTAAAGAATAATCAAAAATTTTTGGATTAGGCTTTCTGACACCTACAGAATCAGCGCTGGTAATAGTTTTAAAGTATTTATCTATTCCGGAAAGCATGCATTTCCTCTCCGTCACCTCCTGAAATCCGTTGGAAATAACATGGAGTGTATAATGTTTGGACTTCAAATATTCAAGAATGTACTCAGCTCCCTCTACCAGCTCGTTATGGTTAAGGATTTTATCCAGAAAATGTTCTTCAAAATACTGTGAAAGCTCTTCATCATCCACCCCAAAACGCTTAAATGTGTCATAAAAACGGTGTTTTCTCAGGTATCCCTTATCAATGATTCCGTCCCTGATTTTTTCCCACAGACTTTCATTAATCTCATGATAAACAGAATGAAATTCCTCAAAATCTATATTGTAGTTTAAGGTGATTTCCTGCTTTTCAAAAAGGTCTTTGATGGTAAGAAAAGCGTTCTTACGGTGATCCCAGAGCGTATTGTCCAGGTCAAAAAAAATGTGCTGAATTTTCATACAGCACAAAATTAATAATTTTAATTTTTGGTAATCGGATAATTCTTAGCCTTTGTCTTAATAATTTCAAGACTTTTCGAATAGCTAAGCAAAAACTCAATCGTTTCTTTTTTTGGTTTCAAAGTTTTCACTTTTAAAGAATCATTTTTTTTCATAGGCGAAAAATGTTTTCTTTAAAACGTGAAATAGTTAAATTTATTATCTCGTAAGAATAATATTATTTTCCTCCATTATTTTTCTGAGATTTATTAAGGCATATCGTACCCTTCCCAACGTTGTATTGATACTCATATCTGTATGATCTGCAATCTCTTTGAAGCTTAATCCGTCAAAAAATCTTAATTTAATGACTTCCTGCTGATTTTGAGGTAAAAACTGAAGCATTTTCATAAGATCTTCCTGAATCTGATTGGTTACCAACTGGTCTTCAATATTTTCCGAAGGTTCTTTTAATAAGTCAAAAATAGAATATTCATCAGTTTCAAAAGTAGTTTCAGAAACTTTAATATTTTTAGATTTTGCTCTGAAATGATCAATAATAAGGTTATGAGCGATTCTTTTTGCCCAAAGAATAAATTTTCCTTCTTCATTATAGCGTCCTTCTTTCAGCATCACAATAATTTTCATGAAGGTATCCTGAAATACATCATTTGCCAAGTCTTCATCATTAATTTTGTAAAAAATGAATGTAAAAAGTTCTCTCTGATGACGATGGATGAGCGTAGATAATGCTCCTTCGTCTCCTTTCTGGTAAAGGGAAATTAGTAAACTATCCGATTTTGATTTCATAACATAACTCTTCTCAATAATAAAAAATTTGTAGACAAGCATATATCCAGATAATTAATCTGGCTTTAACTATAAATACAAAACAGTTTTTTAGAGTAAAGTCGAATCAATAGGCGGTACAATTTTATATGTTGTAAATATAATAATTTTTTAATAACTGTTAACCTATTATTAATTTTTTATCAAAAAAATTTAAAAATAATCACTTAAACATATCATGAATAAAGACAGTCGGGATATTTAGTGTAAAATTAATATTTATACCCTCCATCTTTTTGCCGTTTAATCCTGTATTTCCCATAGCAAATGCATATCCGCCTGTAAGATCTAAAATCCCGAAAAGAGAAACCCCGATTTTCGGAGCCACATATTTATTGGTTCCTTCCACACCCGCCAGGAAATAATAGGAGTGATAGAAGTCCACATTTTTTTCAAAATTTAACAAAACATCTGCCTGCAGTTTCGGCATTATTGCAAATTGAGAGTTAGTTGAGCCCATTAAAGCAGAGCCTCCTAAACGATAGATAACATCATCATTTTTCAAAAACAGCAACCTTCCTCCTATTTCTCCAAAATTTTGATTTTGGTAGACATATCCTACATTAATCATTTTATGCATAGTATATTGTGCTTTTGCAAACAGGCTTAGGAAAAATACCAAAAGAATGGTAATCGCAGCTCTCACATTCATCATCTTTAAATCTTTTATTGTGTAAAATTAAAAAAAACTGCCTTACCCGAAGATAAAGCAGCCTGTTATTATTATTTAAAAACAAAATTAAATTCCAAAAGAAGCTTTAATTTCGTCTACTTTGTCTAGTTTCTCCCAAGTAAAGAATTCTAAATCTTTAAGAGTTAATTCATTTTTCTGTCCTTTGTTGAACGTTTTATCAGCTACATAGCTTTCTCTACCCATATGCCCATAAGATGCAGTATCTTGATAAATAGGATTTCTTAATTTTAAATTCTGCTCAATGGCATAAGGTCTCAAATCAAAGATAGTAGACACTTTTTTAGCAATATCCCCATCGTGAAGATCTACTTTTGCAGTTCCATATGTATTGATGTATAAACCACAAGGCTCAGCAACACCAATTGCATAAGAAACCTGTACTAAAACCTCATCCGCAACACCTGCAGCCACTAAGTTTTTAGCGATGTGTCTTGTTGCATAAGCTGCACTTCTGTCCACTTTTGAAGGATCTTTTCCTGAGAAAGCACCACCTCCGTGAGCTCCTTTCCCTCCGTAAGTATCAACAATAATCTTTCTTCCTGTAAGACCTGTATCTCCGTGAGGACCTCCGATTACAAATTTACCAGTCGGGTTAATATGGTATTTGATCTGATCATTGAATAATACTTTAATTTCCTCTGGCTGTTGAGCAATCACTCTTGGAATTAAAATATTTTTGATGTCTTCACGAATCTTGTTCAACATCTCTTCTTCTGAACCGAAATCATCATGTTGGGTAGAAACTACGATAGAATCGATTCTGATGGGTTTGTGATCATCAGAATATTCAATGGTTACCTGGCTTTTTGCATCCGGACGAAGATACTTGATCTCAGAATCTTCTCTTCTGATTGCAGAAAGCTCTTTAAGAATAGTATGTGCCAAATCTAACGCCAAAGGCATATAATTTGCCGTTTCGTTTGTAGCATATCCAAACATCATTCCTTGATCTCCAGCTCCTTGCGCATTTGCTCTAGCTTCAAAAGACTCATCTACCACAGCTCTGTCAACCCCTTGGTTGATATCCGGAGATTGTTCGTGAATTGCAGAAATAACTCCACAAGAATCACCATTGAACATATATTCTCCTTTTGTATATCCAATCCCGTTGATAACTTCTCTGGCAATAGTTTGAACATCAAGATAAGCATCTGACTTCACTTCACCTGCAAGCACCACCTGTCCTGTTGTAACAAGAGTTTCACAAGCTACTTTTGAGTTTTTATCGTATGCTAAGAAATGATCGATTAATGCATCGGAAATCTGATCGGCAATTTTATCCGGATGTCCTTCTGAAACGGATTCAGATGTAAATAAATAAGACATATTCTTCTATAATGTATTTAGATTAAAAAATCGAAGAAAAATATATTGCCCGGAAAGCCTAAAAAAGAATACTGTTTTAGCATTTTTTTATAGAGGTTGCAATCAGGTCAAATTTCTCCTCGTGTATAACGTTGGCAAATTTAAGCACTATTTTTTTAATACTCAAACCTTTTGTTTACTAATTATAATTTTCTTGAAATTAATGATTTATCTCAGTTTTACAAAAAGAAAACTATTGAGGTTTAATGCTTACAAATTCTTTAGGACTTTCGTTATAATTAAGCTTTTTATCCAAAGATGTTTTGATGGAATGTGATAATTCATCAATAATTTTCTGCTTGAATGTCGGCTTATAATAAATAATGCTTATCTCTCTGTAAGGGAAAGGCTTTTTGAACCTGAAAACATTCTTTTTCTGTTCTTCTGACAGTTGGCTTAAGGCCAATTCTGGCAAAATACTAATTCCGCCAACTTTATCTACCATATGTACCAACGTCTGAATATTGGAACCCAAGAAATCTAAATTTTTAGGCTTCAGTGTATTTTCCTTAAGATGGCAAATGTTCTCAAATTGATTTCTAAGACAGTTACCTTCCTCAAGAAGCCATACCTTTTCAACATTCAATTCTTCAGGAACTACGTAGGAGTTCTTTTTATTGGCTTCCGTATTGGAGCTATAAATCATGAGCTCTTCATTGAATAGGAAATCCTGATAAAACTCGTCTGCAGAATCATATGGAGTTGAAATAATTCCTGCGTCCAGCTCTCCGGCCTTCAAAGCTTTAATAATATTATCCGTGGTCATTTCCTTCACATTCATCTGGATTTTCGGATTCTCTTCCAGAAATGTGAAAATCTCCGTAGGCAAAATAAAGGAAGAAACGGTAGGAATGATTCCTAAATTAATAGTTCCCCCCAAAATATTATTTAAAAGATTCGCTTTGTTCTTTAATTCATTGACAGACTCTATAATTACCTTTGCCTGATCAATGATCTGAAGTCCCACATCCGTAGTACGAATAGGATGAGTAGTCCTGTCAAACACCTTAACATCCAGTTCATCCTCAAATTTTTGTATCATTGCACTTAAGGTAGGTTGTGTAATGAAGCACGCTTGAGCTGCTTTACCAAAATGTTTATACTTATCTACGGCGATAAGATACTCCAATTGCTGAATGTTCATTGTGATTAATATTATCTATTACAAAGATATGATGTTTTTGCTATTAGCAATAAAAATTGAAGTAATTTTGATATTTACTACCTTTACATCTTTTAAATACAATTAGAAATTTCTCACTCTAAAGATAGATTTATGGACTCTAAAAAGATAACACTAAGCAACGGTTCCCCATATTTTGAACATCAGGATTCACAAACAGTTGGTCCTAGAGGCCCTGTATTACTGCAAGATTTTATTCTTCAGGAAAACCTTGCTCACTTTGTAAGAGAGAGAATTCCCGAAAGAATTGTTCACGCCAAAGGAAGCGGTGCCTATGGAAAATTTACCGTTACCCATGATATTAGCCAATATACCAAAGCAAAATTGTTTTCTGCAGTTGGGAATTCATGCAAAATGTTTGCTCGATTTTCTACTGTAGGAGGTGAAAAAGGCAGCGCAGATACAGCAAGAGATCCAAGAGGTTTTGCCTTAAAATTTTATACAGAAGATGGAAATTGGGATTTAGTTGGTAACAACACTCCTGTTTTCTTTATTAAAGATGCTAAAAAATTTCCTGATTTCATCCACACTCAAAAAAGAGTTCCAAAAACCAATTTAAAAAGTGCCACCATGATGTGGGATTTTTGGAGTCTGAATCCTGAATCTCTTCATCAGGTTCTTATTTTAATGTCTGACAGAGGAACGCCTTACGGATACAGACATATGCATGGCTTCGGTTCTCATACCTATTCAATGATTAATGATAAAAATGAAAGAGTTTGGGTAAAATTTCATTTAAAAACTAAACAGGGAATCAAAAATTTCTCTAATGATGATGCCGTAAATATGGCCGGTAAAAATCCTGATTTTGCTCAGGAAGATCTTTGCAATGCTATTGAAAACGGTGATTTTCCTAAATGGACAATGTATATACAGGTGATGACAGAAGAAGAGGCAAGAGATTTCAGATGGAATCCATTTGATATCACCAAAGTATGGTTCCAAAAAGATTTCCCTTTAATTGAAGTTGGAGAAATGGAGCTGAATGAAATTCCTGTCAACTATTTCGCCCACGTGGAGCAGTCTACTTTTTCTCCCAGCAATTTAATTAACGGAATCAGTTTTTCTCCTGATAAAATGCTTCAGGGAAGGCTTTTCTCTTATCCTGATGCTCACAGATACAGAGTGGGCGTAAATGCTCATCAACTGGAAGTAAACCGATGCCCTTTTGCCGTTAATAATTATCAACGTGACGGCTTCATGGCAGATTCCAGCTATTATCAGGACAAACCTAATTATTTCCCGAATAGCTTTGATGACATTAAACCGGATCCATCTTATAAAAGTTTCGAATATGAACTTGACAGCGCTCATGTTGCAAGCTACAACAGAAACGAAAACGACGATGACCATTACACCCAACCCGGATTACTATATTCAAAGGCAATGTCTGCACAAGACAGAGAAAATTTGGTGAACAACATAGTATCCAGCATGAAGGAAATAAACGGACCTAAGAAAGATGAGATCATCAACAGACAATTATGTCATTTTTTCAGAGCCAATATTGAACTGGGTATGAAAGTTGCTTCTCAATTGAGTGTAAACATTGATGCAAATATGATGAATCATTCCAAATAAACAACAAATAAGAACTTTACATTAAAAATAAATCAACATAAAAGGAAAAAAAGTGAATATTTTTTCCTTTTATGTGGAAAAAAATTATAATTTGCGGAAGATAATATTACAAGGCTAAAAATGAACTACGAAAACATATTATTACAAACAGAAGAAAGAATATCCATCATTACTATAAACAGGCCTGAAAGCTTAAATGCATTAAATGTAAAGACTATTCAGGAAATCAGTACAGCATTAGATCAATTAAATTCTGATGTGACCTGCAGAGCAATTATTATTACCGGAAGTGGAGAAAAATCGTTTGTTGCAGGTGCTGATATTAAAGAATTTAGCGATTTCGGACAGGAAAAAGCAGAAGAACTGGCAAGAAACGGACAAAATTCATTGTTCAATAAAATTGAGAACCTATCTAAACCGGTAATCGCAGCTGTTAATGGTTTTGCTTTAGGTGGTGGTTTAGAACTGGCAATGGCTTGTCATATAAGATATGCTTCCGAAAATGCAAAATTAGGTCTTCCGGAAGTTACTTTAGGTTTAATTCCCGGATACGGAGGAACCCAAAGACTTCCAAAATTGGTAGGAAAAGGATTGGCGAATGAAATTATTTTCTCTGCTAAAATGATTCCCGCACAAAGAGCTAAAGAAATAGGACTTGTGAATGAGGTTTTTCCTATTGAAGAACTTTTAACAAAAACTAAAGAACTGGCAAAAACAATTGCTAATAATTCACCAATGGCGATTTCAAAAGCAATCCAGGCCGTGAATTTATCTTACACAGACAAAGGCTTTGAAACTGAGATCAAATCATTTGGAGAGCTTTTTGAAATGGAAGACAAAAAAGAAGGAGTTGCTGCTTTTATTGAAAAAAGGAAACCTAGTTTTTAATAATATTTAAAATTATTTCGAAAATATATAATGCTGTTGTATGAATAAGTTTGATAAAGCTTATCTAAAAATGGCTCAGGAATGGGCAAAGCTTTCTTACTGTAAGAGAAAACAGGTAGGAGCTCTGATTGTAAAAGACAGAATGATTATTTCTGACGGATACAACGGTACTCCCTCTGGGTTTGAGAACTGCTGCGAAAATGAGGAAGGAAAAACACATTGGTACGTACTGCATGCTGAAGCTAATGCCATACTGAAGCTTGCAGCCTCCACACAATCAGCAAAGGGAGCAACATTATATTTAACACTTTCACCCTGTAAAGAATGCAGTAAACTGATTTTGCAGGCTGGAATTACGAGATTAGTATATATTAATGAATATTCTGACGATGACGGAATATCATTTTTAAAAAATCATAATATAGAGATAGAACAGATATCAGATGTTGAATTAAAAAAATAAAACACAAATGACTTGGCAGGAAAAAATTAAAGATTTTGAAATTTTTCTTCGGTTCGAAAGAAATTTTTCAGAAAATACTCTCGACGCCTATATACGGGACATCAAGAAATTAAAAGAATACAGTGAGGAAAGTCTTGACAATATTGGTCCGGATGTTATAAGCTACGAACACATTCAGCAATACATCTTTTTACTTTCAAAACAAAAATTCAGTGAAAGGTCTCAAGCGAGATGGATCTCTTCCATAAAAGCTTTTTTCAAATATTTAGTAGAGGACGAAATAAGAGAGGATAACCCGGCAACATTGCTCGAAGGTCCTAAATTGGGGCTATACCTTCCGGATACATTAAGCCTTCCCGATATCAACAAAATCATTAATGCCATAGAAGTTTCAACCGATCTTGGAAAAAGAAACCAATGTATCATTGAGGTTCTGTATGGTTGTGGATTAAGGGTTTCCGAATTGATCGAACTGAAGATCTCCAACATCAACTTTAAAGAGAAGTTTATTAAAGTAACAGGAAAAGGAGACAAGACCAGACTTGTTCCTTTAGCAGACTATACAGCTGAGTTATTAAAGAACTACATTCAGGATGTACGTTCCAAAAATAAGATCAATAAAAAGCATGAAGATTGCCTTTTTTTAAACAGCAGAGGAACTTCCATGTCAAGAGTTATCGTGTTTCTGATCATAAAAGAATTAACGGATAAAGCAGGGGTTAACAAAAAAATTTCTCCTCACACTTTCCGACATTCTTTTGCCACCCATCTTTTACAAAACGGAGCCGATTTGCGTTATATTCAGGAAATGCTTGGTCATTCAAGCATTACCACCACAGAAATTTATACTCATTTGAAAACGGAAGAACTTCGGGATGTTATATTAAATTATCATCCGAGAAACATCAATATTACACAATGAAATTATTGAAATACTGCCCCAGCTGCGGCAAAGAGTCCTTACAATGGGATAATGAAAAGAAATGGAGCTGCCCTGAATGCCGTTTTACATTATACAATAACGTAGCCGGAGCAGTAGCAGTTGTAATAAGATGTGGTGATGAAATCTATCTTACAAGACGAAACAGAGATCCTAAAAAAGGAAAGTTAGACTTAGCGGGAGGATTTGTAGACCCTAAGGAAAGCGCCGAAGAAACATGCAAAAGAGAGCTTTTTGAAGAACTGAAGTTATCGGTTGATCTTTCAAATTTAAAGTATCTTACAAGCCTTCCCAATATTTATCAATACAAAGAGATTGATTACAATACTATTGATCTTTTTTACGAATATCGTGTTTCAGAAAAGTTTGAAGTCAACCTGGAATTATCCGAGATTTCGGAAGCTGTTTGGATTCCTTTGAAAGAACTTGATCTCCAGGAAATCGCTTTCGATTCTCAGAAAATCTTCTTTGAAAAATATGTACAATCTATATAAAAAAATCGCAGAATGCTCTGCGATTTTTTTGTTTATTAATAAGAATTAGTTCTACTCATTTCTTCAAAATATTTTACCAGCAACGCTCTTTCTGCATCCGATAAGTTAGCCTCTTTGTGATAAACCATATATCCCGGCAAAGGCATGGCTTTAGTTTGAATTGTTTGGATAGATTTATCAAGCATACTTTTTTTCAGATCGGCATTATAGGTTCCCCAAACAGAAAAATTAAGATGTTCTCTCCCTTCGTTAACATGGCTTTTAATTGACCAGGAAATAGGTGCAAAATAAGCGTATTTAGGATAGACCGTTTCATTAGAATGACAGTCATAGCATGCCGACTTAATTAGTGTTCGGATTTTAGGCGGTGTTTTTTTGACATCCACAAAATTGACTGAACTTTTAACCGCAACATTCGTTTTATCAACCGGGATAAACTGAATGAGAACAAACCCAACAAGTACCCAAAATAATATTTTCTTTACAGTTGCCATACTCTCTCTTAACTTTTATTTAACTGGTGTTAAAATGCCCCTATCAGATTTAATAGGTTTAGTAGGAGTTGGCACTGTTGTACTATTAGTTCTGTTAAGGTCCTGAGTTTTAGTCTCCACTGTTGGCGCTACATTTTTATTTGTAGGAGCTGTAGGAGTTTTAGGACTATCTAACGTTCTTGTATCTTTTAAATCCCAATCTTCATTGGAATCCCATAAAGGTCGCACTATAGCCTGTTTATAATATATATAAGCATCTTCTGCAAAAATATCCTTTTCCAAATCTGCCTCGTCCCAAAACTTATTTCCGTTATTATCAACGAGAATCCTTACAATATACTCTCCCGGCTTTAAGATATCAAACTTCACATAATCTCCTTTTGTATATTTTTGATACAATACTTTATCAGAGGAATCAAGCAATTGGATCCAATAATCGGCGGTCGGAGCATTGGTAAGCATGAATGCCAAACTTCCGTAGTTTTCAACCTTATCTGCCTCAAAATCGAGACGGTAAGGATCTCCTATTTTATCATAGAATGAAGAAATGGTCTTACTTGGAATCGTAAGCTGATATTTTTTCCCAGCTTCGAAATTGGAGCTCACCAATACCTGATAAGGATTAGTTTCAGATATTCTTGCTGTAAATTCCTGGGTTACCGTACTATCCTTTTTCAATATCCATTTCTCAGGTTCTATTGAATTGATCATATAATTTGAAACAATGGTAAGGTCGGATTTAGGTGGTAAAAGAGCATTTCCGTTAGAAATAGTCATTTTATTCTTCGGGTTATACTTATAGAACAATGAAGTTGTTAAAGCGCTGTCTTTTATTCCCGCATCATACTTGAACTTTAAATTCTCAGTTACTGTTTGTCCTATATCGCTTTTTACAGCATCAAACCATATTTTTACAGAATCTGATTTTGGAGTATGGGTAATTTTTATATCCTTAAGCTTATCACTCAGAGGAGTTACTTTTACATTTTCAGGATGTCCTTCAAAAGTCATTGCAATCCCTCCCGGCATTTCTTTCATTTCAATATACTTCAGCGGTTTTTTAGAAGGATAAATTTTAAGATTCAGTCCTGATATCGATTTTGAAAAATCGATCGGATCCTTCTGAAAACCTATTTTCTCTTTACCCGGGTCATATACTGAGTTCCCGTTCTCATCTTCAAAAGCTACAATTTTATATTTACCCGGTGACAAATAATTAAGTTCATAATATCCGTCATCATCCACTTTAGTAATATAATAAGGCTTCTGCCTGTAGTTCATAGTATCTTTTACCTGAAAAAGGCCGACAACCATTTTGTTTTCACCAGCGCTTTTTTTAGTCGAAAGAGCATCTTTTATTTCTCCGCTGACGTATAAATCATCTATTTTATCTCCAGTGGAAAAGGCAAAATTGAAATATTTTAAAATATTACCTTCATTATTATCTGCTATTGCATTTCCGAAATTAAAATTATACGTGGTATTCGCCTGTAAAGTATCCGTCCATTGAATTAAAAGAAATTTATTCGCAATACTGGAAGGAATAATTTTCTTAATATTTTTGATCGGTGGCGAAATACTTAGGTTTTTATTAATGTCCTTTAAAGTAATATATTCGTCAAAATCGATTCTGAGCTCCTTAATATCTCTGGGAACGTTAATTCTTGTTGTATCAATATTGGAGCCTAGAAACTTCGGTGCTAAAGAATCTTTTGGTCCACCAATAGGAGAACCCAATCTTGCACATGAATGCAAAAGAAAAGCAGCAACGAATAATAAAAAAAGTCTTTTCATGAATACGTTTGAACAAAAGTAAACATTATTCTCCAAAAACTTCATTTCCTCCGTTCAAAGAATCTTTATTATCGTTCATCACCGTATGCAATTTTGCTTTTTGCTGGGGAAAATCTTCAAACAAGCCGGATAAAGCCAATGCGGTATAAACTCTTCCCGAATACTTATTACCAATAGCGACAATCGTAACTTTAGATTTCAGTAAATGAGCAAAAACCGAATTGGAACCATGCCACCATCCGTTGTGATAAGTCAGTTTTTCTCCGTTATCAAAAATCTTCATTCTAAAGCCCAAACCATAATTATTCATTCCGAACTTTTCATTGCTGTAAGGTTCAAAAACCATCTTCATCAATTCAGGTTTTAAGAAATCCTTTGAAAACATTGCTTTTGAAAAGTTGAAAAGATCTCTTGGTGTAGTGTATACATTCTTATCTCCATAAATAAGATCTAACCGATCTAACGGGTACAGTTTATTCCCTCCAAAATAAAATGACTGAGAAGCTGTTGGAATATCCTTTTCCTGGAAAATATAGGTATTCTTCATTTTCAGCGGCGCAAAGACCATTTCTTCCATAGCCTTCGGAAAAGGTGTATTTGTAACTTTTTCAATCAATAAGGCCAATAAAGCAAAATTGGTATTGCAATACATAAACCCGGTATCGGTATCTCTTGCCAGATCAGGTTTGTATTTAATGATCATATTCAAGACATCCTGATTCGTTATAAATGTCTTGGATAATTCTGCCGGTTGTGGTTTTATTTTTGTGATAAAATATTCATATTTCGGGAGGCCGCTTCTTTGATCCAATAATGTTTGAACAGTAACATTCGGGTAAGGAAATCCCGGGAAAAACTGCGTCAGGTGATCCGATAATTTTATTTTTCCTGCTTCTATAAGCTTCATCATTGCCATTGCCGTCATGGTTTTTGAAACCGAAGCAACATGCAAAGGTGTATTTTTGTCAATAGGCATCTGATTTCCTTCCCTTCCGAAGCCTCTGTAGTTTTCGTAGAGTATGTCATCTCCTTTCGCCACCAAAATCCCTCCACTCAGATTTCCTTTTTCCCAAACCTTTTGATAATATTGATCAATATATTGGGTGATTGTATTTTTGTCAGAAAGCATTCTGTCTTCATCGTTAAAAACAGTATTTAAATCTACTTTCCCATAATTAGGCAGATTGGAAGTATAAACAGGCTCAGACTGTTTTTCTTCTTTCTTTTGACAGGATATAACACCAAAAAACAGGGCGGAAATAAGTGCAAAACTAAGCTTCTTCATGAATTTCTAAAATGAGCGGCAATTTAATAAAACCCTAAGAAAATATTAAATATCAATGATATATTAAGACTTATTTAACATAAATCAAACTCCCTACAAAAACGAAGCTACGATTTTATCTACGATTACCTGTGCCAGTTTTTCTTTACTTTGATGTGTCCATCCGGCAATATGAGGAGTTACAATTGCTTTTTCTGAATGCAATAAATATTGCAATGTTTTATTTTCAGATTCTATATTCTCGAAAGATGATTTCTCGTACTCCAATACATCAAGGCAGGCTCCCTTCACTTTTCCGGATTCAATTGCATCAACTAAACTTTTAGTTTCTACATTTTTCCCCCTTGCTGTATTTACAAAATAAAAGTCATTTTTCATTTCAGCGATGAATGCCGAGTCAACAAGATAATGTGTTTCAGCGGTCAGAGGAATATGGAGACTTAAGACTTCGGCTTTTTCTTTTAATTCTTCTAAAGAAACCTGTGTCGCGTATTCATCAGAAAGCCCCGGAAGGATATCATGAAAAATCACTGTGCATCCGAAACCTGAAAGTCGTTTTGCTGTTGCCTTTCCCATATTTCCATAACCGATTAAGCCCACCGTTTTACCAAGAAGCTCATCTCCCCTGTTTTCTTCACGAAGCCAGATTCCGTTTTTTACTTCCTGAGAGGCAATAAAAAGACGATTCATTAAAATCAGAAGCATGCCAACAACATGTTCTGCCACAGAATCCCGGTTTCCTTCAGGAGAATTAATCAGCTGTATTCCTAATTTTTCAGCAACAGGAATATCAATATTTTCCATTCCTGCTCCTACTCTCGCAATAAATTTCAGGTTTTTTGCCTTTTCTAAAAAGTTCTTATCCAAAGGGACTCTACTCCTTATAATCACCCCGTCATAGTTTTCAATTTTACTGCAAACCTCATCATAAGAAGACGTAAAATCTTCTTCCAGGATACAATTTTTAGCCAAAAGCTGTTCAGTAATAAGCGGGTGATTTTTATCGAGGAGTAAAATTCTCATAGAAGGCATAATTCTTTATATTTGTTGTTGCAAAGGTAAGTTTCAGGGATCGAGAAACCTCTTTTGTGAGATAGAATTTTTCAATTTTTTCATCTTATGAAGTTACATAAGTTTATTTTCGGACTTTCCATATTGTTATTGGCAGGCTACAGTGTTTTTTTAGCTATTAAGTTTCCCTCTATTAAGGAAATTATTCCCATTCACTATTCTTCGGGAGGACCAGATGGTTTCGGAAGTAAAATGTTTCTGTGGCTGGAAGTTGGTCTTAATGCGATTCTATTATTTTTTATAGGATTAATTATCGCATATCCGCAAAAGGCATTTGGAAAGGAAAGCGATTTTCTGGAAACCTCCAGAGAAAAAGCAATAAAAAACCGACAAATATTTTTGTCGGTGCTATCTGTAATAATTACATTAATTTTTTGTGGTCTCTCTTTAAAAGAGATTATTTAAGCTTCCTGAAAAAGTTTCTTTAATTCTACGGATTCCGAAGGCTTCATTCTTCCGGAAAGAATCAGTGATAATTCTTTTCTCCTTAATGCAGCTGCAAAACGGTCTTTTTCAAGCTCTGTTTCAGGCTCCATTTCCGGAATCGGAATTGGTCTGTTGAATTCATCTACTGCCACGAAGGTATAAATCCCTGAGTTGGTATGTATTTTTTTCTGATTGATCGGATCATCCAGCCAAACATCCACATAAATTTCCATTGATGTGGAAAAAGCTCTTGAAACTTTAGATTCCATCACAACAATTCCCCCTTCAGGAATAGGATAATCAAACGACACATGATTTACAGATGCCGTCACCACTCTTCTTTCACAATGTCTGGTTGCAGAAATTGATGCGCATCGGTCCATTCTTGCCAGCAATTCTCCGCCAAAAAGGTTTCTCAGCTGATTGGTATCATTGGGAAGTACAATATTCGTCATCACCGTCAAAGACTCTGACGCTTTTTTTATTTTTGCCATTTCGATTTAGATTTTGGAGCTGTGGATTTAACTGGTTTCACAACAGCTGGTTTTATGATAGAATCTTTTCTTAAAGAATCTCTTTTCAAAGTATCTGAAACTTTCATTGTTGCAGAATCTACTTTTACAGGAACTATTTTTTCTATTCTCTTTGTTTTAGTCTGCACAGAAATACTGTCAAAAGACTTTTTCCCGAAAATAAGCTCTTGTTGAGAATACCCCAGATAAGCAATTCCTAATATAGGAACTACCACAAGAAATGTCCAAAGAATAGATTTATTGAATGTATAATCTTTTTTGGGTTCCACAGATTTCTCTTTCTTTTCAGAATTTTTAATATCTGAAATTCTGATTTCTTCCAATCCGTAAAAATCAGGGCGATCATTTTCAAGACGGTTTCCACTGAAACTAATCTGATCGTCGTGTATAGAAAGCTTTCCTAAATTCTGGATTTCCAATATCTGATCTGCCTGAAGTTTTTTCTTCCAAAAATCGGTCTGAATCTTCAAATCACTCTTAGAAGCTCCCAATGACATTTGCTTTTGAGCAGCAATAAAAGCAGCTAATTCGTCAGACTGGATTTCGTAATCCGGAGAAAAAGCAATCTGACTTGCAGGAGGCAGGATACTTCCATTATCTGAATTGATAATTGCCTTTGAATTTTCTAAAGAAAACACACCAAAGCCCGGAACCACAACGTTTCCAAACTGTTTTAAGTATTCTAAAATGTATGCTGAAATATTCATTTGGTGGCAAATTTATAACTTTTCCCTGACTTCTTGAAGCATTTTTCATTATAAAAAAAGATTCTCAAAAAGCTTATTTTTCTGAATTTATTAATCAATTCTTACCATTATGCTTATTATATTTAGATTTTGATGGATAAAAAACATTTTAAATGCATCAAAAGCAGTATCCTTTTGAATTTTCAATTTTATATTTTTCACAATTATTAAGCACAAAATTGATTAAAAATAAAAAAGACTGCCGAAGCAGTCCCAAAAATCTAACTTTTACTTTTTACTATATAATTATTTTAAATATAGCTGATTGATTAATGTATTTTCCAGCTTATCCCCAACATGAAATTGGTTCCTGCCTGTGAAAAATAATACGGATTTCCATCCCAAACTGCGCCGTTATTTACATATTTCTTATTGAAAATATTATTTACCAAAAGCTTTAAGGCAACTTCATTATGAGCAATGGTAAATTGATACTGAGCATTAAAATCCGTTAAAAGATAATCTTTCAGTTGCAAGTTCTTATCTTCGGAATTATCCAGATATTGCTTTCCTACATATTGGTTCATCAACGCAAACTGGAAATTTTTTGTAGGACTGAATTTCAAACCTAAATTAGCAATAACGTCCGGAGAAAAGGAAATTTGTGTATTCCCAAGATTTTTCACCTCCGTTTCATTTTCTGTTTTGAAATCTAAATTTCTATTGTTACTGAAACTCACATTTCCTGTCAGCTCCCATTGTTTTGAAAGCTTTGCCAATGCACCCAATTCAATTCCGCTTCTGTAGCTTTTGCCCGAATTGGTTCTGATAAAAGCTCCTACATTATTCAATTCCCCATTCAATACCAGTTGGTTCACATAATACATATAATAAAGGTTGGCTGTAAACGATACAATTCCAAACTGTCTTTCAAAACCAGCCTCAAAATCATGAAGCTTTTCTGCCTTCACATCATTGTTTGCCAATAAATCATCTCGGTTCGGCTCACGGTGTGCATGGGCATAGGAAATAAAAATCTTCCCGTTTTCTATTTTATAATTAGCTCCCACTTTTGGGTTAAAGAATAGCCAGTTTTTATCCAGATTAGCTCCTTCATCGTCTCCCGCAGTAATTATTTTAGTATCATAATCTACATTTCTAAGCTGCAGGTCTCCGAAGAATTCAAAATCATTAATTCTTACCAAAGCTTTTGCAAAACCTGAAACTTCATTTTTCACAGAACGGCCTCTATAATATTCGTGCTCATCAATCTGAGGAAGAAAAACCCCGGTCACATTTCCATAATGTCTTCCATAATATTGATTTGCCACAGCTCCGAAGTTTACATCAACATTCCCCAACTTCCCATACAGCGTGGAAACCATACCGTAGAAATCATTATTCAGCCATTTTTTTCTGATAAAATCGGAATATTCTTCACCATTTACATCAGGCAAATTATATCTGGCAAAAGGATCGCCCTGTTTGTAGTTTTCATAATAACCCTTTCCTTTCGTATAATGTAAAGTCGTTTCTAAATTCCACTTCTCATTAAACTTTTGCTCCCAAAGCAATTGGTAGTGGTTTTGCCTGTAATTATCCGTTTCATTATCATAAAATCCAATGATATTTTCCCATCCTGAATCATAAATAGCTCCCGACGGATTAAATTTCGGATTCGTCTCCCAGGTTTCCCTGTCAATTCCGTTCCAGGCCTGATACGTTTTTTCTTTTCCTCCGAAAGCCATAAGACGGATTCTTGTTTTTCCTTCTTCATATAAAGCCGTAAAATTGTAAGAATCCAGTTTTGAAAAAGCCCTGTCGATATAGCCATCAGAATTGATATGCGTATAGCGCCCCATCACCGAAAGACGGTTTCCCCAGAATTTCCCGGAACCCACTTCTGCAGAATACTTATACGTATTGAATGAACCGTAACTGTCATCTGTTTTAAAATAAAACTTTTCTTCAGGATCTCTTGAAATCACATTAATACTTGCTCCAAAAGCTGCAGATCCGTTATTCGATGTTCCTACCCCTCTTTGAATTAAAATCTGAGATGCGGAACTCGTCAAATCCGGAACATTCACAAAAAAAGTACCCTGACTTTCAGAATCATTATACGGAACACCGTTCATCATCACATTGATTGCTGTTCCCGAAACTCCACGAATTCTAAAACCCGTGTAGCCCACTCCATTTCCTGCATCTGAAGTAGAAATGATAGAGGTTTGGTTTTTAAGCAAAATAGGTAAATCCTGACCAAGATTTTTGCTGTCCAAATCTCTTTGAACATTAATAATTTCCTTCGCAACCGGAAGTCTTTTGGTAAAATTAACAGCTTCAATTTCCTTTATTTTCAAGGAATCAGAATTTTGCGCCTGCAAAAAAGCGAAAGAGCCTACACTAAGCCCTAAAAAAATAATCCTTTCATTCTATAAATCTTTAAAA
>JBCNMJ010000082.1:0-17882 GCA_039594975.1 Chryseobacterium sp. | reverse complement strand
CCAAATTAATGTTTCAGCGGTATTGGCATACACTAAATCATAATTGTTTTGAAGAAGCCGTTGTGTTATTTCCCTGATTTGATCCTCTTTTGTTTGAGGTTTCGGAAAAAAAGCGGATTGGAATTTTTTCAGGTTTCTCTTTACAAATGAAAAAGACTGGTTGTAATAGGATGCAACAATTATTTTATTATCTGAAATTTTGGCAAAATCTTCATAAAGTTGTCCGCTTCTGATGAGTAAAACGTCAATTTTGTAGTGTGCTCGTTCTTCTGTAAGTTTTTTCAGAATGCTTAACAGTAAAATGGGAGCACCCGATAAAGAAGCTTCATGAGAAATAACAAGGATTTTTTTTGAATGATTCACTTTATTTTTGATCTAGAATTTAAAAATACTTAAAATTTTATTGATGATTTGAACTCTTTTGCTGTTAAGATGCTTTTCAAGATATTCAATTCTACGGTTCAATCTTTTATTTTCCAGTGCAATTTTCTTATAGTTTTCCAGATTTTCAAAATAAAACTGTTTATGTTTTTCGAAAATATAAAATCTTAGTTTCAGATTATTTATATTCTGTACGGCTTCAGTATTTCTGGATTGTTTTTTTATTCTGTAAAAAAGTCCGGTATATTGAATTTTTTTAACATTCAGGAAATCTCCTTTGAGCTGAGTTAATGCGATCCAAAATTCCCAATCTTCATAACCTAAATGCATACTTTCATCATACCCACCAATTTTTTTCCAATCTTCTTTTTTATAAAAAGCGGTACAAAGTAATTGGTTTTCGAAAATCAAGGTAGTGGGGTTGAAATCTTCAAGATAGACTTCTCCTGACTTTTCTCCGAAAAACTCTGCATTACAATAGATAATATCAGGATTGGACTCAAATTCTTTTGAGGCTAATTCTAAAAGCAAGGGATTAATTTTATCATCGCCATCTAGCGGAAGAATCCACTTTCCGTTAGATTTTTCAATACCGGAATTTCTTGCAGATGAAACACCTCCGTTTTCTTTTTTTATATATATAAACCTGGAATCTTTTTCAATCCATTTCTCAACTATTTTTTCCGTATTATCGGGAGAACCATCGTCTACAATAACACATTCCCAATCCTGATAAGTCTGATTGAGTACAGATTGCAAGCATTCATCCAAATATTGTGCTTGATTGTAACATGGAACTATAATGGAAATTTCAGGCATGCTTTTTATAAATATAATACGCTTTTTTTAAAGCTTTTAAGAAGTTGATGATTTTGAAATGTTTAAGATAATAAAAAATTACAGGAAAATAGAAGGTATCTCCTTTCTGATAACTTTGAGAGATGTATTGCTGAATGATTTTATTGATGAAGTCAAATGAAAAGAAATTAGAATATTTAGTGACAATAATGGCTTTCATCTGATGCAATGCCTGTTCTTTTAGTCGATTGTATTCGTTAGATCCGGAAATTGATTTTGTACTTATTCTTACTTGTACTTTTGCGTTTTTTAGATAAATAATATTACGATTGTTCGCAAAAGCCAAAATTGCAAAATCATCACTTCCCCATGCTAAAGGAATCTTCTCAAATTTATATTTTCTGTAAATAGCTGTTTTAAAAATGTTTTCAGAAAGGCTGCTTTTTATTTCATCATGGTATTTCTTTAAAAAAAAATCCTGAGGCGCAATTTCCGTAAACGGATATTCGAAGTCTTTAATAAACTGATCGTCTTCATCAATCCACTGGTGAGAAAATTTTATAACTGACGCTTTTTTTTCTTCAATTTGCGAAAGATTGTTATAAAATTCCTCGACAAAGTTTTCAGCAATGATATCATCGTCTCCTAAGATCTGAAACCATTCTTCTTGTATATTGTCTAAAATTCTTTCCCATTGCAATGCTAAGTTTTTCCCTCCAAGATTTTCTGTATAGTCAAAATAAAAATAAGATAAATCTGAAGCATATTTTTCTATAATGGGTAAGGGATTATTTGGACTTGCATCGTTTCCTATATACAGTGTAAAGTTTTTATTGCTTTGAGCGGCTACAGATTTTATCGTGTCCTCAAAGAAATCAATTTTATAATATGGTATAACGATGGCAAGCTTCTTCACAATATACTTTAAATATTTTTATTGTTTTGGCTTTTTTTGGAGCACTAAAATCTGATATCCTTCTTTGCATTGATTCATGTTGTACTGACCAGTAAACTTTTCAATACTTTTTCCTTTAACTGTTTTTAAATTTTCTTTTGATATCCGATTTAAAATTCTGTTTTTTATGTTGTATTCTTTTCTTTTGCTTTCCTCCTGAATAAAAACTTCCTGAATCATTACTTCTATAATATCAAATTTGTCTTTAAACAAATTTTGGAAATCATAGAAGTTCCACTCAATTACATGATAAGGATTTTTTGGAGAAGTAGTTGTTGCTTGGGTAATTGGAGTTGAGATAAGCAGTGTTCCGTTATCAGATAAATTACGGTATAAGTTTTCAATAAAACCTGAATAATCAGGAATATGCTCTATAGTTTCAAAGCTTACAATGATATCAAATAGATAGTCATGAGTAAATGTTGTAGCATCAGCAACAAACCTTTTTAAGTTTTGGCGGGCATATCTGTGGTTTCCATATCGTATAGCATCCTTACTTAAATCAACTCCGATAACAGATTCTGCTCCTTTTTCTGCCATTAAAAATGTACCATATCCACAACCACAAGCTATATCCAAAACTTTTTTTTGGGAAGTATATTGCAGGGCGTACAAATAACGGTTTAGATGTTCGTCTTCATACCTTTTAAGCATAAAGCCATATACCCATCTTTCAGCTTTGCCATAAACCAATAAGTCAGAAAGGTTTCTGAGCTCGAAATTTGTACAAAATAATTCTTCTTCTAGATTATTTTCTTTCATTTGTCCAATTTTGATTCACTATAAAATATCCCTGAGAATAATCAGGCTTTTCTATAGTGTAATTATCTTTTACATTCACTTGTAAGCCTTTATCATAATAATCGAATACCTGAGAACGGTCACCAACATAAATTTCGCAAGTATATTTTCCGGATTTTAAAGGGAAATTTTCAATTTCACAATAAATTATATTTTCGCCTGTTTCTAAATCGAAATTCTTCTGAAAATGAGCAGAGAATGGTGTGAATAAACGATTGCCTAGATCATCATTAAAACCTATCCCAATGTTTATATTCTTTATATTTTTATGCGAATGAATGTGGAACTCTAAAATTCCATTTTGAGTAGTTTGTAAATTACTTTCTCTGTCATTTTTAGCATAGCTTTTAAAGTCCTTCAAATAAATTTCCTTATTTGAATTCGGAATTATTTCTTCACTTTCAGCATTGTGAGTATAAATGCTTATAACATCATTAATTTCTGCCGAGTGCTTTAATAAACCCCTTTCTAAAAGAATACCTTTGTTGCATAATTTTTTTATTGCCAGCATATTATGGCTTACAAATAAAATAGTTCTTCCTTCACCTTTACTGACATCACCCATCTTACCAAGACATTTTTTCTGAAATTCGGCATCACCAACCGCTAAAACTTCGTCTACAATAAGAATTTCAGATTCTAAATGGGCTGCAACAGCAAATGCTAAACGAACATACATTCCTGATGAATACCTTTTTACAGGAGTATCGATGTATCTTTCTACTCCGGAAAAGTCTACGATTTCATCAAATTTTCTGGTAATTTCTTTGCGGGTCATCCCAAGGATCGCTCCGTTCAAAAAAACATTTTCCCGGCCTGTCATTTCAGGATGAAAGCCAGTTCCGACTTCCAAAAGAGACGCAATTCTTCCGTTGGTATATATCTTTCCAGTAGTAGGCTTAGTTACTTTACTTAATAATTTTAGGAGGGTTGATTTTCCGGCGCCGTTTCTTCCGATAATTCCTACCGCATCTCCCTGCTCAATCTCGAAATTAATATCCCGTAAGGACCAAACGTAATCTGAACTACCCTTTACAGACCTGTCATTGGTTTCGCCTATTTTTAAATAAGGGTCTTCTTTACCCCTTATTGTATGCCAAAACCGGTTAAGGTCATGAGAGAGCGTCCCGGTTCCTACTTGGCCAAGACGATATTGCTTTGATATGTTTTCTGCTTTTAAAGCTAGCATTATATTTACTTCTATAGTGTTAAAACTTCAAATGTCTTCATTAAACGGTGTCCATAAATGTTTTTTCAACTTTATTAAAGATAACAAGACCTATCATAAAGATAACAAAAATTATAATTGTGCTGATTCCCAGCATTAACGGAGAAAAACTTCCCGTACCAAGCCATGCGTATTTAAAGCATTCAAAAATTCCGGAAAGAGGATTATAATATGCCAGCTTTTTGAATATCCCTGTTAATGAAGATGCGGGATAGATAACAGGAGTTGCATACATATACAGGCTGACTCCAAATCCCAAAATCATATTAAGATCTTTATATTTTGTCGTGAGGGATGAAAATATCATACCGGCTCCTAATGCGAATAAAGCCATTAAAAATACTAAGAATGGCGTTGCCAATATCCAATACCAGTTGGGGTGTATTTCTTCCCTAGAGAAATAATACAACCAAACAATGATAAATAAAAGAAGTTGGACTCCAAAACGCATCAAGTTTGAAATGACGATAGAAATAGGAGTAACGAGCCTCGGAAAATAAACTTTACCAAAAATTCCTGCATTTCCTGCAAAAGTGTAAGAAGTTCCCGTTAAAGCAGAGGAAAAATAATTCCAAAGAGTTACACCTGCCAGATAGAATAAAAGAGGAGGGGAGCCATCAGTAGGAAGTTTTGCAATTCTTCCAAAGACAATTAAATAAACAATAGTGGTTAAAATAGGGTTAATAAAAAACCAGACAGGCCCTAAGATTGTTTGCTTGAAGCTTGAGACGAAATCTCTTTTCACAAACATATATATAAGATCCTTATATTTCCAGACTTCCTTTAATTTTAAGTCAAATAAAGAATGTTTATCTTCTATTGTTTCCGTCCACTTTTGTGGTTGATCCATCTGTGTGTTTTTTAATGATTCAATACTTTGTTAAAATAAATAAAAAAGCAAGAACTAAGGTATTAATATTTGTTGGGATAACAAAAAAACTACCGATCTATAGTCGATAGTTTAACAATATTTTAAATTGTAAGTTACTTTTTTATTAAGTTTTTAAGATATTCTCCATATCCACTTTTGCCGTATTTAGCTGCTGTTTCAAGAAGCTTTTCATCGTTGATGAATTTGTTTCTCCATGCAATTTCTTCAATACATCCGATCTTAAAGCCTTGCCTTTTCTCAATAACGCTTACAAATTCTGAAGCATCATGAAGTGAATCAAAAGTTCCTGTATCCAGCCAGGCTGTTCCTCTGTCCAGAACACCAACTTCAAGTTTCCCTTTTTGAAGATAAACATTATTGATATCTGTAATTTCTAATTCTCCTCTCGCAGATGGTTTAATGTTTTTTGCAATTTCAACTACCTCATTATCGTAAAAATATAATCCCGGAACTGCGTAATTGGATTTTGGCTGTAATGGTTTTTCTTCAATAGAAACCGCTTTGAAATCTTCATCAAATTCAACAACACCGTATCTTTCAGGGTCTGAAACGTGGTAGGCAAAAACAACACCACCATCGGGATTCGTTTTATTTTTTAACAGAGTTCCCATTTCTGATCCGTAGAAAATATTATCACCCAGAACTAGTGCTGCAGGATCATTCCCAATGAACTGGTCTCCTAAGATGAAGGCTTGAGCAAGACCATCCGGACTGGGCTGAACCACATATTCTATATTGCACCCGATTTGTGAGCCATCTCCTAAAAGCTTGATAAATCCTGCCTGATCATGAGGCGTGGTGATGATCAAAATATCTTTAATTCCTGCCAGAAGCAATGTGGACAGCGGATAATAGACCATGGGTTTATCATAAACAGGCATCAATTGCTTGCTTACGGCGATGGTAAGAGGGTATAACCTCGTTCCTGAGCCACCTGCTAAAATAATTCCTTTCATCTAATTTTTTTGTGATTTTGAATTAGTTATATTGTTTTTCGTAATAGTTTTGATAATCTCCGCTCGTTACATTCTCCAGCCATTCCTGATTTTCTAAGAACCAATCGATCGTTCTTCCTAATCCTTCTTCGAAGGTTACAGACGGTTTCCATCCCAGGTCTTTATTCAGTTTGGTAGCATCAATGGCATAGCGTTTATCGTGTCCAGGTCTGTCTTTTACATAAGTAATTAACTTTTCAGAATAACCAGCCGGTTTACCTAGCTTTTCATCCATCTGCTTAATGAGTTCTTTCACCAAGTCAATATTCTGCCATTCATTGAATCCTCCAATATTGTAAGTTTCCCCGGTTTTAGCTTCATTAAAAATCTTATGGATTGCTTTGGCGTGATCGATGACAAATAACCAGTCTCTTGTATATTTTCCGTCTCCGTATATTGGAAGCGGTTTTTCATTAATAATATTTGAAATACAGAGAGGAATTAATTTTTCAGGGAAATGATTCGGTCCGTAATTATTTGAACAGTTGGAAACAATAAACGGCATTCCATACGTGTTTCCATATGCTCTTACCAAATGATCTGAAGCAGCCTTGGATGCAGAATAAGGAGATTGTGGATCATAAGGTGTAGTTTCTAAGAAAAAACCTGTTTCTCCTAAGCTTCCGTATACTTCGTCTGTTGAAACATGGTAGAAAAGGTTAGTTCTTTTCTCATTAGGAAATCTTCCGTGAGTATGATCAGGATTCAATGTCCAGAATTCTTTACAAAGATTCAGCAGATTTGCTGTTCCGTTTACATTGGTATTAATAAATGCCATCGGATCTGTGATGCTTCTGTCTACATGGCTTTCGGCGGCTAAATGAACCACTGCATCAGGATTATATTTTTCAAAGATCGCTCTTAGTTCTTCAGGTTTTGTAATATCTGCTTTTTCGAAAACATAGTTAGGCTCGTTCTCGATATCTTTCAGATTTTCAAGGTTTCCCGCATAAGTAAGTGCATCAAGATTGATGATCGTTGTCTCAGGATTATTCTTTACAAATTCTCTTACAACGTGAGAACCAATGAACCCAGCTCCGCCGGTAATAATTATATTTTTCATTTTGATGTTTTCAAAAAGGAATTTACTGTCAAAGATATTAAAAGTATTACCAAAATAAGAAAAGGGAAATACCAAATAAAAAAATCTATATGTTTATGAATATGTGCATGCTGTTGAAATAAAATAAACCAACTGAAGGGTGCTAAAATGGAAAACCATGTTGTAAAAACCAGTTTTCTCTCAATTCTTTTTAAATATAAATAAACTGAACATATAACTCCGGTCAATAGAATCACTGCGAAAGGTGTTTTTATGAACGTAAGATCTTCGTTAACGAAAGAGTTGCCTAAATAGCGCGTAATAATATCTAAGTGAAACTTCTTTAGCAAAATTAAATGGTGCTGGTTGGGTTCGTAAAAATATTCACTGCTGGATCTCCTGGTAAAAGCGTCTTTAAGATGGTAAATTCCGTTTTGAACACTTCCGGTAAGAAGATAAAACTGATAGAGTAAAAAGCTGATGTTAAGCAATAATGGAATCATTAAAATGATAAAATGTCTCCAGATGAAATTCCAGTAAAATGAAATTTTGTTTTCAAAATGGTAATAAATATATGGAATTGAAGAGCTGATCAAAAAAACGGTGATGAATTCAAACCCGGTAAACCAAAATTTTAAAAAGAAAAGGAATGAAAGAGTGAAAATATATTTTTTAAAGCTCGGATTTTTATTCTTTTCGAAAAACAGTAAGCTATATACAAAAGGAAGAAAATACACCCAGTTGCACCACCAGCTGCTTTTTCCATATAAAAACAGCCAATAATTAGGCAAAAGAAGTAAAAATGTAATAACTGAGGCTCTAAAATTAAATTTTTGACTGATCCAATAAAGAAATAGAGTGAGTAAAATACTTAGTGAAAGAGAATTAAATATTCTGAAAAGATCAAGATTTATGGCATTGTCAAGTCCGAAAACTCTATCAAATAAGCTGTACAGAATTGCCTGGCCTCCAATTTGTGTTTTATACGGATCATAAGCTGTTTTCTCAGGAATTTCGTTTCTGATATACTTTTCATAAACCTGTTTTCCAACGACTGATCTCCCGCTTCCGCTTCCTTTAAAATAATAGGTTCCGGTAAATCCTCCGTCATCCATAATCTTTCCGTGTTCGGAATTCATTATTTTTCCAATAACAAGAGTCTCTGATTCTTCAAGTTTACTATACTCAAATTTTTCTTCGGGAATCAGATGAAATGTATTGAACTGGGTGTTCAAAAAGAAAAGTATTGTAAAAAATAAAAACCAGAACGCCTTTTTCATGTTAGTTGGTGTTATTATACCGCACTTTGAAATTCTTTTTATCAATAATACTGATATTATCCAATATTAATCCGGTTGCTAGAGAAAGTATGGAAACGATAATAAGCATGATTGAAAAAATTAGCGTGGGAACCTTATAAACATATTGATACTCAAAATATTCTCTGATCGGAATAATCATAAAAAGTATGCCTAAAAAAAAGAGAATAATAGAAACCATTCCAAAAAATAAAAGGGGTTTATAAAGTCTTACAAGATTGAAGAAAAGCTTGATGACTTTAAACCCGTCAGTAAAAGTATTCAGCTTAGAAACACTTCCTTCCGGTCTGTCGCGGTAATTGATAGAATACTCTTCAATGGTAAGTCCATAATGCAAAGCATAGATGGAAAGATCGGTCTCCAGCTCAAATCCTTTAATGGAACTTGCGTAATTTTTAACAAATTTTCTTGAAAAAATTCTGTAACCGGAAAGAATATCCTTTAATTCGGAACCGAAAAAAATGTTGATGAGGTTTCGCACTAGATTATTTCCGAAATTGTGAAAAGCCCTTTTGTTTTCTTTTTTATAACTCTTGTTGGAAAGTCTGTCTCCAACAAGCATATCACATTTATTTTCAATAAACTGATTGACCATATCACGGATGCATTCCACGGGATAAGTATCATCGCCGTCTATCATGATATAAAGATCGGCATCAATTTCCCTGAACATTCTGAAAACAACATTGGCTTTTCCCTGTTTTTTTTCATTTCCAACAATAGCACCAGCTTTTGTAGCGATTTCTACAGTGTTGTCCTTCGAGTTGTTGTCGTAAACAAATATTTCGGCTTCTGGAATATAATGCTGAAAGTCCTTAACCACTTTTTCAATGGTTAAGGCTTCATTGTAGCAGGGAACAAGAACTGCTATTTTAGGATTCATTTGTGTTGGTAATTTATTTAAAGATTGTTAGTAAGGGATTGGCGATTAGGGCTTTATTGTTTTTCTTCCTATACTTTTATAATAAAATCCATTCTGTGCAGGAACCTCCAATGGATACATATTTCTTCCGTCGAAAATAACCTTATTTTTCATTTTCTCACCCATCAGTTTAAAATTGGGGTTTTTAAACTCCGGCCATTCTGTCGCAATGAATAATGCATCTGCATTTTCAAGAGCTTCGTACATGGTTTTTGCATATTCAATTTTATTGCCCAATACTTTCTGTACGTTTTTTTCAGCAATAGAATCATAGGCGACAATTTTGGCTCCTTTTTTCAGCAATAATTCAATATTGTCTAATGAAGAAGCTTCTCTGATATCATCTGTATTTGCTTTAAAAGCAAGACCCCATAAAGCAATGGTTTTACCTTCGATGTTTCCTCCAAAATATTTTTCAATTTCAGAAACTAAAATAACCTTCTGTGAAATATTAACATTTTCTGTAGCTTCAAGAATCTGAAAATTAAAATCCTCTTCCTTTCCTGACTTAATTAATGCTTTTACATCTTTCGGAAAACAGCTGCCACCGTATCCGATTCCAGGGAATAAGAATCTGTGTCCAATTCTGTCATCACTTCCCATTCCGAGACGCACTTTATCAACATCGGCACCCACTTTTTCACAATAATTAGCAATTTCATTCATAAAAGTAATTTTTACTGCTAAAAATGAATTCGCTGCATATTTTGTAAGCTCAGATGATTTTTCATCCATGAATATAATAGGAATTCCTGTATTGGTAAAGGGCTGGTAAATTTTTGCCATGATTTCTTTAGCCTTTTCCGAGCTGGATCCTACGACTACTCTCGCAGGATTCATCGAATCTTCAACAGCAAAGCCTTCACGTAAAAATTCCGGATTAGAAACAACATCAAAAGGGAGATTGGTTTTTGAGGCAATAACATCTCTTACTCTATCTGCGGTTCCCACAGGAACTGTGCTTTTATTTACAATTACTTTGTATTCGGTCATCATCTCACCAATAGAATTGGCAACCTGTAATACGTAAGACAGATCTGCAGAGCCATCTCCGCCGGGAGGAGTAGGTAAAGCAAGATAAATGACTTCACTTTTATCTAAAGCCTCTTTTAAATCGGTCGTGAAAAACAGACGTTCTGCCTGTATATTTCTCAGGAACATTTCCTCAAGGTTCGGTTCATAGATGGGAACGATACCGTTTTTCATTCCCTCCACTTTTTTTTCATCAATATCAACACAGTAAACCGAATTTCCCAATTCTGCAAGTGTAGTTCCTGTTACCAGACCTACATATCCTGTTCCTACTATTGTAATATTCAAAGTATATGTTTTTAATAATTCATGACAAAAATACTAAAAATACTTTCACCGTTTCCGATAATTACGATTTGCTTTTTGGTTCGTTAGTGAGAAAACTTATCCGTCTGATTACTAGACTAATTTGTATTTTTAGTAAAAATGTCTTATATTTGCAGAAGATTTACGGAAAAAACAATGGGAAGGCTTCTAACGAAAGCCTTTTTTCGTACAGTAAATCATAAAATATTATGGAGTTTAGAAAAAGAATTGAAGAATTATTGAACGATTTCCTTGAGACCAGAAAGGATTTGTTTCTGATAGATTTAAAAATTTCTGCAGGAGATGATATTACGGTGATTTTGGATGGGGATAATGGAGTTTCTCTTCAGGATTGTCTGGATGCAAGCCGCGCCATAGAATTCAATATGGATCGTGAGGAGCATGATTTTAGCTTGCAGGTAATGTCTGCCGGTTTGAGCGAACCGTTGGTGACGCCACGACAGTTTACAAAAAATATCGGAAGAGAGATTGAAGTGCTATTAAATGACTCTTCTAAAATTGAAGGTGAACTGGCAAAAGTGGACGAAGAAAAAATCACTTTGGTATTGCGTTATCGTAAACCAAAAGATATTGGTAAAGGAAAGGTTGATGTAGAGGAGGAAAAAGAAGTTCCTTACTCTGAGATTAAGAAAGCTTTAGTAGTAATTAAATTTTAATAAGAAAAAAAGATAAATGGATAATATAGCGTTGATTGAATCCTTTGGTGATTTTAAAGACGAAAAAGGGATCAGTAAGATCGATCTGATGGCAATTATTGAAGATTCTCTTAAGACTCTTTTGAGAAAAAGATATGATTCTGATGATCATTTTGATGTGATTGTAAACCCTGATAAAGGAGATTTTCAGATATTTTTGAACAAAACGATTGTTGAAGATGAAATGTCTGAAGATGATGATCTTGAAATCGAGATCTCTGAGGCAAAGAAAATTGACCCGACTTTTGAAGTAGGTGAAGATTTTACAATGGAAATTCCTGTAGCGCAGTTGGGAAGAAGAAATATTCTTACTCTAAAGCAGATTTTAGCGACAAAACTTCAGGAGCACAACAATGCAATGCTTTATGAGCAATTCAGAGATAAGATTGGGGAGATTGTGGTAGGAGAAATTCACCATATCCGTCACAAGCACGTGATTCTTTTGGATGATGAAGGAAATGAATTTATCCTTCCTAAAGAAAATCAAATCCCTTCTGACTTCTTTAAAAAAGGTGAAAACATCAGAGCTATTGTAGAAACAGTAGATTTTAAAGGATCAAAACCGCAGATTATTATTTCCAGAACTGCACCAAAATTCCTAGAGAAATTATTGGAGCTGGAAATTCCTGAAATCCAGGATGGAACCATTATGCTGAAAAAAGTAGTGAGAATTCCTGGAGAAAAGGCAAAAATTGCAGTGGATGCTTATGATGACAGAATCGATCCGGTAGGAGCATGTGTGGGTGTGAAAGGATCAAGAATTCATGGGGTTGTAAGAGAGTTGAAAAATGAGAACATCGATGTAATCCAGTGGTCTAAAAACCCTGAGATTTTGGTGAAGAGAGCTTTAGGAAATGTTACCATCAATAAAATTGACATCAATGAGGAGGCAAATTATGCGTTAGTTTACACTCCTGTTGAAGAGATTTCTAAAGTAATTGGAAAACAAGGTCAGAATATCAGACTGGCTTCTTGGTTGTCAGGATACGAAATCGATGTATACAGAGAGTCTAGTGAGGATGACGATGTTGAATTGAAAGAATTTAATGACGATATCGAGCAGTGGATTTTGGATGAATTTAAGAAAGTAGGTCTTACAACTGCTAAATCGGTGTTGGATAAAGATACTGAGAGTCTTCTGAATATGGTAGATCTTGAAGAAGAAACAATTGAAGATGTGAAGCGTATTCTTAGAGAAGAATTCGAAGATTAAGATTTTATGAATAAATTTTAATAAACAGTAAAAAAGAAATACTTTAATTTTAAGAATTAAAAAAACAGTAAAAATAATAAATGCCAAAAATTAGATTAAATAAAGCGGTTAAGGAATTCAACATTTCGATGTCCAGATTAGTAGAGTTTTTACAATCAAAGGGTATTGAGGTTGAAAGCAATCCTAACGCTCAATTGGAAGAAGCGGCATATTCTGCATTGGAGGCTGAGTTTGCCAAAGACGGTGAACAACGTAAGGCTTCCCATGAGGTGGTGATCACTAAAGTTCCGGAAGAGAAGCTGGAAATTGAAGAGAAGAAAACCCCTGAAGTAATAAGAGCTAAAGCTAACAAACCAGAAACTAAAATTTTAGGTAAAATAGATCTAGAGCCTACGAAACCTGAAGTGGAAGAAGCTCCGGTTGCTCCTATAGCAACAGTGGAAGAAAAGAAACAAGAAGCTGTTGTTGAAGAGCCGGAAGTAAAATCTGCTCCTGAAAAACAAGAGTTTAAAGTTTTAGATAAAATCGATTTATCACAAATTGAATCTAGAAACAGACCGGTAAAAAAAGATAAGCCAAAAGTGGAGGAGAAAAAAGTAGAAGAGAAAGCTGTTGAAGAAAAGCCGGTTGCAGAGGTGAAGGAAACTCCTAAGCCTGTTGTAAAAGAAGCTCCGAAAAAAGTTGTTGAGGTAAAAGAAGAGCCGAAAACAGCTGAAGAAGAAAATCAGGAGCCTCAAAAAATTGAAACAGTTTACCAAAAACTGGACGGACCTAAAATTGTTGGTGAAAAAATCGACTTAACTCAATTTGCGCCAAAAACTGGTCCTGGAGCTAAAAAGAAAAGAAAAAGAATTGAGAAACCTGGCGGGAATAATAACCAGCAGGGTGGAAACAATCAGCAAGGCGGTAATAACAACCAGGGGGGAGGTCAAGGAAACCGTCCTCATGGGAATAATAATCAAGGAAACCGTCCTCAAGGACAAGGTGGTCAGGGAAACCGTCCACAAGGTCAGGGAGGTCAAGGTGGAAACCGTTTTGGAAACAATAATAACCAAGGAAACCGTCCGCAAGGTCAAGGTGGACAAGGTGGAAACAGAGGCGGATTTAACAGAGGCGGACAAAACAACAGACCTGGTCAAAGAACTATGCCTGTTGAATTAACCGATGAACAAGTTAAAAACCAGATCAAGGAAACTCTTGAGAAGCTAACCAATAAAGGAGGAAAATCTAAATCTGCTAAACATAGAAAAGATAAAAGAAACTTCCGTAGAGAACAGGATGAGCGTCAGCAAGAGCTTGATGCACAAGACAGAACATTAAAAGTTACGGAATTCATCACGGTTGGTGAATTGGCAAGTTTAATGAATGTTTCTCCAACAGAAGTAATTTCTGCTTGTTTCTCTTTAGGCGTTATGGTTACCATGAACCAGAGACTTGAAGCAGATACCTTATTATTGGTAGCAGATGAATTTGGATATAAAATTGAATTCTCAGATGCGGATCTTGAAGATACAGACTCAGAGGAAGATGTTGATACTGAAGAAAGCTTATTGCCTAGAGCGCCTATCGTTACGGTAATGGGGCACGTTGACCACGGTAAGACTTCATTACTTGACTACATCAGAAAGACCAACGTAATTGCAGGTGAATCAGGAGGTATTACCCAGCACATCGGAGCGTACAATGTGAAACTGGAGAACGGACAAAGAATTACATTCTTAGATACACCAGGTCACGAAGCATTTACTGCGATGAGAGCTAGAGGGGCACAAGTTACCGATATTGCAATCATCGTAATTGCTGCCGATGATGATGTGATGCCTCAAACTAAAGAAGCTATTTCTCACGCACAGGCTGCAGGTGTTCCGATGATTATTGCAATCAACAAAGTAGATAAGCCAAATGCGAACCCGGATAATATCCGTCAGCAGCTTTCAGGGATGAATATCTTGGTGGAAGAATGGGGAGGAAATGTTCAGGCTCAGGAAATTTCTGCTAAATTCGGTAACAATGTAGATGTATTACTGGAAAAAGTTTTACTTCAGGCTGAAATGCTAGAATTGAAAGCTAATCCGGATCGTGCTGCCAACGGAGTTGTTATTGAGGCTTCTTTGGATAAGGGAAGAGGGTATGTTGCAACAATGTTGGTTCAAACCGGTACACTAAGAGTCGGAGATTATGTTGTGGCAGGAAAAAATCACGGTAAGGTAAAAGCTTTGCTCGATGAAAGAGGGAAAAATCTTGCGGAAGCAGGGCCGTCTATTCCGGCAACCATCTTAGGATTGGACGGAGCTCCAACAGCGGGAGATAAATTCCGTGTTTACGCTGATGAAAGTGAAGGTAAAGCAATTGCAAATAAGAGAGAACAGCTTCAGAGAGAACTTTCGATCAGAACGAAGAAGCATACTACGCTTGAAGAATTGGGTAGACGTATTGCTTTAGGTGAATTTAAAGAGTTGAACATTATCCTTAAAGGAGACGTGGATGGTTCTGTAGAGGCACTTTCTGATCAGTTACAAAGACTTTCAACAGAAGAGATCAGCGTGAATATCCTTCACTCAGGTGTTGGACAGATCACGGAATCTGATATCAACTTAGCTGCTGCGTCAGATGCGATCATCATCGGATTTAACGTAAGAGCGGGTGCAAATGCTAAAGAGCTTGCAGATCGTGAAGAAATTGAAATCAGAACATATTCTGTAATCTATAAAGCGATCGATGAAGTAAAAGAAGCGATGGAAGGAATGCTTTCTCCTGAAATTCAGGAGCAGGTAATCGGTAATGTTGAAATCCGTGAGGTATTCAAGATTTCTAAAGTGGGAACTATTGCAGGATGTATGGTTCTTACAGGAAAAGTTACCAGAAATTCTAAAGTTCGTTTATTGAGAGACGGTATTGTGAAGTTTGACGGAGAGCTGGAAAGTTTGAAACGTTTCAAAGATGACGTAAAAGAAGTGACCAAAGGATACGAATGTGGATTGAACCTGAAAGGATATAATGATATTGAACAAGGGGATATTCTTGAAGTATATGAAGAGGTTGCAGTAAAGAAAAAGCTGAAATAATTTAATTTATATATAAACTCCGCCCGCATCAAAGATGCGGGCGGAGTTTTTTATATTCAGAATGGTTGTTGCCTGGCCGTTGCCGGCATTCATTTTATTCCGTATAAACAGAATATTTAAAGTTTATTCCTTCTTTTTATAAGTGGCTAGCTTCAGTGCATCTTTGATCATTTTCCCTGGTCGGAAAATGGTTTTTACGCTTTTAATGCTTGATGCGCTCACTTCGTCAGGGGTATCCTTTCCTTCACTGGAGCCTCCTGCCTGTAAGGTGAAATATTCACCTACGTAGACGATCTTTCCGTCGGCTACATCATCGGCTATTTTAGAAAATGTGCTTTCGAGTACGGCGAGGATGTCGGCTTTTGATACGGTGGAAACGGTAGCTGCGTATTTGGCAAGATCTGCAAGAGTGGTTTTCCCTTCGCCTACGATATTGGCATAATATTTAGGGGGATTGTCGGGTTGCTGTGGGTTCTTCTTTGGAACCACATTGAATGTGATAGGCATTTTTTTCGGTATTTGTGTTAAACAATATTTTATTACAGAACTAAATTATAAAAAAAATATTGATAAGAAAACAATAAAAAAAGACCTTTATGGGAACCTGTTTCTGCAGTTATAAAAACGTACGTAGGTTTTGCTAAAAAGATACGGACGTTTTAGGCAAAAAATACGGATGTTTTCTTTAGAACGTCCGTGTCTTTTTATTTCCTTATCCTTTTCAATTCTTCTTTTAGATCCTGTATCTGATCCTTCAGCTCTTTAATACGCTCCTCATATTGCTCAATAAGTTTTTCCGAGGTATTGATTGTAGCATAATTCTGTGCTATTGCAATCTCATTATCATTTTGATTGACGGTAATATTATCTCCACTTAAAAAGTCAAGTACGCTTACTTCCAGGGCTTTAGCAATTTCTTCTACCTGCTGAAAATCGGGTTTGCTTTTGTCGTTTTCAAAATTGGAGTATGTTTTCTGCGAAACATTCAGCATCTCAGCAAGATATTCCTGCGTAAAATTTTTGCCGATTCTCGCTTTCTTCAGTTTATCACCTAATGTCATGGCGTGCTGTATTTTTTCCAAAAGTACATATTTTTTCTTTTAGTAAAATAATACGGAAACCAGTAATTTTCTTCCGTTTGTTCTTCCAATATTTGTCACATATTTGTAGAGTAATAAATTTTTTATATTTTTAACCTTAAAAACACAATAGAATGAGGAACAAATTACTGGTGCGGCTTTGCCTGAACCTTATGGCAATTTTTATGATCTGCTCCTGCAGGACAGACCAGTTCTCCGAACATGAAACGTATAGCGACAGTCCCACATTTCATCTTACCACAAAAAGGATTTCATTGGATGCCAGTAAGCACAAAACTAAGATCTTACTTGAGCTGGAAAAGGCGAAGGCAGGAATCAGGGCGTTTTCTAAAGTAAATGTAACCGGAAAGATCATTAATTACGGAAACGGGGTTTCCATAGATACCGATGATGTCATTTATATTGAGAACGGACCCAATTACCACACCTATACTTTCCACATCAAAAGAGATGATGCACCCGAAGATGCCCCTTTGGAAAACCTTCTGTTATCTCCGCTTCCTGATGGCAGCTACAGAGAATTGCTGATTACTTATACCCTTACTTCCACTGAAAAAGAACGGCTGAAAGCAGGTTTAATGGTTGATACAAAAGGAAAAACCCAGGTAACGGAACTGGTAAACGGAACATTTAACGGCAGCGGTCAATTGGCAAGACTGGTATGCTCCACAAAAACAGAATCGTATTGGGCTCCCTGTAGCGGAACCCAGCAGCACAACGGTTCCAATTATGAAAGCTGCCCTATCTATAACGGGCTGGAGCAAGGTACTCCTCCTATATTATATACTATTGTCACCACGACCTGCCTGGAACAAAATGATGATATCATTACTCCTATTGATCCGGGAACCGGAGGAGGAGGCGGTGGTGGAAGCACGGGAGGAGGAGAAAATCCTCATGACCCGCCTTGTGATACTTCTATGATCCCGAGTAATCCGGAATCTGGTTTTACCGATGAAAACGGCTGTCCTATTGGTTTGCCGAGTCTGCCAAACTTGCCTCCTAAAAATGATTTGTGTGAACAGATTAAATTGCAAAGAGCTGATATCGAGTTCAAAAACAAGATTACAGATTTAGAAGGCAAAACCAATCTTAAAAAAGAAACAGGTTATATCCA